>NZ_JBEYUA010000008.1:430628-432108 GCF_040643285.1 Spirillospora sp. NPDC047279
ACGGGTGGTCGACGTTCAGGCGTATGTTTGCCGCGCTTCGCGCGGGGTCTGCTGGGGCGGGCGTGAGTTGAGTGCAGATCAGGCTCATGGGGGGCGGGGGTTGGGCGGCGCCGGTGTCCCGTCAGTGGGTGTGGTCGTCCGGCTACGGGTGGGGCAGGTCCTGATGTTCGAGCGGCGCCGAAGAGGGGAGGCGTATGGCGGCGTGTGGTTGTGGGCTGTGAGCGCGCTGGTGGTCGGCGTTCAAGCAAAAGCGTGGGCGCGGTGCGCGCGGGGTCTGCGGGTGCGGAGAGACGTTGTAGGTGCGGAGAGGTGTTGTAGGTGCGGAGCGTGGCTCTGGGTGCTGGGTGCTGGGTTCTTTGGTGGCTGGTTGCGTGGCTTGAGAGCCGCGCGACCTCGTTTGGAGACGGCAACTCGGCAGAACTGGCTAGTGCGCTGACCACATACGTTCGCCGGGCGACACACCCGCTGGGGTCCGCGCTTTCGATGTCTGTTGCCCTCACGCTCGTAGCGAGGTGATCGCTGTCGAGGAGGGCGCGGATGGCAGAACCGGTGAGAGCACGGCGGCTGACCGACCAGGAAGGCCGCAAGCTGCAGCAGATCGTGCGGCGGGGCAAGCATGAGTCGATCCGGGTCCGCCGGGCGATGATCATCATGGCGTCGGCGTCGGGGACGACGGTCCCGGCGATCGCCCGGCTCGTGCAGGCGCACGAGGACACCGTGCGGGACGTCATCCACGCCTTCAACCAGCGGGGGCTGGCCGCGCTGGACCCTCAGTGGGCGGGAGGTCGTCCCCGCCAGATCAGCAGTGACGACGAGGACTACATCGTCGCGACGGCCACGACGCGCCCGGCCAAGCTGGGCCGCCCCTTCACGCACTGGAGCATCCGCAAGCTCGCCGATTACCTGGACGACAACACCGTCCACCAGGTGAAGATCGGCCGGGAACGGCTCCGGCAGATCCTGCGCAGCCGTGGCATCTCCTTCCAGCGCACCCGCACCTGGAAGGAGTCCAAAGACCCGGACAAGGACGCCAAGCTCGACCGGATCGAGGAGGTCACCAGCCGGTTCCCCGACCGATGCTTCGCCTTCGACCAGTTCGGGCCGCTGTCGATCCGGCCCTGCCACGGCACCTGCTGGGCCCAGGAGGGCAAGCCCGACCGGCTGCCGGCCACCTACCACCGCACCCACGGCGTCCGCTACTTCCACGGCTGCTACTCCATCGGCGACGACACCCTGTGGGGCGTCAACCGGCAGCGCAAGGGCGGGGCGAACACCCTCAAGGCGCTCAAGACGATCCGGGCCGCCCGCCCCGACGGCGCCCCCATCTACGTGATCTGCGACAACCTGTCATCCAACAAGACCCCCGCCATCCGCGCCTGGGCCACGTGTCTCGCGTCAAGAAGTTGGCTCAGAAACCCGGATCTGAAAGTTGGGGATGCTGGCTCGGGTTGGTGTAGATCTCGACCGGCCGGTGGCCACC
>NZ_JBEYUA010000009.1:0-429267 GCF_040643285.1 Spirillospora sp. NPDC047279
AACACCCGGTCCCATCCCGAACCCGGAAGTTAAGCCCTTCAGCGCCGATGGTACTGCACGGGAGACTGTGTGGGAGAGTAGGACACCGCCGGACATATATTGGTCGAGGGCCGCCCCCGGTTCGTGGGGCGGCCCTCGATGCATGTCTTGGACCTGTCAAAATGGGATGCAGGTCCATGAGCCAACGAGAACAGTGACGGATCGTGATGAGCGCGGAAGAGGACGGCCGCAAGGACGAGCGCCGCGAGCGGCGGGGCGACGACGGGGGTCGCGGCAAGCCTTCCCAGCGTGATGGGAAGCCCCGCGGCGGACCTGGCGGACAGGGGCCCCGCAAGAGCGGCGGCCCGCGTGGAGGCGCGCCTAAGGGCGGTGCCCAGGGCTCGCGCGGCCGTGACCGTGATCGTGGAGAGTCCGGCCCGCGCGGCGGCTCGTGGAAGGGCCGACCCGGCGGCGGTCAGCGTGACGACCGTGGGAAGCCGGGGCGTCCTCCCTTCAAGCGTTCTGAGGACCGTCGTCCGGCCGGCGAGGAGGGCGGCCGGGACGAGTCCTCACGCGGACCGCGCTCCGGCGGCGGCCCCCGCGGCGAAGGCCGTTTCCAAGGACGCCCCAAGGACCGCCCGTTCCGCGGACAAGGCGGCGGTGGCGGACAGCAACGGCCTGGTGGATTCCGCAAGGACCGTGATGGGTTCCGCAAGGACCGTGATTCAGAGCGGCGGGGCGGACCTGGCGGTGAGCGTCGGTTCGACGACCGGCGTGGTCCGAAGCCCGGCGACCGTGACGACCGTCGGGGTTCTGGCCCGAAGCGCTCGTCCGGCGAGCGCGGCGGCTCACGTCCTTACGGCCAGCGCGACGATCGGGGCGCTCCGCGTCCCTATGGTCAGCGTGATGACCGTGGTGGTTCGCGTCCCTACGGTGGGCGGGACGACCGTGGTGGTTCGCGTCCGTATGGGCAGCGTGACGATCGGGGCGGTTCGCGTCCCTATGGTGAGCGTGACGATCGGCGGGGTCCGCGTCCTTCTGGTGAGCGCGATGACCGTGGTGGATCGCGGCCTCAAGGTGAGCGTGACGATCGGGGCGGTTCGCGTCCCTTTGGTCAGCGTGATGACCGTGGTGGTTCGCGTCCCTACGGTGGGCGTGACGATCGGGGTGGGTCGCGTTCGCAAGGTGGGCGTGATGACCGGGGCGGTTCGCGTTCTTACGGGGAGCGGGACGATCGGCGGGGTCCGCGTCCCTTCGGGGACCGTGGTGGCTCGCGGCCGGGTGGTCAGCGTGATGACCGGCGTGGCTCGCGGCCCGGGAAGCCCTTCGAGGACCGGCGCGGCGGCAAGCCGTTCGGCGATCGTGACCGTCCCCGTGGTCAAGGCGGACCACGCGACGACCGTCGTGGAGGCCGCCCGGGCAAGCCGTTCGGCGACCGTGACAGGGACCGTGGCGGTCCGCGTCGTGGCGGAGACCGCTCGTACGGTCCGCCGCGTGATCGCGGACCTCAGCCGGAACGGCGCGAGCGAGAGAACGAGACGCCGCAGCACGACGTTCCGCTGCTCCCTGACGATGTGACCGGTGAGGAGCTGGACGCCGACGCGCGTGCCGAGCTCCGCACGCTTCCGAAGGACCTGGCGAGCCGGGTCGCCCGGCGTCTCGTGATGGCGGGACGGCTGGCGGAGGAAGACCCCGAGGCCGCCTACAAGCACGCCCGGGAGGCACGCCGGCTGGCTTCGCGCGTCGGTCTGGTGCGTGAGGCCGCGGGCCTCGCCGCCTACCGCGCGGGGGAGTGGGCCGAGGCGCTCGCCGAGCTGCGGGCGGCGCGCCGCCTGAGCACGAGCGACGACTCGTACCTTCCGGTGATGGCCGACTGTGAACGTGGTCTGGGCCGTCCCGAGCGGGCACTCGACCTGGTCAAGTCGCCGGAGGCCAAGCGGCTCGACCCGATGGGCCGAGTCGAGCTTCGGATCGTGGAGTCCGGTGCGCGGCGTGACCTCGGGCAGGTCGAGGCCGCCGTGGTGACGTTGCAGATTCCCGAGCTCAAGGACCGGCGGCTCCGACCGTGGTCGGCCCGGCTCTTCTACGCGTACGCCGACGCCCTGGCCGAGGCCGGGCGCAAGGTGGAGGCGAGCGAGTGGTTCGCGCGCGCCGCCGCGGCGGACCGCGACGACGAGACCGATGCCGCCGAACGGTACGCCGAGCTGGAAGGCCTCGAGATCCTCGACACCGAGGACGGCGAGGACGAGGACGGCGCCGCGGCCATTGCCGACACGGCCGCAGAGACCGACGCTGACGGCGACTCCGGCGACGGCCGTGGCGTCGCGGTCGTCGCTTCTTCGGACGGCGTTGCTGAGGAGGCCGTCGCTCCCTCCAACGAGGTTGTCGAGGCTGCGGACACGCCCTCTGAGGGTGTCGCTGAGGAGGCGGACGCTTCCTCCGAGGACGTTCCTGAAGGAGCTGTCGCATCGTCCGCGAGCGATGTTGAAGGTGCTGCCGCTTCGTCCGCGGGCGATGTTGAAGGTGCTGCCGCTTCGTCCGCGGGCGATGCTGAAGGAGCTGCCGCTTCGTTCGACGGCGCTGACGAGGAGCTGGACGCCTCGTCCGGCGACGGCGCTGAGGAGGATGCCGCTACGTTCGGCGACGCTGCTGAGGAGGACGCTTCGTCCGACGATGGTGCGGCCGTTGCGGATGAGGTGACGTCGGAACGTTCGGACGAGCAGGGGGCGCCGGAGGGGCGGGTCGAGATCGGGGTGCTGGACGCGCCCGACCCGACCGCCATCGCGTTCCAGCCCGCTGAGGCGCCCCCCAGCGGCACGGCGGCCGCCAAGGACGAGGTTCGCGAGGACGAGGGACCCGGCGAGGAGGCTCCCGAGCACTCGGTGGTCTTCCTGGAGCCCAAGACGACCGATGACCCGGCCGGCCAGGAGCAGCGTCCCCCAGCCGAGTGATGACCCGACAACGCCTTGCCGCAGGTGGACCGGTGTCCCCTGCGGCAGGGGTTGACGCGTGGGTGCTCTTCACCGAATATTCGCAAGATCGTGCCAGTCGGGGGTCGCCGGAGTAATCCGGCGGTGATGGACTTCGCCGGTCGAGCGAAGCCTGTGAGGGAGCATCATGCCCATCGCCCTGAACCGACGTACGTTCCTGCGCACCACCGCGATCGCCGGTGGTACGACCGCCTTTTCGGGCGCGTTGTGGCAGCAGGCGTTCGCGGGCCCCGCGCAGCCCGGCCCCGGCCCGTACGGGCCGCTGCTCGCCGCCGACGGCAACGGCGTGCAGCTGCCCGCCGGTTTCACCAGCCGGGTGGTGGCGCGGTCGCTGCAGAGGGTCGAGGGAACGCGGTACACCTGGCACCCGGCGCCCGATGGCGGCGCGTGCTACCGCGACGGTGCCGGGTGGGTCTACGTGAGCAACTCCGAGGTGCCGGTCGTGGGCGGAGCGTCGGCGGTGAAGTTCGACGCCACCGGCAAGATCACCTCGGCGTACCGCATCCTCAACGGAACCACGCTCAACTGCGCGGGCGGCGCGACGCCCTGGAACACCTGGCTGTCGTGCGAGGAGCACGACTTCGGCCTGGTGTACGAGACCGACCCGTACGGTCAGAAGGCGGCCAAGGCGCACCCGGCGATGGGACGGTTCAAGCACGAGGCCGCCGCCTGCGACCCGGTGCGCAAGGTCGTCTACATGACCGAGGACGTCGGGAACGGGTGCTTCTACCGATTCCTGCCCACTACCTGGGGCGACCTGTCCAAGGGCACGCTTCAGGTGCTGATCGGCACCGGCCTGGGCGCGGTGCGCTGGGCGAACGTCCCCAACCCGCAGATGTGGCTGACTCCCACCCGTGACCAGGTGCAGGGCGCGATGCGCTTCTCGGGCGGCGAGGGCTGCTACTACGCGGGCGGCATCTGCTACTTCACCACCAAGGGCGACAATCGCGTGTGGGCGTACGACGCCAACGCCGAACGGCTCGACCTGGCGTACGACGACGACCTGGTCCCCGGCGGCGCCGCCCCGCTGCACGGCGTCGACAACATCACCGGCGCGGCCTCCGGCGACCTCTACATCGCCGAGGACGGCGACAACATGGAGATCAACCTCATCACGCCCGACGGTGTCGTGACGCCGTTCCTGCGCGTCGTCGGCCACGACGAGTCCGAGATCACCGGGCCCGCGTTCTCGCCCGACGGCTCCCGCCTGTACTTCTCGTCCCAGCGTGGCAAGAGCGGCTTCGTGGCGGGCACCGACGGCCACACGTTCGAGGTGACCGGCCCCTTCCGCCACTGACCGTCCGCGCCGGCCGTGGTCGACGCGCCCGGGTCACCTGTGACCCGGGCGCAGGCGCCAGGGGCGCGCCGACAACGTCCGCGCCTGTCACGTCCGCGCCTGTCACGTCCGCGCCTGTCACGTCCGCTTCCGAGCACGCCGACCGCGTCGGTCACATAGGTGGTGCTGGTCGCGTTCGTGTCAGGCGTGGCGGTCGAGGGCGTGCATGATCCCGGCGACGTTGCTCACCGCGCCGTTCAGGACCTCGTACTTCTCGATGGTCTCCGGGTCGGTGATCTCCTTGGTCATGCGGTAACGGTCCTGGGTGCGTTCCCGCACCATCGCCGCCGCATGGTCGAGGTCGAGTCCCTCGTCGCGGGCGTCCTTCACCGCGTCGACCCACACCCGCAGTTCCTCGGCCGACCGTTCGAGAACGTCGGTCACCTCGGACACCGGCCCGTAGTGCGCGAACAGCAGCCGTTCGGGCTGCAAGGCCTGGAACTTGGCCAGTGACCGCAGCGCCGTCTCCAGATCGAAGTCCGGAGGAGGCGTCGCGGGCCGCACGTCGGCGGTCTCCGGGATGTAGATGCCGGCGGCGTCGCCCACGTACAGGTCGCCCGTGAACGAGTCCATCAGGCCGACATGGTGCTTGGCGTGCCCGGGGGAGTAGTAGGACTCGAGCCGCCGCCCGCCCCCCAGGTCGATCGCGCCGGTCTCCTCCACGGCCCGGATCCGTGCCGCGTCGGTGGGCTTGAGTTCCCCGAAAAGCCGGTCGAGCGCGTCCCCGTACACCATCCGGGCGCTGCGCATCAGCCGTTCCGGGCCCACCAGGTGCCGTGCGCCCTTCTCGTGGACGACGACCTCGGCCTGCGGGTACATCTCGGCGATGTCCCCGACCCCGCCCGCGTGGTCGAGGTGGATGTGCGTCACGACCACGCTCGCCAGGTCCTGCGGGCCCACGCCCAGCTCGGTGAGCGCCCGCTGGACGACCGGTGCCGAACCCGCGGTCCCCGGCTCCACCAGACATGGCCGGTCGGACAGGATCAGGTAGCCGGCGGTGATGCCCGTGTACCCCGCCATCCGCGTGTCGATCTCGTAGACGTCACCGCCCAGCGGCGTGACCGTGGTCTCGGTGTCCATGGACAGATCATCGCCCCCCGGCGCCCCGGTTATCCACAGTTTCGGTCCGGGCTTCCGCTGCCGGGGTCCTGTCTTCCAGGATCGACTCCAGAGCGAAAGCATCTCTTCACCCTGAGGAGTCGACATGACCTGCCCGCATGTGAACGACGTCGTCCTGCTCGGCAGGCTGGCCGAGGACCCGCTGCGCCGCGACCTGCCCTCCGGACTGGTCGTCGCCTGGCGGTTGATCGTCGACCGGCCTCGATCCGAGCCCGGCCGGCGCCGCATGGTCGACACCCTCGCCTGCGCCAGCTGGGTGTCCGCCGTTGCCGACCAGAGCTCCACCTGGCGCCGCGGCGACCTCATCGAGGTCCGCGGCTCCCTCCGCCGCCGCTTCTGGAAGGGCGACGACCTCAGGATCGGCCGCTACGAGGTAGAGGTCTACGACGCCGCCCTCGTAGCCGTATCCCCAACCACCGAGCCCGAGGCCGCCGAGCCCGAGGCTGCCGTGTCCGAGGCCGCCGCGTCCGAGGCTGCCGTGTCCGCGTGCGGCGTGTCCGAGGTCGCCGTGTTCGAGGCCGCGGAGCCCGAAGGCGCTGTGGCCGAGGTCGCTGTGTCCGAGGCCGCGATGTCCGCGTCCGGCGTGTCCTCGGCCGCCGTGTCCGAGGCCGAGGTGTTCGAGGCTGACGTGTCTTCGGGTGGGGTGACTGCAACTGCCGCATCCCCAGATGCCGCGTCTGCGGATGCCGTGTGCCCCAAGGCTGGATCCCCTTAGCGCCGGGCTCCTCGGGGGTGGTTAGGGGTGAGGAGGCGGAGCACTAGGCCGGTGCGGGGTTTGGGGCCGAACGAGGTGGACTTGCGCGGGACGCGATCGCCGTCCGCCGCCACGGCCAGGACGTCCTCCACGCTGAGGGGGTTGAGGATGACGGCGGTGCCGCCGGTGCGGTGGGCTCGTTCGATCGCGGCGGCGGGGTCGTCGTGGACGACCTCGACGCTGCGCTCGTCCTCGGGGATCTTCCAGACGCCCTCGATCAGAAGGCGGTCGAGGATGGCGGTGTCGAGGCCGCGCCAGCGTTCGGAGTGGTCGGCAGGCATGGAGTCGGCCAGGCCGGTCGCGGTGAGCAGGTACAGGCTCTCGCCGCCACCGACGACGAACGCGGTGGCCTGCTCGGTGTGGCGCACGGAAGCCAGCGCGTCCAGGGCCGTGGGCAGGTCGGGCTGCTCGGTGACCTGGAAGATCCGCGCGGCGAGTGCGACCGCTTCGGCAGGAGGGAGATCTGGCAGCACACGGTGAATGGCGCCCAGATACGGGGGATAGCGGGTGGAGTCGACCAGGAGCGCCAGGCCGTGGTCCCACGGGCCAGGTCCGTCCCCGGCGGCGTGGTGCCGTGCCTGGAGGGCCCGGTACGTGGCGTAGCGGTGATGGCCGTCGGCGATCAGGGCCTGCCGGGGGCCCAGGTCGGCGGCGACGCGAGCATGGTGATCGGGGTCGCTGGTAAGCCACAGCCGGTGGGTCAGCCCGTCCCCGCCCTGAAACTCCACCAGGGGCGTCGTCGCGGCGATCTCATCGATGATCGTCGCCGCGTCGCCGCCGCCCTCGTAGATCAAGAAGATCGGCTCGGAATTGGCGTGGGTCGCGGCCATCAGCTCCAGGCGGTTGCGCACCGGACCGGGATAGACGTTCTCGTGGGGGAGGACCACGCCGCTGCTCTCGGCCCGCAGGCCCAGAGCGCCGATCAGGCCCCGCTGGACGGGGGTCTCGCCGGAGGCGGCCTCATAGACGTAGAGGGCCGGCTCGGGATCGGCGGCCAGGGCGCCGACGGTGAGCCAGCGGCGCAGCGTGTCGGCGCCCTCCGCGGCCGTCGGCGGCAGGATCAGCCGGACGATGTTGTGCCCGTCGCTGGCCAGCAGGCGGCCGAGGGCCTCTTCGTCGATCACGTCGTACGGCGGCGACGTGACGGCCGCCAGATCCCCCACGACCTCGGGCGCGAAGCGCACGCCGCAGAACGGCGCCAGCTCCAGCCCCGTCGCCGCGACCGGCTCGGCGGCCCCGAAGATCCACGCGCTGAAGGCCTCTGGGCCCAGCCCGGAAGGGAGATCGTCGTCCACTGTGGGCATGGTAACGATGGGCGGGGCGGCGCGGCCCGCCCGGGTACCGTCATGAGGGTCGAAGGAGAGGTCCACATGAGTGTTCAAGGGCCGGGACGATCGGAGGATTCCCCGGGCGAGGAACCAAGGCCCGCCGCTCCGGACGGCGGGGTGTACGAGTGGTACACGAGGGGCCTGGAGCTCCTCAGATCAGGCAGTCCCGCGGCCGCCGTGCAGCTGCTCACCCGGGCCGCCGCCGCCGAGCCGGCGTCCCGCAGCATTCGCGAGGCACTGGGCCGGGCGCAGTTCGGGGCCCGGCGCTTCGGTGAGGCGGCGGAGAGCTTCAGATCGATCGTGGAGGCCGATCCGGCCGAGGACTACGCCCTGTTCGGCCTCGGCCTCTCACTCAGCCGCATGGGCGAGTTCCAGGCCGCGGTCGAGCATCTGGCACTCGCCGCTGCGATGCGCCCGGACAACAAGGACTACTCCAACGCCCTCCGCCACGTCCGAGCCACCCTGGCCTCCCGCAGATGACCACTTCAGGCCACCCCGCCCACCCGGCGCGATCCGACCGCACCCCACGAACGGGCCGGAGCATGCGTTCGGACCGCGCCGGCCGGCGCGCCGCGGCCTGGTTGCCCGGTGCGGATGTCTGCGTGGTGCGGACGGTCTGTACGCCGCGTACGGGCCGGGGCATGCGTATGGACCGCGCCGGCCGCCGGCATGCCGCGGGCTGGTCGGCCGGTGCGGACGTCTGCGTGGTGCGAACCGGTTGTACGCAGCGTCTGGACTGGGGCATGCGTACGGGGCGTGCTTCGGCGGATGGACCGCGCGGCATGTACCGCGGGGATCGGCACGTACGGTGCGTACTCGCCGCGTCCCGGCGGCGTGGACGGGCTAGGTGTCTTGGGCGTACTGCGTCGGGGTGATCCCGGCGCACCTATCTGGAAGGGACTTCATGAAGAGCAGTGACCGGCCGCTGAGCGAGGCGTACGACGTGGCCTTGCTCGACCTCGACGGGGTCGTCTACGTGGGCCACCGTCCGGTGCCGGCCGCCGCCGAGTCCCTGGCGAAGGCGCGTGCCGCCGGGCAGCGGCTCGCGTTCGTGACCAACAACGCCTCCCGGACGCCCAACGCCGTCGCCGCGCTCCTCACCACCGTGGGCGTGCCGGCGTCGCCAGAGGACGTGGTGACCTCGTCGCAGGCCGCGGCCCGGCTCCTGTCCGAACGGCTGCCCGCCGGGTCCAAGGTCCTGGTCGTCGGCGGCATGGGGTTGCGCCAGGCCCTCTACGCCAGGGGCCTGCGTCCCGTCAGCACCGCGTCCGAACGCCCGGCCGCCGTCGTGCAGGGCTTCGACCCCAACCTCTCGTACGGGCTGATCGCCGAGGGCTCCAAGGCGGTCGCCGCGGGCGCGCTCTTCGTGGGCTCGAACGGCGATTTCACCATTCCCGGCGCCGACGGCGTGCCCAGGCCGGGCAACGGCTCCCTGCTCCAGGTGATCCGTACCGCGACGGGCGTCGCCCCCATCGTCACCGGCAAGCCCGAACGGCCTCTCCACCACGAGTCCATCATCCGTACCGGGGCCGAACGCCCCCTGGTCGTCGGCGACCGGCTCGACACCGACATCGAGGGCGCCCACAACGGCGGCGCCGACAGCCTGCTGGTCTTCACCGGGGTGACGGACCCGCTGGCGGCCCTCACCGCCGGGCCGAGCCACCGTCCCAGCTATCTGGCGGCCGACCTCGGCGGGCTCCTCGTTCCCCATCCGGAGGTACGGGAGGACGGCGGCGGTTACGCGTGCGTCGGCTGGACCGCCCGCTGGGACGGCGACCAGATCGTGCTCACCGGCGAGGGCGATCCTTACGACGGCCTGCGCGCCCTGGCGGCCGCCGCCTGGCGTGCCGACGCCCCTTCACCACCGGAGGCGGTGAAGGGCGCCTTGGAACGTCTCGGCCTCTAGAGCGGGCAGTGGCCGTGATGGGTCGGGCCGGTCGTGTAGAGGAGCCTCCGCGCCAGGACCTCCGAGCCGACGTTCCGGCCCATCGCCAGCCCGGACTGGTTGCTGAACTCGAAGTGCGCGCCGCCCACCACGCGCGACCGGCCCGCGTCGGCGGCCGCGTCGGAGAAGCCCGTGAACGTGCGTTCCATCGGCCGCCCGGTGGCCGGGTCGACGGGGGCCGAGTCGGTCACGTGCGTGAACCCGATCCGGTCGGCGCAGAAGAAGCCCGCGAGCACGGTGGCGGCGGTCGCGCTGAACGAGCTGTGCCCCGAGACGTACTCCGGCGTGCTGCCCGGCGAACCGGCCCGCGCCTTCCAGTTCGGGTCCTTCTCGGTGTGCGGGTTGCCGTCGGTGTCGGCCTGCTGGATCGCGGTCTCGGGCCGCCAGTGCCGATGAACGTACTTGGTCCGCACGGTCGGGATCGAGACGTCCGAGAGCGCCGCGCCGAGCAGGGCGAAGAGACGGGCCTTCGCCGCGAGCGGCACCGAGCGCCGCGCGGACACCTCAAGGGCGATCTTGAGCCATTCGCCCGGTGGCTGCGCCGAACCGGCCGGGAGCGACCAGTACTGGTAGAGGGCGACCTTGGCGGCGTCCGGGATCGCGGCGTCGCCGACCAGCTTGACCTCGGCGAACGCGG
The DNA here is from genome assembly GCF_040643285.1 of Spirillospora sp. NPDC047279. Classification (NCBI taxonomy): domain Bacteria; kingdom Bacillati; phylum Actinomycetota; class Actinomycetes; order Streptosporangiales; family Thermomonosporaceae; genus Spirillospora; species Spirillospora sp. NPDC047279. Next base: position 10,089 of record NZ_JBEYUA010000009.1, read on the forward strand.
CGGCGTAGTCGAGGCCGGTGAGCGGAGCCGGGCCGGGCCCGACATAGGGCGCCGCGTCCGCGATGCCGAACGGGGTCATGGCGCGGTACTGCGTGCCCGACCAGGCCAGGGGGAAGATCCCCGGGCCGGTGCCGCCCGCCTGGCTCTCCACCGGGCGTGAGCCGTCCGTGGTGCGGAGCCGGACGACGTCCGCGCCGACCGTTCGTCCCCACGCGAGGCCCGCGGCGACCCGCGCGCCTCCGCCGAGCCGGGCGAGGTCGGCCTGGAGTTGCGCGTCGAAGCGGGCCGCCTGGTCGGGATAGAGGCGCACGAGCACGGCGTGGGCCGCCGCCGACGCTGCCGCGCGTTCGTCGGCGCGCTCCGGTGCCCCGGCGGGCGCCCTGAGCAGGTGCGCCCGCTTCCGCCGCGCGTGACGGCCCTCGATGCCGTTGACCGCGTCGTAGACGGCCGCGTTCACCATCGCGTACGAACGCGCCGCGTCGGCGTCGCTCGCCCGGACCAGACGCACCGACTCCAGCGCCAGCGAGTTCCAGCTCGCCACCGGATCGACCTCGACACCCCCACCCCCCGGCAGCGCGGCCCCATCTCCCGCCAGTAGAGCCCGGGCGCCCGCTTGCGCCGCTACGACAGCCGCCTCGGTGCCTGGCAGTGCGGGGGTAGGGGCCTGCGGTGCGGGAGCGGCGTCCGCGAGAAGGGGGACGGTCCGTTCTGGTGCGGGGCGGGCGTTCGCCGGCGCCGGGGAGGCGGTTGTGGCGAGTATGGCCAGCAGGGCCAGGGGCACGAGTCGCTTCATGGGTCACCTCATCTCGCCGCGCCGCGCGGCGCGCGGCAGGGCCGGTTCGATCTCGACCCGATCACCGGCCGGGCGGTCGCGCAATGACCTGGACCGGCATCGGCCTGGCCGAGATCGGCATCGTCGCGTCACCGCTCGTTCGTCCGGGAATCACCTGATGGCCGTACCCGTACCGGACCGTGTCCCGCACGACACGGAAGGGATGATCCATGACGAGATGGCGTCGCGCCGTAGTGGCGGCGGGGCTCGGGGGAGCGGTGGCCGTGAGCGCGGTCCAGCCCGCCGCCGCGGCCGGGCAGGGGCAGCGGCGGGCGTTCGACCTGCAGGCGCACCGCGGCGGGCTCGGGCTGGTGGCCGAGAGCACGCTCCCGGCGTTCGCCAACGCGCTCGAACTCGGGGTCAGCACGCTCGAGCTGGACGTGCAGATCACCGAGGACGGGCAGGCGGTCGTCACGCACGACCGGCGCGTCAACTCGCGCAAGTGCAAGGACACCGCGCCCGTCACGCCGGACGACCCGGAGTTCCCCTACGTGGGCAAGTACATCAACACGCTGACGCTGAAGCAGGTCCGCGCCATGGACTGCGGCTCGCAGACCCTGGCGGAGTTCCCGGGGCAGCGGGCGGCACCCGGCGCGAGGATGCCGCTGCTGCGCGAGGTGTTCGGCCTGATCCACCGCTACCGCGCGTACGGGGTCACGCTGAACGTGGAGACCAAGGTCGAGGCGGGCGCGCCGAGCGAGACCGCGCCGCGGGAGCAGTTCGTCCAGGTGACGGCACGGGAGGTCCGGCGGGCCGGGCTGCTGCGCCAGGTGACGATCCAGAGCTTCGACTGGGGCGCGCTGAAGCGGATGCGCCAGGTCGAGCGGCGGCTGCCGCTGGTGGCGCTCACCAACTACGACTTCTTGCAGGTCGGGCAGCCTGGCGCCTCGCCGTGGCTGGGCGGGATCGACATCGACGACTTCGGCGGCGACCCGCTGAAGGCGATCAAGTCGTTCGGCGTGACGGCGTTCTCGCCGGTGCACGGGTTCCCGCAGAACGGCACGGTCACCGATCCCGCCTACCGGCCGTACGTCACCAGGGCGATGGTCGACCAGGCGCACCGGATGGGCATCAAGGTGATCCCCTGGACGGTCGACGACACGGCCACCATGAGCAAGCTGATCGACGACGGCGTGGACGGCATCATCACCGACTACCCCGACCGGTTGCGCGCGCTGATGGCCGAACGCGGCTTCAAACTGCCGCGCCGCCATCACCGCTGACGGGCATCACCGTTCGAGGCCCTGCCGCCCCTCCGGGGTGGCAGGGCCTCTCGCCGTCAGAGCAGTTTGCGGAGCCGGAGGAGGTCGAAGATGCTCGCCTCGATCTTGAGCCGTCCGGCCGCCCAGGCCTTGGCGGGGTTGAGCGCGTCGTTGGCGAGCGCGACCAGGTCGTCGCTGCCCACGGTCAGGCGGACCTGAGCGGACCCGGGGTCGGCCGTCGGCTCGAACTTGTCCAGGCCGCCGGCGTGGAGCCGCGTCATGTACGCCACGTCCAGATCCGGGATCCGGCAGCTGATCGTGCGTTCGACGACATGCCGGGCGAGCTGGTCGGGGTCCACCTCGCCGAGCCGCTCCGCCACCCGGTCGAGGGCGATGCGGCAATCCTCCTCGTTCGCCATGGTCAGGCCGTTCCCCGTTCGGTCGACAACGATGTCGTGATGGGACGGTAGCGTTCTGACTGAGCCCGAAGCGACCCGCGGCACGCGGCCGGGGGTCTTCTTGGAGGTAAAACGTGATGTCTGGCGACGCCGCCGGGGACCAGGAGGCGGCGACCCCGCCCGCCCCCGGTGCTCCCGAGCCGGATCCGGCCGGTCCCGGGCCGGTGTGGAGCGTGCGCGTGAGCGCGGCCCCGCACCCGCAACCCCCGGGCACGGCCCAGCAGGGCCCGGCCGAGGCTCAGGAGGCGTCTGGCGCGCCTTCGCCGGCCCCGGCGGCTCCCGCCGGAGGGCAGGCGGCCCCGGCCCCCTACGTCGCGCCGCCGTTCCGGGCCGGGCCGCCGCCCGAGCCGACCGGCGACCCGCGCGTCGACGCCGCGCTCGCCCCGCTCGGCAGGCTGGGCGGTACGCAGGTCCCCGAGCACGTCGAGGTCTTCGAGGACGTCCACCAGCGCCTCCAGGAGCTCCTCGTCTCGGCCGACGACGACTCCGACGCCCCACCTCCACCAGCCCACCCCCGCTTCGGCCCGAGCGGTCCCGGCGCTCCCGCGCCCGGCCCGAACCCTGCCGCCCCGCGTCCTGGTGGCCCCGGGCCCGGTCCGGGCGGCTCCACGCCACGCCCAGGTGGCCCAGCACCCGCATCGGGCGGCCCCACGCCGCGCCCGGGCGGCCCCACGCCGCGCCCGGGTGGCCCCACGCCGCGCCCGGGTGGCCCGGTGCCCGGGCCTGGTGGTGCCGCTCAGCGCCCCGGTGGTCCGACGCCCGGTCAGGGTGGTGGGGTGCCTTGTCCTGACGTTCCTGGTGGGGTGGGTGGCGGTCGGCCGGGCGATGGTCGATGAGCCGACGGCGGTTGGACGCCGAGCTGGTGCGGCGGAAGCTGGCGCGGTCGCGGGAGCATGCGGGGCAGCTGATCGCGGACGGGCGGGTCAAGGTCGGCGGGCAGACGGCGGGCAAGGCGGCCACGCAGGTGGAGACCGGGGCGGCGATCGTGGTCGACACCGGCGACGCCGGGCCCGAGTACGTCTCGCGCGGCGGGCACAAGCTGGCCGGGGCGCTGGAGGCGTTCGCGGATCTGCGGCCCGAGGGGCGGGTGTGCCTGGACGCGGGCGCCTCGACCGGCGGGTTCACCGACGTGCTGTTGCGCGCCGGTGCGGCGAGGGTCTACGCGGTCGACGTGGGGTACGGGCAGATCGCCTGGTCGTTGCGGACCGATGAGCGGGTGACCGTGCTCGAACGTGTCAACGTCCGTGATCTCACCCCGGAGCAGCTCGGGCAGCCCGAGGCGGCGGCGCCGGACCTGGTGGTGGGCGACCTGTCGTTCATCTCGCTGAAGCTCGTGCTGGGGCCCGTCAAGGCGTGCGCCGCTCCCGGCGCCGACTACGCGCTCATGGTGAAACCGCAGTTCGAAGTGGGTAAGGAACGGGTCGGCGCGGGAGGTGTGGTGCGCGATCCCGAGTTGCGCGCGGAGGCGGTGCGGGACGTGGCCGCGCACGCGCGGACGCTCGGCCTGGGCGTGCGGGGCGTGACGGCCAGCCCGCTGCCCGGCCCGTCGGGCAACGTGGAGTACTTCCTGTGGCTGCGCGCCGACGCGCCGCCCCTGGACGAGGCCGGGTTGAAGAAGGCCATCACGGAGGGGCCCCAGTGAGCACAAGGTCGGTGCTGGTCGTCGCCCACACCGGGCGGCGTGAGGCGGTCCGCAGCGCGCAGCTGGTCATCGAGCGCCTCAGCGGGGCCGGCATCGGCGTGCGGGTGCTGGAGGGCGAGGCCGCCGACATCGGCTGCGCCGGCGTGGAGGTCATGCCGGGCACCCCGGCGGCGGCCGAGGGCGCCGAGGTGGTCATGGTGCTGGGCGGCGACGGCACGCTGCTGCGCGCCGCCGACCTGGCCAGGCCCGCGGGCACGCCGCTGCTCGGCGTCAACCTCGGGCACGTCGGGTTCCTGGCGGAGGCCGAGCGCGAGGACCTCACGGCCACCGTCGAACGGGTCGTCACGCGGCGTTACGACGTCGAGGAGCGCATGACCATCGACGTCATGGTGCGCCGCAACGGGACGGTCACCGGCACGACGTGGGCGCTCAACGAGGCGACCGTCGAGAAGGCCGAGCGCGAGCGCATGCTCGAGGTCGTCGCCGAGATCGACGGGCGGCCGCTGTCCAACTGGGGTTGCGACGGCGTGGTGTGCGCGACGCCGACGGGGTCGACCGCCTACGCGTTCTCGGCGGGCGGCCCGATCGTGTGGCCCGAGGTGGAGGCGATGCTGGTGGTCCCCATCAGCGCGCACGCGCTGTTCGCCCGGCCGATCGTCGTGTCGCCGCGTTCGACGCTGGCGATCGAGGTGCTGCCCGGCACGCCGCGCGCGGTGTTGTGGTGCGACGGCCGCCGCACGCTCGACCTGCCGCCGGGCGCGCGGGTCGAGGTGCGCCGGGGCGCCGATCCGGTACGGCTGGCCCGCCTGCACCTGACCCCGTTCACCGACCGGCTCGTCACCAAGTTCGGCCTGCCGGTGACCGGCTGGCGCGGCAGGGTCCGCCAGAACGCCGTATCGAACGAAGACACGCCACGCGTACCCGGCGGCGAGGTCACTCAGGGTGCGCCGGAGGGACGGGGCGAGGCCGGCCAGATGGCAGGGCCGGGTGCGTCCGGGCAGGTCAGCGGCGACGGAGCGGCCGGGGCGGTGGACGGCGCGGCGGCGGCGACGCCGGTGTGTGACGAAACCCCGCCCTCGGCGGGGGAGGCCGGACGTGGACAAGAGCGATAATCTCACCAGCGAAACCGCGAGACGGCGAGGCCCGGACACGGGTTCTGTTCACGAGGGGTTGACGCTGGTGCGTCCGATGGTCGATGAGGTGCGGATCCAGGGCCTCGGTGTGATCGACGAGGCCGTGCTGGACCTGTCGCCGGGGTTCAACGTCGTCACCGGCGAGACCGGCGCGGGCAAGACCATGGTGGTCACCAGCCTGGGCCTGATGTTCGGCGGCCGTGCCGACCCCCAGCGGGTCCGGCCGGGGGCCGAACGGGCCACCGTGGAGGGCCGGATCGTGATCGATCCGGGCGGCCGGGTGGTCGAACGGGTCGAGGAGGCCGGCGGCGAGCTCGACGAGGGCGCCCTGATCATCACCCGGTCGGTGTCCGCGGAGGGCCGCTCGCGCGCGTTCCTCGGCGGCCGGTCGGTGCCGGTCAGCCTGCTCATCAACCTCGCCGACGACCTGGTGGCCGTGCACGGCCAGTCCGACCAGCAGCGGCTGCTGCAGGCCGGGCGCCAGCGCGGCGCGCTCGACCGCTACGCGGGCGGCGCGCTGACCAAGCCGATGCGCGCCTACACCGCCGCCTACCAGCGGCACCGGCAGGTCACCGCGCTGCTGGAGGAGCTGACCACCCGGGCGCGCGAACGCGCCCAGGAGGCCGACATGCTCCGCTTCGGCCTGGAGGAGATCGAGAAGGCCGACCCCAAGCCGGGCGAGGACGTCGAGCTGGCCGCCGAGGAGGAGCGCCTGGGGCACGCCGACGCGCTGCGCAGCGCGTCGACCACGGCCCACGAGGCGCTGCTGGGCGACCCGGCGGCGGCGATCGAGGCGGCCAACGTGGTCGGCCTGCTCGGCTCGGCGCGCAACGCGCTCGACGCGGTGCGCGACCACGACCCGGCGCTCGCCGCGCTGGCCGACCGGCTCGCCGAGGCCGGATACCTGGTGTCGGACGCCGGCACCGAGCTCGCGTCCTACGCCGAGTCCGTCGAGGCCGACCCGGCGCGGCTGGCCGCCGTCCAGGAGCGGCGCGCCGAGCTGACCGGCCTGACCCGCAAGTACGGCGAGACCCTCGACGCGGTCCTGGAGTGGTCGGCCGCGTCCGCCGCGCGCCTCACCGAGCTGGAGGGCGACGACGAGCGCATCGAGGCGCTCCAGGCGGAGGAGGCCGAGCTCACCGAACGGCTCGCCGCCGAGGCCGCCGAGCTGACGGCGGTGCGCACCCGCGCCGCCGAACGTTTCTCCGCCGCCGTCACCGAGGAGCTCACCGCGCTGGCGATGCCGCACGCCCGCGTCGTGGTCTCGGTCACCCGGACGCCCGAGTACGGGCCGCACGGCGCCGACGAGGTCGAGGTGCGGCTCGCGCCCCACCCGGGCGCCACGCCGCTGCCGCTGCACAAGGGCGCCTCCGGCGGTGAGCTGTCGCGGGTGATGCTCGCCATCGAGGTGGTGTTCGCCGGCGCCGACCCCGTCCCGACGTTCGTCTTCGACGAGGTCGACGCGGGCGTCGGCGGCAAGGCGGCGGTCGAGATCGGCCGGCGGCTCGCCCGGCTGGCCCGCAACGCCCAGGTGATCGTCGTCACACATCTTCCGCAGGTGGCCGCGTTCGCCGACCAGCATCTGCTGGTGGAGAAGTCCAGCGACGGACTGGTCACCAGCAGCGGCGTGACCGCCCTCGACCGCGAGGGCAGGCTCCGCGAGCTGTCGCGCATGCTCGCCGGCCTGGAGGACTCCGAGCTGGGCCGCGCCCACGCCGAGGAGCTGCTGCAGCTGGCGGCCGAGGAGCACTGACCTGGAGGCCCACCGGGAGACGGGCCTGGCGGCGGTCGCGAAGCGCGCCAAAGCGACCGACAGTGCACGAACGAACACGCCCTGCCGTTCGTCGTTACAGGTGTCGTCTCCCGCGCTCTGGCAGGATGGCAACCGATGAACGACCCGTCTCCGACCACCGAGCGTCGCGCGCTGATCTCGCCGAGGCTCCAGCGCCGCGTGCGCGCCCTGGGCCGCGGCAAGGAGGACGGCCCGAACGGCGTCAACGCCGCGGCGCGGCTCGACCGGCGCACCAAGGACCTCACCAAGCGGCTGGAGCCCGGCGAGATCGCCGTGATCGACCACGTCGACATCGACCGGGTCAGCGCCGAGGCGCTGGTGTCCTGTCAGGTCGCCGCGGTGGTCAACGTCGCGCCCAGCATCTCCGGCCGCTATCCCAACCTGGGGCCGCAGATCCTGGTCGAGGCGGGCATCCCGCTCCTGGACGACGTCGGGCCGGAGATCTTCGCCAAGCTCAAGGAGGGCGACCTCGTCCGGATCGAGGACGAGACCGTCTACCGCGGCGACGAGGTCGTCGCCAAGGGCACCGTGCAGACGCCCGAGCGCGTCGAGGAGGCGCTGACCGAGGCCAAGGCGGGCCTGTCGCACCAGCTCGAGGCGTTCGTCGCCAACACGATGGAGTACGTCAAGCGCGAGCGCGACCTGCTCATCGACGGCGTCGGCGTGCCCGAGGTGACGACCCGCATCGACGGCCGGCACGTGCTGATCGTGGTGCGCGGTTACCACTACCGCGAGGACATCGCCGCGCTCCGCCCGTACATCCGCGAATACCGGCCGGTCCTGATCGGGGTCGACGGCGGCGCGGACGCGCTCATGGAGGCCGGCTACCGGCCCGACATGATCGTCGGGGACATGGACTCGGTCTCCGACGACGCGCTGACCTCGGGCGCCGAGATCGTCGTGCACGCGTACCGGGACGGCCGCGCGCCCGGCCTCAAGCGGGTGGAGGAGCTCGGCCGCGAGGCCGTCGTCTTCCCGGCGACCGCGACCAGCGAGGACATCGCCATGCTGCTCGCCGACGACAAGGGCGCCACGCTCATCGTCGCCGTCGGCACGCACGCCAACATGGTGGAGTTCCTCGACAAGGGCCGGGCCGGCATGGCGAGCACCTTCCTCACCCGGCTCCGGGTCGGCAGCAAGCTCGTCGACGCCAAGGGCGTGAGCCGCCTCTACCGCAGCCGCATCTCCACCTGGTCGCTGCTGTTCCTGGTGCTCGGCGCGTTCATCGCCATGACCACCGCCGTGATCATGTCGCCGGCCGGGGACGTGCTGCTCCCGCTGCTGGCCGACCGCTGGCACGCCTTCCTCTTCTGGCTGACCGGACTCTTCACGTGATCGATTTTCGATACCACCTCGTCTCCATCGTCGCGATCTTCCTCGCGCTGGCGCTCGGCATCATCCTGGGCTCCACCACGCTCTCCCAGTCGGTCGCCGACAGCCTGCGCAGCCAGGCCACGGCGGCCAAGGAGCGCGGCGACAGGCTGCGCGCCGAGAACACCACGCTGACCCAGCAGATCCGGGGCGAGGAACAGTTCGCCCAGGTCCTCGGCCCGCAGATCGTCACCGAGCGGCTGCGCGGCCAGTCGGTGGTCTTCGTCGAGACCCCCGGCGCGGCCAGCGAGGCGCTCGAGCAGGTCAGCGAGCTGGCCCAGCAGGCGGGAGCCACCGTCACCGGACGGGTGACGATCCAGAAGAAGTTCCTGAACGACGACCAGGAGCAGACCGTCGACATCCTCGCCGGGCAGCTCAAGCCGGAGGGCGTCACGTTCGCCTCCGACGCGAGCGCCTACGACAAGGCGGGCGCGGTGCTGGCCAGCGCGATCGTGACCAAGGACACGGCCAAGGCGGGCCGCGAGGACGCCTCCGGCGGCGCGGTCCTCGGCGGATTCAAGCAGGCGGGTTACGTGACCACCAGCGGGAAGCCCGGCCAGCATGCGACACTCGCCGTCGTGATGGCACCCTCGACCCCCTACACCGCGTCCGGCGGCGACACCGACAACAAGGCGCTGCTGTCGGTCACCACCGCGCTCGACGCCGCCGCCGGCGGCACCGTCCTCGGCGGGCCCAACACCGCGGCGCAGAAGGGCGGCCTGATCAGCGCCCTGCGCGGCTCGGACGTCGACAAGAACGTCTCGTCGGTCGACATGGCCGACAAGTCGTCCGGCCAGGTGGTCGTCATCCTGTCGCTCCAGGACGAGCTGGCGGGCAAGGCCGGCCAGTACGGGATCGGGCCCGACGCGAGCGGCTACCTGCCCTCGCCCGCGCCCGCCGCCGGAAAGGCCGGGTGACCCGCGATGCGGAGACTGCTCATCGGGACCGCGCTCGGCGCCGCCGCGGGCCGTGCCGCCTACGTCGCGCTGACGCGCCGCCCGCCCGGCCTCAACGGGCTGCCCGGCGACGAGGTGTGGGGCCGCACCAACCACCGCGGTGAGCCCGTCACCCTGCTGGAGGGCCCGGCGTTCGTCGCCGGCGCCGCCGCGGGCGGGCTGCTGACCCCGGGCCTCGGCGGCCGCATGCGCGCCGCCGCGCTGATCGCCGGCCTCGGTTCCGGCGTTCTCGGCGGGTACGACGACCTGGCCGGCACGACCTCCTCGCGCGGCTTCAAGGGGCACCTGACCGCGCTCGCCCGCGGCGAGGTCACCAGCGGAGCGGTCAAGATCCTCGGCATCGGCGCCACCGGCCTGGCGGCCGCCGCGATCGCCGGGTCCGGCGCGCCCACCCGTACCGGCCGCGCGTTCGACACGCTGCTCAACGGCGCGATCGTGGCGGGCTCGGCCAACCTGATGAACCTGTTCGACCTGCGCCCCGGACGCGCGATCAAGGTCGGGCTGATCACCGGTGCTCCGCTGGCGCTCACCTCGTCCGGCGCCGCCGTGGTCGCCGCGCCGCTGGGCGCCGCCGCCGCGCTGCTCCCCGAAGACCTGGGCGAGCGCGCGATGCTGGGCGACACCGGCTCCAACGCGCTGGGCGCCCTGCTCGGGCTGGCCGCCACCCGGCTCGGCCGCGGGCCGCGCCTGGCGGTGTTCGCCGGGCTCGTCGGTCTCAACGCGGCCAGCGAGTACGTCAGCTTCACCAAGGTGATCAAGCAGACGCCGGCGCTCGACTGGATCGACATGCTCGGCCGCCGCCCGGTCGCGGCCCCCGCTCCGGCGCCCGCGGAGAGCGCGGGCACGGACGTGACGGGCACGGACACCGCGGACACGGACACCGCGGACACGGACACCGCGGACACGGACACCGCGGGCCTGGACACCGCGGGCTCGGACGCCCATGAGGCGGTGCCCGAGCCCCGCTCGACCTCGACGCGCGCCGGAGACCCCACGGTCTGACGGTCCCGCCTTGTCACCTTCTCTCCGCCGTCTCACCCGCGGCCTCGCGGGCGCCGCGGTCGTCATCGGGGTCATCACGGTCCTGTCGCGGCTCGCGGGGTTCGGCCGCACCTACATCTTCTCGCAGACGGTCACCACGTCCTGCCTGAGCCAGGCGTACTTCACCGCCACGCAGTTCCCGGCCATCGTGTACGAGATCGTGGCGGGCGGCGCGCTGGCCAGCATGGTGGTGCCCGTTCTGGCCGGCCCGGCCGAACGCGGCGACAAGGAGGCGGTGCGCCGGATCAGCTCGGCGCTGCTGACGTGGATCGTCCTGCTGATGGTGCCGCTGTCGCTGCTCATGGCACTGCTGGCCGGTCCGATCATGAACCTGATGGTCGGCGGCGACCTGGGCGGCTGCTCGCGTTCGGGCATCGTCTCGGTCGGCACCGACATGCTCGTGATCATGGCGCCGCAGATGATCATGTACGGGCTGGCGGTGGTGTTGTACGGGGTGCTCCAGTCGCACCGCAGGTTCGTGGCGCCCGCGCTCGCGCCGCTGATGTCCAGCCTGGTGGTCATCGGCGCCTACCTGCTGTACGAGCCGCTCGGCCGCGGTTACGAGAACGACCTGGAGAACCTGCCGCTGGACGCCGAGCTGGTGCTGGCCATCGGCACCGCGATGGGCGGCGTGGCGATGGCGGTCACGGCCGGGTTCGCCGCCTGGCGGCTGCGGCTGGGCCTGCGGCCGACGCTGAGCTTCCCCGACGGGGTGGCACGGCGCGTGCGCCGGCTCGCCATCGCGGGCCTGGCCACGGTCGCCGCCCAGCAGCTCTCGGCGCTGCTGGTCGTCCGGCTCAGCTACGAGGGCGTCGGCGGCGCGCTGGCCAACTACCAGTACGCCTGGGCCATCTACCTGCTGCCCTGGGCGATCCTCGCGGTGCCCATCGCCACCAGCGCGTTCCCGATGTTGTCGGCGCGCGTCAGCGAGGGCGACACCGCGCGCTTCGACCGGATCACCGCCGCGACCACCCGCGCGGTCATCCTGGTGTCGTGCGCCGGCATCGCCGCCCTGGCCGCGGTCGCGCTGCCCATCGCGGTGTTGTTCAACCCCGGGCTGGAGCTCCAGCAGGAGGTGCTCACCCGGGCGGTCCTGGCGTTCGCGCCCGGCCTGCTGGGGTACGGGCTGGTCGCCCATCTCGGGCGGGTGCTGTTCGCGTGCCGCCGCGGCAAGATGGGGGCGCTCGCCGTCGTGGCGGGCTGGCTCGTGGTCATGGTGGCCGATCTGGTGCTGGTGTTCTCGGCCGAACGGGGCTGGATCGTCGCCGCGCTCGGCCTGGGCAACACCATCGGCATGACCGTGGCGGGGATACTGCTGCTGGCGACGCTGGTCCGGGCGCGCGGGAGGGCGGCCGTCGGCGGTGTGCCGCGGGCGCTGGCCGCCGGGCTCGCCGGCGCCGCCGCCGGAGGCGCGGCCGGTTACGCGACCGCCGCCGCGCTCGGCACCGGGGGACAGCTGATGAACGTGGGAGTCGCCGCGCTGGCGGGCGTGGTGGCGGCCCTGGTGTTCCTGGTGGTCGCGTTCATGATCGACGGCCGGGATCTGCGGGCCGTACTCAGCCGGAGGGTGACGCGCAATGTCTGACGCGGGGCGAAGGTCCGAGACGGAGCTGAACGGGATGCGGGTGGCCCTGGTGCTCGGCACCAGTGCCGGCGGGGTGGGGCGCCATGTGCGGTCCGTCGCCGCCGGGCTGGCCGAGGCGGGTGCCCGCGTCCTGGTCTGCGGGCCCGCGTCGACCGAGGAGCTGTTCGGCTTCGGCGGCTCGGGCGTGCGCTTCACCGAGGTCGACCTCGCCGACCGGCCGCGCCCGCTGAACGACGCGCGGGCGGTCCGCAGGCTCCGGACCCTGCTGCGCGACGCCGACGTCGTGCACGCCCACGGCCTGCGCGCCGGCGCCCTGGTGGTGACCGCGTGCGTCCGGGTGGCGCCGGGGCCGCTGCGGTTCGCCAAGGGCGGCCCGCCGGTGGTCGTGACGCTGCACAACGCGGTGATCGCGGGAGGACGGACGGCGGCGGTCTACGGCGCGCTCGAGCGGCTCGTCGCGCGCGGAGCGGACCGGGTGCTGGGCGTCTCGCCCGATCTGGAGGAGCGGATGCGCGAGCTGGGCGCCCGTTCGGTCGGCCACGCCCTCGTTCCCGCTCCGGCGCCCGGAGCGCAACCAGGACCCGCCGCGCGGGCCGACATCCGCGGCGAGCTGGGCGTGGGGGACCGGCCCCTGATCGTCACGGTGGGCCGGCTCGCCGCCCAGAAGGGCCTGCCGACGCTCCTGGACGCCGCCGAGGGCTGGGGCCGGCGCACCCCGCCGCCGCTGGTCGCGATCGTCGGCGACGGCCCGCTGGAGGACGAGCTCGGCGCCCGGATCGACCGCGAGGACCTGCCGGTGCGGCTGCTCGGCCGGCGTCCGGACGTCCCGGAGCTGCTCGCGGCGGCCGACGTCGCCGTCGTGCCGAGCGTGTGGGAGGGGCAGCCGCTCATCGTCCAGGAGATCCTGCGGGCGGGCCGGCCGCTCGTCGCCACCCGGGTCGGCGGGATCCCCATGATGGTCGGCGCCGCGCCCGCCGGGCCCGCCAAGCCCGGTGATCCGGTCCTGCACGGCCCGGAGAGCGACGCCGCGCTCCTGGTGCCGCCCGGCGACCCCGCGGCCCTGGAGCGGGCCGTCAGCCGCGTCCTGGACGATCCCGGCCTCGCCGTGCGGCTCGGTGCCGCGGGCGCCCAGCGGGCCACCTCGCTGCCCACCGAGGCCGATGCGGTCGACCAGCTGGCCGCCCTCTACCTGGAACTGCGCCCCCAGACCCGCTGAACGCCACGAAAGGCCCTTAGACGGACAAACCGTCGGGGGAGTTCGGGCTTTCCGTAAAAAGTCCCCGGAGTCGGGAACCAGGTGATCGCCGCGGGCGTTGGACCAGATCAGTGGAGGGGAGTATCCCTGCGCGGCGGTCTCGTCAGCACGGTCGATCCATATCGGCCCGGGGCCGTCGGTCCAGCCAGCCCGGGCGGGAGAGACCTCCGGCGCTCTGCCATGCCGCCGGAGGTGTCAATGAACGTATCGCCATGGGTGTGGGGCCTGACCCTGATCGGGATCCTCGCCGTCATCACGATCGACCTGTTCTTGATCAACAGGGACGAGAGCAAGGAGTTCACCACCCGCAGGGCGGCCTTCTGGTCGACGATCTACATCGGCCTGGCGGTGGTCTTCGGCCTCGGGGTGTGGGTGTTCTCCGGCGGCCGGTACGCGGCCGAGTTCTTCGGCGGGTTCGTCACCGAGAAGAGCCTCAGCGTCGACAACCTCTTCGTCTTCATGGTGATCCTGACCAGGTTCGCCGTGCCCAAGAACGCCCAGCACAAGGTGCTCATGGTCGGCATCGTGATCGCGCTGATCCTGCGGGGCGTCTTCATCGCCGTCGGCGCGGCGGCCATCTCCCAGTTCACCTGGGTCTTCTTCATCTTCGGCGGCATCCTGATCTGGACCGCCATCGGCCTGGTCCGCGGTGACGACGAGGACGAGGTCAAGGAGAACCGGATGTTGCGCCTGGCCAAGCGCTACATCCGCACCACCGACGACTACGAGGGCCACAAGGTCGTCACCAGGCGGAACGGCCGGCGGATGTTCACGCCGCTGCTCATCGTGATGATCGCCATCGGCTCCACCGACGTGCTCTTCGCGCTCGACTCGATCCCGGCGATCTTCGGCCTCACCACCGAGCCCTACCTGGTCTTCACCGCCAACGCGTTCGCCCTGATGGGCCTGGTCCAGCTGTACTTCCTGCTGGGCGGGCTGGCCGAGCGGCTGGTCTACCTCAGCCACGGCCTGGCGTTCATCCTCGGCTTCATCGGCGTCAAGCTGGTCTTCCACGCCATGCACGAGTACGGCGTCTCGTGGGCGCCGGAGATCCCGATCTGGCTCTCGCTGTCGGTCATCGGCGGCACCCTGGTGGCGGTCACCGTCGCCAGCCTCGCCTCGCCCAAGAGGCCCGCCAAGGCGGCCGCGCCGGGGCATGGCCCCGCCGGTGTCCAAGATGGCGCCCAGGGTGACGGAAGCGGCGCGGGGGACACCCCGGCCAAGCGTTCCGGAGAGCAGTCCCCGACACTGGAGTCAGATTCGGTGTGACGGTTCGGGGTGAGAGTAAGGTCACTGCCGCACGGAACCAGAATCCTGTTCTAGAATTCTCGTCAACAGCGTTCTGAGCGCAGTGCCGCAGAGCTCTGTCCCTGAACAAGCGGTCGTGGGAGAAGGTGACGAATGGCCATCGGGCTGACTGAGGAGCATGAGGCGCTCGCGGATTCGGTGCGCGGGTTCGCCGAGCGCAACATTCCGGCGACGGTCGTACGAGCCGCACTGGAGGCGGACGAGGAGACCAGGCCGGCGTTCTGGTCGGCCCTCGCGGAGCAGGGCCTGCTGGGCCTGCACCTGGACGAGGAGCAGGGCGGCCAGGGATACGGCCTGCTCGAGCTGGCCGTGGTCGTGGAGGAGCTGGGCAGGGCCGCCGCGCCCGGCCCGTTCCTGCCGACCGTGCTGGCGAGCGCCGTGGTGAACGGGTCCGGCAACGCCAAGGCGCGCGCCGGGCTGCTGCCGGCGCTCGCCGACGGGAGCACGACCGCCGCGGTCGCGCTCACCGGTGAGCTGACCGGCCGCCGCGACGGCGACGCGCTGGTCGTCGGCGGCACCGCCGCGACCGTGCTCGGCGCCGGCCTCGCCGACGTGATCCTGCTGCCGGTGGCGACCGACGACGGCGAGCGGTGGGTGGCAGTCGACGCCGCCGGCCTGACGATCACGCGGGTCGAGAGCCTCGACAAGGTGCGCCGCGTCGCGTCCGTCGAGGTGCCCGAGGTCTCCGTCGCCGCCGACCGGGTGCTCGACGGCGTCACCACCGAGCGGGTGCGCGACCTGGCCGCCGCGCTGTTCGGCGCCGAGGCGGCCGGGCTGTCCGGCTGGCTGGTGTCGACGGCGGCCGAGTACGCCAAGGTGCGCGAGCAGTTCGGCCGCCCGATCGGCCAGTTCCAGGGCGTCAAGCACAAGGCGGCCCGGATGCTGATCGCCTCCGAGCAGGCCCGCGCCGCCGCCTGGGACGCCGCGCGCGCCCTCGACGAGGGCACGGCCGAGGCCCACTTCGCCGCCGCCGTGGCCGCGGTCGTCGCGGCCGACGCGGGTGTGCAGACCGCGCGCGACGCCATCCAGATCCTCGGCGGCATCGGCTTCACCTGGGAGCACGACGCGCACGTCTACCTGCGCCGCGCGCTGACCCTGCGCGCCCTGCTGGGCGGCGCCAAGGGCTGGGCGGCCACGGTCGCCGAGCTGGCCCTGGCGGGCGACCGTCGCGAGGTCGAGCTGGAGCTGGACGACGACACCCAGCCGCTGCGCGAGCGCATTCGCGACCAGATCGCCGAGCTCGCCGCGATCGAGGACAAGACCGAGCGCAACCGCCGGATGGGCGACGACGGCTGGACCGTCCCGCACTTCCCCGAGCCGTGGGGCCGCGGCGCCGGCCCGATCGAGCAGATCCTCATCCAGCAGGAGCTGCGGGCCGCCAAGGTCAAGGCGCCCAACCTCGTGATCGGCGCCTGGCTGGTGCCGTCCCTGGTCCGCTACGGCAGCGAGGAGCAGAAGGAACGTTTCCTGCGCCCGACGCTGCGCGGCGAGATGGTGTGGTGCCAGCTGTTCAGCGAGCCCGGCGCGGGCTCCGACCTGGCCTCGCTGTCGATGAGGGCCGAACGGGTCGAGGGCGGCTGGAAGCTCACCGGCCAGAAGATCTGGACCTCGGTCGCGCAGTTCGCGCAGTGGGGCTTCTGCATCGCGCGCACCGACCCGGACGCCCCCAAGCACGAGGGCATCACCTACTTCCTGGTCGACATGAAGGCCGAGGGCGTCGACGTCCGGCCGCTCAAGGAGCTCACCGGCGAGGCCATCTTCAACGAGGTGTTCCTCGACGAGGTCTTCGTCCCGGACGAGTGCGTGGTCGGCGAGGTCAACAAGGGCTGGCAGGTCGCCCGCAACACGCTCAGCAACGAGCGCGTGTCGTTGTCGACCGGCGGCGGCATGGGCATGGGCGTGCCCGAGCTGCTCGACTTCTTCAAGGGCAAGGAGCTGGACGCGGTCGCCACCGCCGAGGTCGGCAGGCTCGTCGCCCAGGGGCAGTCGATCGACCTGCTGGGCCTGCGCACCACCCTCAAGCAGCTGAACGGCGTCGAGCCGGGCGCGGAGGCGAGCGTGCGCAAGCTGCTCGGCGTCCAGTTCAACCAGGACGTCGCCGACTACTGCTGGGCGGCGCAGGGCGCGGCGGCGACCACCGAGGTGCCGATGACCGAGAGCGGCATCGTCGCCCGCGCGATGTTGTTCAGCCGGGCCATGACGATCTACGGAGGCACCACCGAGGTGCAGCTCAACATCATCGGTGAGCGCCTGCTGGGCCTGCCCCGCGACCCGGAGCCCGGGAAGTAGGCACGCGTGACCCGTCCCCGGCGTGGCCGGGCGCGATCCGAGGCCGCCGCGCGGTGGCCCCGAGCCGTCGCACGACGGCCGGCGGCCGCCGCGGCGCGGCTAGCCGCGCCGGGGACGCAACGCGTGCGCGATGTTGATCGCGACGATCGCGGTGCACACGATGAGCAGTCCGGGGATGCCGGCGTTCACCACCGCGATGGCGGTCAGCGGGATGGCCGCCACCAGCGAGATGATCGCCAGCGCCAGGTCGGCGCCGGTGCCCGGAGCGCGCCGCACGGGCAGGGACGGCGCGTACGGGGCGCCGGGGGCCGGGGCCGGGCGCGTGCCCATCCGGGCGTCCAGCGTCTGCTCGATCCGGTCCACGACCGTCTCGAGGAAGGCGTCGTCGTAGTCGGGGCCGAGCTCGCGACGGGCGGCGAGCGCCGCGGTCAGGTCGTCGCGCGGCACGCGTGGAGTCGTCATCCTTCGGTTATAAGCCGCCGGTCTATACACGGGCCTCCCTCCAGGGAACGAAACGTCACGTACCCCCCAGGGATGAGGCATGTCAGGGCCGGCGGCGCCGGTAAACTGCCGAATCCTTCCCATACCCTCCCGGAGGTCCACGTGGGCGTGCGGACCAGATCGACCCTGTCCCCGGCCGTCGCGGCCGCCCTGGCCGCGCTCGCCCTCGCCGGATGCGGCGGCGGCGAATCCGGGCACGGGGGCCCGGCCGCGGCCGACAGCGCGCCCCCGACCACCCTGGCCCCGCTGCCCCGGGTCGCCCCCGCCGAGGTCAAGCCGCTGGTCGGCCGGTGGAACGGGACACACCAGGACTACTTCCAGTTCAAGGCCGACGGGTCCGGAGTCTGGATCAAGGACAGGCAGCGACTCTGGAGCGGCCAGGTGATCCCGGAGAGCAAGGTCAAGTTCCGGTTCTCGTGGGAGGGCGGCGACCCCAAGGGCGCCTCCTACTGGGGCGCCGAGGTCAGCGCCGACGGCACCAAGATGACGTTCGCCGGCACCAACCAGGTCTACACGAAAGCGAAGGCATGAGAGAGCCGGAGGGACGCGGCGTCGCCTGGACCGAAGAGCGAGGCACGAGTGATGAGGGAAGGCGGCGCCAGAAGGCGCCCCGGAGGCGAACGGACAACACTGCATGAGCCTGCATCCTGATGCGCTCTTCATCTCGCCGGCCGACGTCGAGCGGCAGCTGGCGCATGTCGGCTACCTGACCGACGAGTCGATCGCCACCACGGTCTTCCTGGCGCAGGCGCTCGGCAAGCCGCTGCTCGTCGAGGGCCCGGCCGGCGTGGGCAAGACCGAGCTCGCCAAGGCCGTGGCCAAGGCCAGCGACGCCGAGCTGATCCGGTTGCAGTGCTACGAGGGCCTGGACGAGGCGCGCGCGCTGTACGAGTGGAACTACAAGAAGCAGCTGCTGCGCATCCAGGCGGCCCCGACCGACCAGGCCTGGGACTCCACCCACGACGACATCTTCACCGACGAGTTCCTGCTCGAACGCCCGCTGCTGGCCGCCATCCGCCGCAGGGGCAGCACCGTGCTGCTCATCGACGAGACCGACAAGGCCGACGTCGAGGTGGAGGGGCTGCTGCTGGAGGTGCTGTCGGACTTCCAGGTGACCATCCCCGAGCTCGGCACGGTCGCGGCGGTCCGCCGTCCGTTCGTCGTGCTCACCTCGAACGCCGCGCGCGAGCTGTCGGAGGCGCTCAAGCGCCGCTGCCTCTACCTGCACCTGGACTACCCGAAGCCCGAACGCGAACGCGACATCGTGCTCGCCCAGGTGCCGGGCGTCGAGGCGGAGCTGGCCGAGCAGCTGGTCCGCACGGTCAACACGCTGCGCGCGCTGGAGATCAAGAAGGCGCCGTCGATCGCCGAGACCATCGACTGGGCGCGCACGCTGCTGGCCCTCGGCATGGACGAGCTGGACGAGTCCGCCGTGGCCCGCACGCTCGGCGTCGTGCTCAAGCACGCCTCCGACCAGGAGCGCGCCACCAAGGAACTCGGGCTCAAGGGCTGACGCGCATGGCCTCCCTCGTCGACCGGCACACCGCGTTCGTGGCGGCGCTGCGCCAGGCCGGGCTGCCGGTGTCGGTCGCCGAAGGGCTGGACGCGGTCCGCGCGATGCAGGTCATCGACCTGGTCGAGCGCGAGTCGCTGCGCGCCGCCTACGCGGCCACGCTGGTCAAGCGGCCCGCGCACCGCAGGACCTTCGACACGCTCTTCGACCTGTGGTTCCCGGCCGCGCTGGGTGACGGCGCGGCGGCGCCCGAACGGCATCTGCGCACGCGCGAGCCGGGGGAGCGCCGGGTGCCGCCCGCGCTCGACCCGGAGGTGCGGGCGCGGCGCGAGGAGCTGTTCGAGCTGCTGCTGTCGGGCGACGACCCCGGGTTGCGGCAGTTCGCCCGTACGGCGGTCGCCGAGTACGGGCAGACGCCCGGCCAGGAGTCGTGGTTCTCCTCCGGCGTGCTGCGCGCGATGTCGCCCGAGACGCTCATGGCGGGCCTGCTCAACGCCGTGCTGACCGGGCAGGAACGCGGCGGCATGGCCGAGCAGGTCGCGCGGCGCACGTTCCGCGACCGCATCGCGCGTTTCGAGGACCTGGTCGCCACCGAGGTGCGGCGCCGGATCGCCGAGGACACCGGCGTCGAGCGGACCGCCCGGCTGGCCGTCCGGCCGCCGCTGGAACGGCTGGACTTCGCCGCCGCGACCCGCACCGACCTGGCGGCGCTGCGCCGCGAGGTGTACCCGCTCGCCCGCCGCCTGGCCTCGCGGCTGACGCAGAAGCAGCGGCTCGGCCACCGGGGCCGCCTCGACTTCCGCCGGACCATGCGGGCCTCGCTGGCGACCGGGGGAGTGCCGCTCACCACCCACCACCGCCCGCGCCGCCCGCACAAGCCCGAGCTGGTCATCCTGTGCGACGCCAGCGACTCGGTCTCGGCGTTCGCGCACTTCACGCTGCTGCTGACGTTCGCGCTGCGGGAGCAGTTCAGCAAGGTCCGCGCGTTCGCGTTCATCGACGCCACCGACGAGATCACCAAGTACTTCGCCCCCGGCACCGACGTGGTCGACGCGATGACGCGGATGGCCAGGGAGGCGGACCTGGTCTGGATCACCGGCCGCAGCAACTACGGCCACGCCATCAAGGTCTTCGACGACAGGTACGCCGACGCGATCACCTCCAGGACGTCGCTGCTCGTCCTCGGCGACGCCCGCTCCAACTACGGCGAGCTGTCGCTGCCGATCCTGCGGCGCATGGCGGACGTGGCGCGGCACGCGTACTGGCTCAACCCCGAGCCGCGCAACCAGTGGGACACCGGCGACTCGGCGGCGTCCGCCTACGGCGAGCTCGTGCCGATGTACGAGTGCCGCAACCTCGCCCAGCTCGCCGCGTTCATCGAAGAGCTGGCCTGACCTCCCGCTCGCGGATGACCGCGGCCAGCGCGGCTCCGGCGAGGGCCAGGGCGGCCGAGACGAGCAGGGCCAGGTTGGTGCCGTGCGTGAGCGCCCGCGCGGTGTCGGCGGTGTGCGCGTGGACGCCGCTCGTCGCGATCGTCACCACGATCGCGACGCCGAACGAGGCGCCGATGTAGCGGGCCGTGCTGCCCGCGCCCGACCCCATGCTCGCCCGGTCCGCGGGAACGCTCTCGACCGCCAGCCGGGCGAGCATCGCGTTCGCCAGCCCGCTCCCGACGCCCGCCACGAAGAGGCCCGGCACGAGCCGCCACCAGTGCGCGTCCGGGCTGAGGCCGAGCATGGCGAGATCGCCGAGCGCGCTCAGCAGCAGGCCGGTCGCGAGCAGATGCCGGGACGAGAACCGGGCGGGCAGCCGGTGCGCCCGCAACGCGGCGACGAACGACGTCCCCGACCAGATCCCCAGCACCAGCGACGCGGTGAGCGGGGTCAGCCCGAGCGCCAGGTCCATGACCGTGGCCAGGTAGCTCATGATGCCGATCACCGCCAGGCCGGTCACCAGCGCGCCGACCGCCGACAGCAGGAAGAGCGGGCGGCGGAAGAGCGCGAGGTCGAGCATCGGCTCCCGGCCGCGTGCCTGCGCGAGCACGAACGCGGCCAGCAGCAGCGCCGAGACCGCGAACAGCACGACGACCGCGGGCCGGGTCCAGCCCGTCCGGCCCAGCGTGATCGCGCTGAGCAGGGCCGCGACGCCGGCCGTCATGGTCACCAGGCCCGCGAGGTCGAGACCGCGCCGCCGGTCGGCGCGCGACTCCTCCAGCCAGGCCGCGCCGGCCACGGCCAGCAGGGCAGACGCGGCGAGCGTCGCCCAGTACCAGAGCCGCCAGCCGCCCAGCTCGCCCAGCCCGGCCGCGATGATCGGGCCGAGCGCGATGCCGAGGCCCAGCATGGCGCCCCAGAGCCCGGTGGCGCGGGCGCGCTCGTGCCCGGTGGGGAACGAGTGGCCGATGATGCCGAGGCCGGTCGTCAGCAGGGCCGCGCTGGCGGCGCCCTGGACGACCCGTCCGGCGATGAACACGCCCGCGTTCGGCGCCGCCGCGCACGCCGCGCTCGACAGGGCCAGCAGCGCCGCTCCGATCACGAACAGCCGCCTGCGCCCGTGGTCGTCGGCCAGGCTCCCGGCGGCGAGCAGGGCGGCCGCCAGGCCCAGGCTGATCGAGCCCATCACCCAGATCTGCGCCGAGGCGCCGGCGTGCAGCCCGGCGAGCGTGTCGGTGAGGACCGCCAGCAGGGCGGAGTAGTTCATCAGAGCCAGCAGGGTGGCCGCGGCGGGCAGGACGAGCGCCGCGGCGTTCGTGCTCAGACCGGCACGAGGGGAGGCGAGGGTCACCACGATCCAGCTCCAAGTTCGGTGAACGAACCAACTGTCGATCGAGACGCTAACACAGGATGGTTCGTTGACCGAACCCGAGGCGGGGTAGTCTTGCGGGCATGGCTCTCGGCAAGGACTACACCTCCCAGGACTGCTCGCTGGCGCGCGCTCTGGAGGTCGTGGGGGAGCGCTGGACGCTCCTGATCGTCCGCGACGCGTTCTATGGCGTCCGCCGCTTCAGCGACTTCCGCGCCCATCTGGACGTGCCCAAGGCGGTGCTCTCGGACCGGCTGCAGAAGCTCGTCGACGCGGGCGTCCTCGACAAGGAGGGGCACGAGTACGTCATGACCCCCATGGGCGCGGACCTGTGGCCGGTCGTGCACACCCTCGGGCGCTGGGGCGAGCGGCTGCACGGCTCGCTCCCGTACCGCCTGTTCTTCCACACCTCCTGCGGCACCCGCATCGAGGCCGACGGACGCTGCCCCGCCTGCGGCGAGCTCGTCGCCCCCCGCGACATCGAGCTGCGGCCCGGGGCCGGTTCCGAGCGCCGCGACGACCCCGTCAGCAAGCGCCTCCGCGAGCCCCACCGCATGCTGGAGCCCCTCCGCCCCTGAGGGCGGGCCCTGTGGCCCGGGTGGTGCCGGGGGTGCTGGCGAGGGGCCAGCGTTCGCCTGTGATGTGCGGAACACGGCATATGTGCAGATAATCTGCTCGCTCATGGAGACCGATGAGGCGGAGAACGCGGCGGCGCTGCCGCGGCGCGGCCTCCTCGGGCCCCTGTGGCGGTTCATCGACGGCGCGCCCGGCGACTCCCGGGCCCAGGTGGTGCGGCGCGCCCGGCTGCTGGTGACGGTCTCCACCGGCCTGGCCAACCTGGTCGGCGCGCTGGTCGTGCTGCTGTTCACGGTGATCGTCCCCAACCCGGACGGGCCCGTGTCGGCCCGCCTCCAGCTGATCAACTTCGCGGTCTTCACCGCGTACGTGGTGCTGGCGGTGCCGGTCGGCCTGGTGCTCGGCGAACGGTTCTTCCGCCGGGCCCGGCGGCTGGTCGAGCTGGACCGGGCGCCCGACAAGCGCGAACGGCTCCTGCTGCTCTACGGGCCGCTGCGCCTGATGGCCCTGCACCTGACGTTGTGGGGGATCGGCACGGTCGGCTGGGTGGTGATCAACGCCCCGTTCGACGCGCTGCTGGCGGTCAAGCTGGGCCTGACCAGCCTGCTCGGCGGCCTGACCACCTGCACCGTCGTCTACCTGCTGACCGAGCGGCTGCTGCGCCGGGCGGTGACCACCGCGCTGCGCACCGGGATGCCGCAGCACACCGGCCTGCCGGGCGTGGTGGCCCGGTCGGTGCTGGCCTGGGCGCTGGGCACCGCGGTGCCCATCCTCGGCCTGATCACGCTGGCGGTCGGCTCGTTCCTGCTGGCCCGGGTGACCGTACGGGACTTCGCGCTGGCCGTGCTGGCCCTCGGCGGCATCGCCCTGATCGTCGGCCTGGGCGTGACCTACGGCGCGGCACGGGCCATCGCCGACCCGGTCGAGTCGGTGCGGCTCGGCCTCGCCCGGGTCGAGCGCGGCGACCTCGACGTGGAGGTGCCCGTCTACGACGCCAGCGAGGTCGGGCTGCTGCAGGCGGGGTTCAACCACATGGCGGCGGGGCTGCGCGAGCACGCCCGGCTCCAGGACCTGTTCGGCCGCCAGGTGGGGGAGGACGTCGCGCGGGTCGCCCTCGAACGCGGCATCGACCTCGGCGGCGAGCTGCGCGAGGTCGCGGTGATCTTCGTGGACATCATCGGCTCCACCCGGCTGGCCGCCGACCGGCCGCCCACCGAGGTGGTCAAGCTCCTCAACGACTTCTTCGCGGTCGTGGTCGAGGTGATCGGCGACCACGGCGGCTGGATCAACAAGTTCGAGGGGGACGCGGCGCTGGCGATCTTCGGGGCGCCGCTGGCGCTGGAGGGCTCGTCCACCAGGGCCCTGGCCGCCGCGCGCGAACTGGCAGGCCGGCTGCGCGACGAGGTGCCCGCGTTGGCGGCGGCCGTCGGCGTCTCGGCGGGCGAGGCGGTGGCCGGGCACATCGGGGCCGAGGAGCGGTTCGAGTACACCGTCATCGGCGACCCGGTGAACGAGGCGGCCCGGCTCACCGATCTCGCCAAGTCGACCGCGGACCGCGTGCTGGCGTCCGGCACGGTCGTGGAGTCCGCCGACCCCGGCGAGGCCGCGCGGTGGTGGATCGGCGAGGAGGTGACGTTGCGCGGCAGGACCGTGGCGACCCGCCTGGCCGAGCCTCGCAGGGAGCCCGCGGACGAATAAAGGTCCGCGGGTGCGGTTGGGGGCGGCTCGTGCGCCCCTGCCCGCTCCGTCCCCGCCCGCTCCGTCCCCGCCCGCTCCGGGTCAGCGGGTGTAGAGCGTGGCGCCGTGGAGCTCGGTGTAGAACGGCGACTTGGTGAAGCCGGGCCCGGTCTCCTCGCCGATGTAGACGTCGGCGTGGTGCTCGCCGCCCCACCCGGGCCGGAAGACGTCGGTGACCTTCCACTCCACCGAACGGAACCGCGCGCACGTGCTCGCGCTGATCCGGCGCCCGGCGTCGTTCGTTCCGCAGTCGGTGATCAGGAACGAGCGGCCCCGTTCGATCACGTCCCGGTCGGCCGCCGCGGTGCTCCACGGCCGCAGCGGCCTGCCCGACGAGTCGCGGGTGGTGTCGTCCAGCCACCAGCCGACGCTGGACGACCAGTTGAGGTACCGGCCCCGCTGCGGCCCCCTGGTCAGCCGGCCCGCACCTTCGATCTTGACCCGGTCGAGGAACTCGGAGGCGTACGACCCGAGCGGCTCCTTGCCCCACTTGCAATGGAACCTCAGGCAGCCGCGCACCGCCTTGGGCTTGCCGCCGTGGTACTGCTCGACCAGCGTGTAGTAGACGGTGACCCGCCAGCGTCTCGGTTTGCCGACGGGCTCGCTGCCCGGGCCGGGGAGCAGCGGGGTGCGCGCCGCCCGGGGGGCCTCGGCTGGCGCCGACGTCATCGGCGCGGAGGGCGTGTACGGCGTCGAGGGCGAGGTGGCGGCGGCCGGCGGGATGGCGACCGGCGGCCCTTCGGCGGAGGCGTCGGGGCCGTTGCCGCACCCGGCGGTGGCGGTGGTGGCGGCGAGTGCGCCGATGGCGAGCAGGGTCGGGAGTGGCCGTGCTCTGCCCCGCATCGTGCCTCCCGTCCCTTCGGCGGCCCCTCAGCACCGACTGTGGACTCTATCCCGCCGCCCCGTCCCAGGTGTCCGGTTCGGTGGTCTCCCTCGGCGTACCGGTCACTGCGTGAGCCGGCCGGTGCGATCCTCGCCGGCCCCGGTGCGGATCAGGGCTGACCCCGAGCGGAGGCCGAGCGGGCCGGCCGGGACGGGCTCGGGCCGGTCGGAACGGGCTCAGTGGCCGCGGGCGATCCATTCGTCCAGATGCGGCGCCTCGCCGCCGATCGTCGTGCTGTCGCCGTGGCCCGTGCGCACGACCGTCTCCGGCGGGAGCGTCAGCAGCCTTTCCCGGATCGAGTCGATGATCGTCGGGAAGTCGGAGTAGGACCGGCCGGTGGCGCCGGGCCCGCCCTGGAAGAGCGTGTCGCCGGAGAAGACCGTGCCCAGGTCCGGCGCGTACAGGCACACCGCCCCGGGGCTGTGGCCCGGGGTGTGCAGCACGGTCAGCTCGATCCCGGCGACGGACACGACCTGGCCGTCGGCCAGCCTGCCGTTCGGCTCGATGCCCGGATGCCTCTGCTTCCACAACATCAGGTCGTCGGGGTGCAGCAGGACCGGGGCGCCCGTCCTCGCGGAGAGCGCGGGCGCCGCGTCGACGTGGTCGTCGTGACCGTGCGTGGAGACGATCGCCAGCAGGGTGCGGTCGCCCACGGCGGCGGCGATCGCGTCCGCGTCGTGCGCGGCGTCGATGACGATCGCCTCGGTGTCGTCGCCGACGATCCAGACGTTGTTGTCGACGTCCCAGGTGCCCCCGTCCAGAGAGAACGTGCCGGAGGTGACCAGGTGGTCGATGCGGGCCGCCATCAGAGGACCACCACCGAACGCAGGACGTCGCCGTGGTGCATCTTGTCGAACGCGGCCTCGACGCCGTCCAGCGGGATCGTCTCGGACACGAACGCGTCCAGGTCGAGCCGGCCCTGGAGGTAGAGGTCGATCAGCAGCGGGAAGTCGCGGCTGGGCAGGCAGTCGCCGTACCAGGAGGACTTGAGCGAGCCGCCGCGCCCGAAGACGTCGAGCAGGGGCAGCTCCAGCTTCATCTCCGGGGTGGGCACGCCGACCAGGACGACCGTGCCGGCCAGGTCGCGGGCGTAGAAGGCCTGCTTGTAGGTCTCCGGCCGGCCCACCGCCTCGATGACGACGTCGGCGCCGTTGCCGCCGGTCAGCTCTTGGACGGCCTCGACCACGTCGGCGTCCTTGGCGTTGACGGTGTGCGTGGCGCCCAGGCCGGTGGCGGCGGCCAGCTTCCGCTCGTCCAGGTCGATCGCGATGATCTTCGCGGCGCCGGCGAGACGGGCGCCGAGCACCGCGGCCGAGCCCACGCCGCCGCAGCCGATGACGGCCACGCTGTCGCCGCGGCCGACGTCGCCGGTGTTGATCGCCGCGCCGATGCCCGCCATGACGCCGCAGCCCAGCAGTCCCGCGGCGGCGGGGGAGGCGGCCGGGTCGACCTTGGTGCACTGGCCGGCCGCGACGAGCGTCTTGTCGGCGAACGCGCCGATGCCGAGGGCGGGGGACAGCTCGGTGCCGTCCGCCAGCGTCATCTTCTGCTTGGCGTTGTGGGTGTTGAAGCAGTACCAGGGGCGTCCGCGCAGGCAGGCCCGGCACTGGCCGCAGACCGCGCGCCAGTTGAGGATGACGAAGTCGCCCGGCTCGACCTCGGTGACGCCGGCGCCGACCGACTCGACGATCCCGGCGGCCTCATGGCCCAGCAGGAACGGGAACTCGTCGTTGATGCCGCCCTCGCGGTAGTGCAGGTCGGTGTGACAGACCCCGCAGGCCTGGATCTGGACGACCGCCTCGCCCGGTCCCGGATCCGGGACCGTGATCGTCTCGATCCGCACCGGCTCGCCCTTGCCCGGCGCGATGACTCCACGTACCTGCTGCCCCATTTGCTGCCGCCTCTCGTCGGGTACACGCCCGGTCCCGACCCTACCGACCCGGACGTGTGGGAACGTTCCAGGGAGGGAAGATCACCGATCAGGCCCCCGATCCGATCGGGGGTGGCGCATGGACGGCGGCGGGCGGCGCTGGGCCGTGCTCGCGGTGTTGTCGGGCAGCCTGCTGATCATCGCGATGGACGCGACGATCCTGAACGTGGCGTTCCCCTCGCTCGTCGAGGACCTGCGCCCGAGCTCGGTCGAGCAGCTCTGGATCATCGACGCGTACGCGCTGGTGCTCTCCGGGCTGCTGATCACCGCGGGCGCGCTGGGCGACCGCTGGGGACGGCGCCGGCTGCTGGTCCTCGGCTTCGTGATCTTCGCGCTGGCCTCGCTGCTGGCCGTCGCGGCGCACGCGCCCTGGGTCGTGATCGTGGCCCGGGCGCTGCTCGGCGTCGGCGGCGCCGCGATCATGCCGGCCACGATCTCCATCCTGCGGGTGGTCTTCACCGACCCGCGCGAACGGGCCATCGCCTACAGCGTCTGGACGGCCGTCATCGGCGCCGGCATGGCCCTGGGCCCGCTGGTCGGCGGCCTGGTCGTGCAGATGTACTCCTGGGAGGCGGCCTTCCTGCTGAACGTGCCGGTCGCCGTCGTGTGCGTCGCGCTGACGCTCTGGCTGGTGCCCGAGTCGACCAGCCCGCGCGAGGGGCGCTGGGACTGGTGGGGCGTCGGCCAGTCCATGATCGGGATGTTCGCCCTGGCGGGCGGGATCAAGCTGGTCGGCGGGCATGACGTACCGCTGGGCCTGGGCCTGCTGCTGGTGGCGGCCGTCGCGCTGACCGTCTTCGTCCGGCGCCAGCTGCGGATCGCGAACCCGCTGCTCCAGGTGCGGATGTTCGGCAACCGGGTCTTCAGCGTCTCGGCGGTGTCGATCTTCCTGGGCATGATGGCGCTGGGCGCGGTGCTCTTCCTGCTCAGCCAGTGGTTCCAGTACGCGCAGGGCCTGTCGCCGTTCCAGGCCGGGCTGCGCCTGCTGCCCGCACCCGTCGCGCTGATCGTCGCGCCGCTGTTCACGCCGCGCCTGCTCGACCGGTTCCCGGTCGGCGCCGTGCTGGGGGCGGGCATGCTGCTGGCGGCCGTGGGCATGGCGGTGCCCTGGATCGCCGACGTGGCCGGGAACCTGCGCTACGTGGAGGTCGCGGTCGCGCTGGTCTGCCTCGGCGTCGGGTTCGGGATCGCCGCGACGGCCGCCTCGGTGTCGCTGCTGTCCTCGTCCCCGCAGGAGGAGGCGGGCGGGGCCGCCGCCGTCGAGGAGATCTCCTACGAGCTCGGCGGCGCGATGGGGGTCGCGGCGATCGGAAGCCTCGCCCACGTCCTCTACTACCGGGCGGTGCCCGCCCTGGGCCTGCCGGGCGGGCTCGACGCCAAGGTGCGCGACTCGATCGGCGAGGCGGCCGTCGTCGCCCACGAGATGGGCGGCGCGGCCGCCGCGCGGATCCTCGCGGTGTCCTCCCGGGCCTTCACCGAGTCGCTCGGCACGGCCTGCCTGGCGGCGGCCGTCCTGCTCGTCCTGTCGGGCCTGGTCGGCTGGCGCCTCATCCCGCGCGGCTTCCGCCCGACCGAGTCCGGGCACTGACCCCCGCGTTCGACACCCATCGGCCCTTCGCGAGTAACTCTGTTAGTTGTAGCATCGCGACCATGAACGTGTGGGTGCTGGGCGGCCATCAGACCGACTTCGCGCGCGACTGGGCGCGGGCGGGCCTGGAGTTCTCCGATCTCGTGGGGGAGGTGGTCGAGGGCACGCTGGCCGACGCGGGCGTGGGCCCCGAGGACGTCGAGGTCGTTCACGTGGGGAACGCCTTCGGGCAGCTCTTCACCGGGCAGGGACAGCTCGGGGGCATGCCCGCCACGGTGAACGAGGGGTTGTGGGGCGTCCCCTCGTCCCGGCACGAGGCGGCGTGCGCGTCGGGCGGGATCGCCGTTCTGGCGGCGATGGCCGACCTCGAGGCGGGGCGTTACGACTGCGCGCTGGTCGTGGGCGTGGAGCTGGAGAAGACGGTGCCCGGCGACGAGGCGGCGCGGCACCTGGGGGCGGCGGCGTGGATCGGGCACGAGGGGCAGGACGCCACGTTCATGTGGCCGTACATGTTCAACGAGCTGATCGGGGAGTACCAGCGGCGGTACGGGATCGACGACC
This sequence comes from Spirillospora sp. NPDC047279, assembly GCF_040643285.1. Classification (NCBI taxonomy): domain Bacteria; kingdom Bacillati; phylum Actinomycetota; class Actinomycetes; order Streptosporangiales; family Thermomonosporaceae; genus Spirillospora; species Spirillospora sp. NPDC047279. The sequence goes on from NZ_JBEYUA010000009.1 coordinate 39,044, forward strand.
GGCACCTCCAGGCGATCTCCGAGCTGAACATCCGCAACGCCAAGGCCAACGATGGACGTTGAGATCGTGGGCCGGGCCCTGTCGACCCTGCCGCAGGACGACGACCACCCGTACCGGACGGGCCCGTGGCGGCCGCAGACCACCGAGTGGCGGGCCGACGACCTGGAGGTCGTCGAGGGGGAGATCCCGGCCGACCTGGACGGGGTCTACCTGCGCAACACCGAGAACCCCGTGCACCCGGCGATCAGGCTCTACCACCCGTTCGACGGCGACGGCATGGTGCACGTCGTGGGCTTCCGCGACGGCAAGGCGTTCTACCGCAACCGGTTCGTGCGGACCGACGGGTTCCTGGCCGAGCAGGAGGCGGGGGAGCCGCTCTGGGCGGGCATCGCCGACCGGCCCGCGCTGTCCAAGCGGCAGGACGGGTGGGGCGCGCGGACGAGGATGAAGGACGCGTCCAGCACCGACATCGTCGTGCACAACGGCGCGGCGCTGAGCAGCTTCTGGCAGTGCGGCGACCTCTACCGGCTCGACCCGCTGACCCTGGAGACGACGGGCAAGGCGACCTGGGGCGGCGGCTTCCCGTCCGACTGGGGGGTGTCGGCGCATACCAAGACCGACGACCACACGGGCGAGCTGCTGTTCTTCAGCTACGCGACCGAGGCGCCCTACCTGCGGTACGGGGTGGTCGACGGAGACGACAGGCTGGCGCACTTCGTGGACGTGCCGCTGCCGGGCGCGCGGCTGCCGCACGACATGGCGTTCACCGACAACTACGCCATCCTCAACGACTTCCCGCTGTTCTGGGAGCCGGAACTGCTCGCCCAGGGCAAGTACGCCTCGCGCTTCCATCAGGACATGCCGAGCCGGTTCGGGGTGATCCCGCGGCGCGGCGACAGCTCGCAGATCCGCTGGTTCGAGGCCGACCCGACGTACGTGCTGCACTTCACCAACGCCTACGAGGACGGCGACGAGATCGTCCTCGACGGCTTCTACCAGGGCTGCCCGGAGCCTCCCGACCCCAAGGGGGAGGGCATCTACCAGCGCATGTTCCGGTTCCTGGCGCTGGAGCGCATGCAGACGCACCTGCACCGGTGGCGGCTCGACCTGGCGACGGGCCGGGTCAAGGAGGAACGGCTCAGCGAGAGTTTCACCGAGTTCGGGATGATCAACCCGGCGAACGGCGGGCGGCCGTACCGCTACACCTACGCGGCCACCCAGAAGCCCGGCTGGTTCCTGTTCGACGGGATCGTCAAGCACGACCTGGCCACCGGCGCGGAGGAGCGGTACGCGCTGCCCGAGGGCGTCTACGGCAGCGAGACGGCCATGGCCCCGAGGGCGGGAGGGGCCGGTGAGGACGACGGCTATCTGATTACATTGACGACGGACATGAACACCGATCGTTCCGAATGCCTGGTGTTCGACGCCGCGCGCCTCACGGACGGGCCGCTGGCCCGGGTCCGGCTCCCCGAACGTGTCTCCAGCGGCACCCACGCGGCGTGGGCGGCCGGCTCGGCGCTGCCGGGCTGGCGCGACCGCGACGCGCGGGAGGCCCCGGAGGCGATCGGGCTCTAGGCGCGGGAGAGGGAGACGGGCTTGGACGAGGTGACGCCGACCCGCCTGCGTGCGGGCGGCGAGAACGCCGTCGGCGTCACCATGGGCCTGATCGGGGACGAGTGGACGCTGCTCATCCTGCGCTACGCCCATCAGGGCGTGCGGCGGTACGCCGACTGGCGCGAGCGGCTGGCCATCTCCGACTCGGTGTTGTCGGCGAGGCTGTCCCTGCTCACCCGGACGGGCCTGCTGGCCCGCGACGCCTACCAGGCCCGGCCGACCCGGTACGAATACCGGCTGACCGCGCGCGGACGCGAGGTCTGGCCGATCCTGGTGGCGATCTGGGCGTGGGAGTACCGGTGGGTGGCCGGGCACGCCGGCCGCCTGCCCTGGATGCGGCACCGCGCCTGCGGCCGGCACATGGAGCCGCTCATGGCGTGCGCGGCCTGCGGGGAGGCCGTGCGGCCGCGCGACGTGCGCAGCGAGGTGGGTCCCAGCGGCGGCGAGGGCCGTTCGGTGCCGGCCGCCGCGACGCGCCGCCGCCCGGTGCCCGGCACCCCGGCCGGGGCCGGGTTGTTCCCCGAGACCATGGCGCTGATCGGCAACCGGTGGTCGGTGATGTTGCTGGGCGCCGCGTTCCTCGGCGCCCGGCGTTTCGGCGACTTCCAGCAGATGCTGGGGGCGCCGCCGACGATGGTGGCCGACCGGCTCCGCACGTTCGTCGAGCTCGGGGTGCTGTCCGCCGGGCCGAGCGCCGACCGGGCCGACTGGATCTCCTACCGGCTCACCGACAAGGGCCGCGCCTTCTTCCCGGTGGTCATGACGGCGATCGGCTGGGGCCAGCGCTGGTTCGACGCGCCCGACGGGCCGGCGCTGGTGTCGGTGCACCGCGGCTGCGGCGCCGCGTTCGAGCCGTGCCTGGTCTGCGACCACTGCGGCGGGACGTTGCGGGAGAACGACGTCGTCGTCGAGGACGTCTCGCTCTCAGGTACCACCGGCTAGATCACCGGTAGCAGCGGGCGGTTCACCAGGCCGGGCGATGCGGGTCCGATGCGCCGCCGAACAGGCTGGGGGCACATTGACACTCCCCGAAAGGGATTCGTTATGGCCCACCCCATGACCCGTTTCACCGCCGTGACCGCGGCCGTGGCCACCGGGGCGGCGCTGGCCGGCGGCTCCGCCGCCGCTGCCGTCCAGGCCGCCGCCCCCGCGGCCCCTGCCGCCCCCGGAACCGCCCCGATCGTCCAGGGCGAGCTGGTGTCCGCCGAATACCTGCGCGGCATGACGGCCCAGGGCACGCGCACCTGGCTGGCCGGCGACGGCTTCTCCGCCGGGTCCGTACGTTACGGAGTCGACACGTACCGGCTGGTCTACCGCACCGTCGACGACCGTGGCCGGCCGACCACGGCCAGTGGCCTGCTGGTGCTGCCGCGCAACGACGCCCGGCGCCTGCGGACCGTTTCGTTCACCCACGGCACCTCCAGTTACAAGCCGGAGGCGCCGTCCACCGACCCCGAGGTGTGGAGCCAGGGACCGGCGGTGACCTACGGCTCGGCCGGTTTCGCCGCGGTGGCGCCCGACTACCTGGGACTCGGCCTCGGACCCGGCATGCACCCGTGGAAGGACGTGCCGTCCGAGACGACCGCCGCTTTGGACCTGTTGCGGGCCGCCAAGCAGTTCGTCCCGCGGACGGGACGCGCGCTGGACCGCCAGGTGATGGCCACCGGGTTCTCGCAGGGCGCCTCGCCCGCGCTGGGCCTGGCGCGGGCCCTCCAGGAGGGGCGGGACCCGTGGTTCCGCATCAGGGCGGTCGCCCCGATCGCCGGAGGCTACGACTTCAGGGGCGCCCAGATCCCAACGATGATCGGCGACGAGGGCATCCCGCGGAGGTACCGCGACGAGCTGGAGAAGAAGGTGTCCGTCGCCTACGTCGCCTACCTCCTCACCTCCTGGAACCGGCAGCACGGGCTCTACGCGGCGCCCGGCGAGGTCTTCAAGGAGCGCTACGCCGGCCGCGTGGAGAAGTTCTTCGACGGCTCGACGCCCGGGCAGGAGATGCTCCAGGGGCTGCCGGGCTCGCTCGACGAACTGCTGACCGGGAAGGGGTTCGAGCTGCTGCGCAAGCCCGGCGGCTCGTTCGCGCGGGCGCTGACGGTGGACGGCGAGGTCTGCACGGCCTGGACGCCGCGCGTCCCGATCCGGCTCTACAAGATCAGCAAGGACGAGCAGGCCACGACCCTCAACACCGACCACTGCAAGGTCGCGCTCAGCGCGCGCGGCGTGGACGTGCCGGTGGTGGATCTCGGCGACCGCACGTACGGGGGCTCCCGGCACCTCGGCGCCAACCTGGCGGGCACCGCCCAGGCCGTCCGCTGGTTCGGCGGGCTCCGCTAGGCCTCGTCGAAGCGGATGGCCTTGAGCCGGTCGGCGGCGGCGCGGTCGAGAACCGTGACGCCGTCGGCCGGCGGGACCGCGCCGGTCCGGGCCTGCGCCATCAGCGGCCGCCACCGGCGCACGTGCCGCGCGAACACCGACGTCGTGACGACCCGGCCGCGGGCCACCTGGCCCGCCCGCGCGGTCCTGGCGTCCACGTCCAGCAGGATCAGGTGGACCTCGCCGCCGTGCCGCCGCGTCATGCGGGCGAAGCCGCGCAGGATGTGCGGCCAGGTGCCGCGGGTGTGGGCGACGACGGTGTGCCCCTGGCGGATCGCGCGGGCGATGCGCCACACGTGGGTGGTGTGCACCAGGGGGACACGGGCGCGCGCGGGAAGGGGGCCGAGGAAGCGGGCCCACCAGCTGCGGGCCTGCCGTGAGTCGATCACCCGCACGTCGCCGGAGATCACCGGCAGCGTCTCGTCGCCGCGCAGCCCGTACAGGCGGTCCAGCAGGGTGCTCTTGCCCGCGCCGGGGAGCCCGGCGACGAGCACCAGCGATCCGGCCGGATAGCGAAGCTCGGTGACCTGTGCGGAGGCGGCCATCTCGTTGAGTTCGCGGATTGTGTGTCTCCTGGTCTCGGTCCCCGAGAGTCGGCGGTGGTGTGACAAACGAACGCCCGTCACCAGTGGTTCCGGCGGGGGAATGCGTCACCGTACCGGAGATCACCCACACCGGCGCCGCGTCATGCGGAAAACTCACGTTCATGGTCACCGACGACGGCAGGGGAGGTCTCCGGCTGATCGCCGTGGACCGGTCATTCCGGCTGCTCTGGACGGCGCGCTCGGTCTCGTTCCTGGGCGACTCGCTCACCCTGGTCGCGCTGATGGTGTACGTGGCGGACACCACGGGCCAGGGCCTGGCGGTCGCGCTCCTGCTCCTCGTCGGCGACTTCGCGCCGTCCCTTCTCGGCCCGCTGACCGGCGTGGTCGCCGACCGGTTCGACCTCAAGCGGGTCATGATCGCCTGCGAGCTGGCCCAGGCGGCCCTCGTCGCGCTGATCGCGTTCGGCGTCACCGACGTCCCGCTCGCCGCCATCCTGGTCCTGGTCGCGCTGCGTTCGATCGCCGGGCAGATCTTCCAGCCCGCCTCCCGCGCCGTCGTGCCCGCGCTCGTCCGGGACCGCGACCTGGAGGGCGCCAACGCCGCGATCGGCTTCGGCACCAACGGCGGCGAGGCGCTCGGCCCCCTGCTCGCCGCCGTGCTCCTGCCCCTGATGGACGTCCGCGGCGTCCTCCTCATCGACGCCGCCACGTTCCTGCTGTCCGCCGTGCTGCTGCTCTTCCTGCCGGCGGCCCGCCCGGCCGAACGCGGCGAGCCGTCCACCGTCCTGGGCGACGCGGTCACAGGGCTCCGCTACATCGCCGGCACGCCCCTCATCCGCGCCGTGGGGCTCGGCTTCTTCGCGGTCGTGGCGTTCAACGGCATCGACGACGTCGCGCTGGTCTTCCTGGCCAAGGACACCCTGGACGGCGGCGACGCGGCGGTCGGGCTCCTGCTCGCCGCGGTCGGCCTCGGCCTCTTCGCCGGGTACGCCCTGCTCGCCCGCTCCCGCGTGCCGCTCGTGCCGCTGCTGATCGCGGGCTTCGCGATCAGCAGCGCCGGCAACCTGCTCACCGGCTTCGCCTGGGCCGTCGCCGCCGCGTTCGCGGTCCAGGCCACCCGCGGCATCGGCCTCGCCGCCATGGACGTGGCGACCAACACCCTGATCCAGCGGAACGTGCCCGCCGACCTGCTCGGGCGCGTCTTCGGCTCCCTCTACGGGGCCGTCGGCGTGGCGGCCGCCCTGTCGTACGTGTTCGGCGGCCTGCTGCTGGACGTCACCTCGCCGCGGACCGCGTTCGTCGTCGCCGGAGCCGGCGGCCTGCTGGTCACCGTCGCCACCGCCGTCGCGCTCCGCGGTGGTCAGGGCGGTGGCCAGGGCGGTGGCCAGGGCGGTGGTCAGGGCGGTGGTCGGCGCGGCGGTCAGCGTGACAAGGGCGGCGGATCCTGAACGCCCGGTCCGCCCGCACCGTCCGGGGCGGTGCCGTGCCGCGCGTCCGGTTCGAGCAGCCGGAGCAGCCCGAGCCAGCCGGAGAACGGCTCCGGGGCCGGTGCCGTGCCGTCGTCCCGGGTCACCTGACCGCGTACCCCGTCCGGTGTCTGCTCCAGTTCGACGATGTAGCGCACGTCGCCTCCTGATCTCGGTTGCGACGCTAGAAGACGACCGCGGCGAGCGCCTCTGGGACCGCCCCGGGGACATCCCTAGGGCGGACCCGTGCGGGCCAGCGCGGCGGCCAGCGCGGTCCGCGACGTGACACCGGTCTTCGCGTAGACATGGCCGAGGTGGTATTCGACGGTCTTGACGCTCAGCACGAGCTCGCGCGCGACCTGCCGGTTGGTCAGGCCGGTGGCGACCAGCCGGCTGACGGCCAGTTCCTGCGGCGTGAGGCGGGCCGGTTCGTCCCGGCCGCCCGCAGGCTGCCGGCCGCACGCGGCGAGTTCCTGGTCGCAGAGCCTCAGCAGGGGCCGCGCGCCGAGAGCGGCCAGCACGGACCGGGCGGCGCCGAGCTGCGCGGCGGCCTGGCCGCGCTTGCCGCACCGGCGCAGGAACCGCCCGTACGAGAGGCGCAGGCGCGCCTCCTCGAACGGCAGGTCGACCCGGGCGATCTGGCGGAGGCCTTCCTGGAAGGCGGATTCGGCGGGGCCCGGCTCACGGCGGGCGGCGTGCAGGTTGCCGCGGCAGCGCGCCGCCGCGGCCAGCGCGGAGTGGCGCCCGCAGGCGACCGCCCGGCCGGCGAAGGACTCCAGCAGCTCCTCGGCCTGCGCGTCGTCGCCGGCGGCGACCAGCGCGTCGATGAGGAGATCCTGCCAGGGCAGGATCCCGGGCTCGTACGGCGCGCGCGTCGGCTCCAGGTCCAGGAACGGGCGCAGCGCCGCGATGACGCCCTCGTGGTCGTTCCGCCCGGCGGCCAGGTGCGCGCTGGTGTAGGCCGCGTAGCCGAGGGCCGTCGCACTGCCCACCCGCCCGGCGTGGTCGACGGCGGCGTCCAGGTGGGCGCGCGCGTGGTCCCAGTCGCCCCGGCACGTCGGCACCAGGGCGGCCATCGCGTACGCCATCGGCGTCAGCCACGCCTGCGCGGTGCCGTCGGCGATGGACACGGCGGTCTCGCCGTGCACCAGCGCGTCGTCCCACCGGCCGAGCCGGAACTCGGCCTGCGCGAGCAGCCAGCCCGCCAGGCCGCGGAACTGCGCGGACCGTTCCCTGCCCGCGTCCCAGATGCCGAGGAGGTCGCGCCGCGCCCGTTCGAGATCGTCGGTCCAGAGCCGGACGGCGGCGTGCCCCAGGAGCGCGTCGAGCTCCCGGAAGGTCGCCACCGCCGGGTCGGGCAGCCCGTCCTGGTGGGCCAGCGCCGCCGGGACGGCGCCTGAGGAGGCCAGGCCGATGACGCGCAGGAAGTGGGTCAGGTCGCTTCCGGCGTGCTCGGGACGCGGATGGGCGGCGCGCTCGGCCCAGAGCGCGGTCTCGGCGCCCTTCCCCTCCAGCGCGCACAACCGGGCGAGCTGCTCGGCGATCCGCGCGGCCAGATGCGGGTCCCTGCCCTGGTCGCAGAGCTGCCAGGCCTCGCCGAGCAGCGCGGCGGCCTCTGGCAGCCGCCCGTCCACCGCGGCGATATGGCCATGGACGTAGTCGCATGTCGCGGGGGCCTCGGCCCGGGAGAGGGCGGCCGACAGCGACCGTGCCTCCTCGGTCTGCCCGGCGAGCATCAGGGCCTCGAACGCGTCGACGGTGCGGCGGGCACGCCCGCCCGGCGTCCCGGACAGGCCGGCGGAGAGCGTGAACAGCTCGCCCGCCACCGCCCACGATCCCCGCTTCGCGTGGCCGCGGGCGTGCCCGGCCAGCTCCTCCGACAGCGCGGTGTCCGGCCCGAGCGCGGCCCGGCTGCGGTGGCGCAGCGCCTCGAGGCCGTTCACGCTGAGGTCGGCCGCTTTGCGGTGCAGGAGGGCACGGCGGGCGGGACCGAGGTCGCGGTACACGGCGGCGCGGTCCAGCGGATGGCAGAAGGCGATGGCCAGGCCTGCGGTCGTGGGGCGTTCGCGCAGCAGCCCCCGGCTCGTCGCCTCCTCCAGCGGCCCCAGGGGGGCGGCGACGCCGGCGAGGCGGGCGGCCGAGTCGAGCGGGCAGCTCTGGCCGAGCACGCCGGCGGCCTCCACCAGCCGCTGGGCCTCCGGCGAGCAGCCGGCCAGCGACGCCAGCACGAGCATGGCGTAGGAACGTGGCGCGGGCAGCGGCGCGGAGAGGTCGCACAGCTCCTTCACCGGGACCTGCTCCAGCAGGGCGCGGGCGTGCAGCGGGTTGCCCGCCGTGTGCGAGCCGAGCCGCTGGGCGGCGCCCGCCGACAACTCCCGGTCGCAGAGCCGTCCGCTGAACTCGACGAGATCGCCGGCGTCCATCCCGGCGAGGGCGAGGCGCTGGACGTCCTGGGTCGCCAGCAGGCGGCGCAACCCCTCGTGCAGGTACGGGTCGGCGCCGTCCCGGGTGATGAGGACGGCCATCACCTGGTCGCGGCCCAGCCTGCGGAGGGCGAACACGCACGCGTTGAGCGACTCGGCGTCCACCCAGCGGGCGTCGTCGATCACCACGGCCACCGGGCCGTTCCGCTGCAACTCGCCCAGCAGGTCGAGGAACGCGCCGCCGAGCGTGAACGCGTCCACGGGCTCGCCGGGGTCCACGGAGCCGAGGAGTCCGAGCGGCGCCGCGAGCGCGCCGGGGACCGGCGTGCCGCCGACGAGCCGCCTGAGCACCTCGAACGACAGCGCCTGCTCGGTGTGCTCGCCCGCGGCCCACAACACGTGCTCCGGCGCGTCCTGGTCGAAGAACCGCCGGACCAGCGTCGTCTTGCCGATCCCGGCGGGGCCCTCGACGAGCACGATGCGCGGACGGCCCGAGCGGGCGTGCTCCGCGTGGGCCCGCAGCAAAGCGAGTTCGGCGGTTCTGCCGACGAACACGTCGTCGGTGCGGTCGTTGCGAGCCGGGACCGGCATGACGTACCCCGTCGGTGGGCGTGCGGCCACCGCGTTCATGGAGGAATTGGACGCCTCCGATTGAGGGCACTGTGACTCCGCGAACGGCCACGTGCAAGCCATTTTCCCCTGCACCGGGGCGTCCGGAAGAGGTCGGACGCGCATGTATTTCCAGGGGTTACCCCGGGCTCTGGGGCCGCCGTCCCTAGGCGGGTCCCTGTCGCGGAGCCGCCCACGACCGGCACAAGCTGTGAGTGGATTCGTGCTCAGAGTATTCGGGGAGGCCTCGTGAACAGGCCGATGATTCTGGCGATGACGGCGTTGCTGGCCGGTGCGGCGGTCACCGGCTGCGGGGGCGGAAAGGGCGGCGGGAACGGGGGCGACCCGCCGGTGACGACCTCGCCGCCGGTGACGGTCTCGCCGCCGCTCTCGCCCGGCCCGGCCGGCACCACGACCGAGCCGGCACCGCCGGGCACCTCCGCGACGCAGGACCAGGGCTCGCTGCCCGCGCGGCTGGTCGGCGACTGGAAGAGCGAGGGGGGCAACGCGCTGATCTTCTACCGCTTCCGGCGCGACGGCACCTTCTCCAACGCCTCCGTCCTCAACCAGCAGCGGGCGAGCGGGGTCTTCGAGTTCATCATCGACGTCAGCGGGACGGCCGAGACCGATGGCGGCACGCTCACGCTCCGGGTGACCTCCGGAACCCACACGCGCAAGGACCCGGACGCCCCCAGCGGCGATTACACCCGGCCGGCGCGCAGGGAGACCGAGACCTACGCGTGGTCGGTCTCCGGATCCGTCCTGACCATGCGGGACGACTCCAGCGGCAACACGATCACCTACGACCGCCAATGACCGGGCGATGGGCGGCACCGCTGCGGGACGGCGCCCGGTCGGCCGCCGGGCGAGTCCGCCGGATCACCCGGCGGGGCACTCCCGCAGGCCGAGCGAACCGGCGCCAGCTCGTGGTGACGGCGCTGATCGCGGCCGGGGTCGCGGCGAGCGCGTTCCTCACCGGGCAGGCGACCGGAGAGTGGCAGGACATGACGCGGCAGGAGACCAAGCGGTCGGCCGCCGCGGTCGAGGACATCACCTTCGTCTACGGCGCCGAGGCTCCGCAGGCGGTGCGCGTGGCACTCGCCGAGGCGCGCGCCGGGACGCTCGGCCTCGACGCGGCCCTGCGCGGGGACGACGGCGAGATCGAACGCATCGAGGCGGCGTCGGAACGGCAGTACGTCTGGCAGCTGCGCTACGCCGAGAAGGGGAGGGGCACGCTGCTCGACGGCGACGCCTACCGCCGTCCCGACGGCTCGTACGACCTGCCGCGGCGGCTCGCGGCGACCAGGGCGGCGCACCCCGACCTCGTCCGGCTCGACCCGGACGACGCGCTCGCCGCGGGTGATCGCAAGGCGCGGTGGGCGGCACTGTGCGCCTCGGCGGCCGTCCCGCTGCTCGCCTGCTACTTCCTGACGCAGCTCCTGGAGCGGCGCCGGAACGCCGGCGGCGGGGACGGCGAGCGGGAAGGCGGGGAAGGGGAGGGAGGACGGGACGGCGGCACGGACGAGGTGGAGCTGATCCCGCCCGTTCCGGCCCGGCGCGAACCGCGGCCGTGGCCGGGGCTGGTGACCGGCCTCGCCTTCGTCCTCTTCACCGTCCTCGTCGCGCCGCAGCTCTACTTCGGCAACAAGGAGCAGCGGTCCCAGGCGCTCGCGGCCCGCGCGGGCACCCGGCTGACCGCGGAGATCCGGGCGAGCGGCGCGCTCGACGCGTTCCGCCAGGAGAGCCTGCGGATCGTGCTGAACAACGACCTCAAGGCGCACACGCGCGAGTACGTCAACCTCGACACCGAGGACGCGGAACTGGCGGTCCAGCAGCGGGCACTGGCAGGGGCCGACCAGGCGAGCCGCCCCCAGTTCGAACGGATCACCACCGCGATGAGCAGGGCGCCGGCCGCCCAGGACGGCGTCGACCCGCTGACCCGGGAACTCATGGGCACCACGCCGGCGGACTGGAAGGCGGGCCTGGAACGCCAGGGCCGGGCGCTCGACGCCGCAGAGGCGGCCTCGCGGCGCAACAACCTCATGACCGGAGCGATCCTCTTCGCAGGTCTCGCGCTGAGCATCAGCGCGGTCGCCATGGTCCGGGCCCGCGCCGAGGCCCCGGGAGCCGCCGCGCTGACCGTGGGAGCGGGCGCCCTGGTGGCCGCCTCCGTGGTGACCGTCGTGCTCGCCGCGATCCCGTGAACGGCCCGTCATGAACGAGACCTCCGGGCAGGCGGTGTATCAGGCCCGGATCTGGCGGGCTCTATACGGACGGTGGCGCAACGCACAGGGAGTGGTGTCGAAGATGGATCCATCATGTCTCTACCGGCCGTTGACGGTGGACGATGTCGTGCGGGTGGCGGTCCATCCGGACCGGCGGCCCACCCACCAGGCCAAGGTGATCGCCTTCGCGTACCACCGGCTGGCCCACGACCTGGCCCGGCATCTGGGGCGCGACGTCAACAACTGGTACTGCTACGCGGTCTGGGCGTCCAAGGCGGTCGGCGAGAACCTCGACCTCACGCGCGAGTCGCTCTTCCTGAAGGACGTGGGGACGCGGTTGAACGTGCCGGACCGGCTGCGCAGGCCGTTCCGGCGGACGCTCCTGGCCCTGCTGGGGCCGAGCTACCAGCTCGCGCTCGCGCTGGCCAACCGTGCGATCTTCCTGGAGATGGGCAGCCTCGCCGCCGAGTTGTGGGGCGCGGGCGAGGACTACTCGATCCGCGTCCGCGAGGCCCGGCGGCCGGTGCGCCGCCCGGAGATCCTGTCGAGTCTCCTGGCGCCCGCGGAGGAGGACCTGCTCGACATCGTCGTGCGGCTCTACACCAAGGCCAGGAACACGGCCGATCCCGCCGGGCGGGCGGAGCTCGTGCTCGGCGCGAACGTCGCGCTGGTCGCCTACGAGCAGCAGCGGGCGCAGCGGCTGCTGGAACTGATCCTCAACCGGCCGCCCCGCTGGGTGCTCCAGGCGTCCTGGCGCTGGGTGTGGAGCGCGGTCACCCGGCGGCCGTTCCGCCGTCTGGCGATCTACACCGCGCCGCACGCGGACCAGCCCTGGCCGGTGCGCAAGGCCGAACGCCGGTGGGCCCGGTTCTACACGCACCGGCTGATGGTCATGCGGACGCCGCTCGGCAGGATCCAGCTCGGCAGGCCGCTTCCGCCGCCGGCGGGCGTGGACCCCGAGACGGCCTGGGCGCCGATCCGGGACCCCGAGGTGCGCGCGCTGGTCGAGCGGTTCCTGCCCGCGGACTTCGAGCGGGCCACCGCCGGTGTCGGCAACTGGCTGCGGTTCGAGGACCGGATGCGTTTCATCGTGGCGTACTTCCGGATGTACTCGGCCGTTCCGGGGCTCTTCGACCCGCCGTTCGGGCGGGCGGCGCTGGACGAGCTCGTGGACGAGATGAACGAGGGCCGGTCGCCCGAGCCGCTGCGGGAGTGGCGGCAGCGGGAGGACGAGCGGCGGCACGGCGGGCCCGCCCGGGGTGTGCGGGGACTGATCGTCCGGCAGCTGTACCGGTCCCCGTTCCACTCCGATCCCGACGCGGCGGAGCTGGCCGGCCTCGACCTCGAGGCGTACGCGCACCGGCGCCCCCTGCGGCCGGAGGCCGGCCCGGTCAGTCCAGGCACTCCAGCAGGTCCGGGGTGACGCCGCGCGCGGCGAGCAGGCCGCGCAGCCTGGCGAGGGTCCGCGCCCGGGAGGGACCGATGCTCCCGATCGGGCGGCCCAGGACCTTCGCCAGCTCGACGTAGCGGAGGTCGGGACGCCCCGTGAGCGCCGCGAGGAGCTCGCGCTGGCTCGCCGGGAGCTCCGCGGCCGCCTCGGCCAGGGCGAGGTGGAACCAGGTGCCGGTCAGCCGCCGGTCCACCGAGGCGGTCGCGGAGTCGGTGCCGGGACCGTCGATCGTGTCGAGGTCGTCGGTGCTGATCTCCCTCGATCGTTTCAGGAGTTTCATGGACTCCCGGACGGCGATCGTCGTCAGCCAGGCCCCCAGCCGCGTCTCCTGCTGCAGCCGGTGAAGGTTCTGCAGCGCGAGGAGCCAGGTCGTCTGGATGACGTCCTGGGCGTCGTCATGGCTGAGCCGGAAGTGCCTGATGCGCGAACGGAGCATGCCGCTGTAGTTCTGGACCAAACGCCGCCACGCGTCGTCATCGCCATTGCGGGCCGCCGAAACCAGAGCGGTCACTTCCCGTTCGCGACCTTCGGTCGGTGAGGTCGTCATGCGACCGACGATCCGCCGGGTCCGCGTGAGGCGCTGTCCGCGCGATTACCGGGCCGCTGTAATCCAGCGCACAGCTCTCGCGGATGGGGCCAGGACGTCGATTCGGGTTTAGAGTGCGCCTATGGAAAGGCGCGTGAACGGCGTGCCGGAGATCGTTCCTCCCGGGCCGGCGCGACCGATCGACGAAAAGCTGGCGGAGATCCCGCTGTTCGCCGCCCTCGGGCGGGACGGCCTCGAGACCGCGGTGGCGGCCGGGCTCGCGCGCCGCTACGGCGCCGGCCAGATCATCGTGCACCAGGGCGATCCGGGTGATCGCCTGTTCGCCGTGCTGGAGGGCCTGGTCAAGGTCGTCCTCACCACGGCGCAGGGCGACGTGGTCGTCCTCGACATGCTGGGGCCGGGGGAGACCTTCGGGGAGCTCTCGGTCCTGGACGGCGGGCCGCGCTCGGCCTCGGTGATCGTCGTGGAGACGGCGTGGCTCTTCTCGGTCTCCCGGCCGCAACTGCTGGCCCTGATGCGGGATCATCCCGCGCTCGCGGACGAGTTCCTGCGCGTTCTGGGCGCCCTGGTCAGGCGGCTGACCGAACGCGCCGCCGACATGGTCTCCCTCGACCTCGGCGGACGGCTGGCCAAGGCGCTCCTCCACCTCGCCGCCAAACACGGCGAGTCCGGCGGAAAGGTCATCGACCGGGCATTCACGCAGTCGGATCTCGCCGCGATGGTCGGCGCCTCACGGCCCGCGGTCAATCGTGCCCTGGCCGTCCTCGCCGCGCGCAATATAATTTCGATCAATGGCCGTACCATCGTCCTCAAGAATATCGCCGAGCTGCACCGGCGCAGTGTGCGCTGAATACCCGTTGTCCGCTTATGGCCGGAAGGGGCGACGGCATATAAAAATGAAGTCCGGCTCCCGGATAATTCGCTAAGGTAATTTCAGGGGCGAATACACGGGGTGACGCCATGCATGTTCATGAACGCGAATCCGATCACGGCGCGGGGACGCGCTGGACCGACGACGAATTCCGGCGGCTGCGCGGAATGGGCGACCCGGAGATGGACGGCCTGGTCGCCGCGCGACGCCGGGCCGACCCGAGCCTCCGCGCGCCGACGGCCCTGATGGGATCCCTGATGAAGGAGCTGGGCGCCGAGCCCGAGGGCGCGCTCGGCGGATTGGCCGCGGGCATCACGCCGCCCGCGTGGGGGCGCGACCGGCAGCGGATCGAACGCGGGCAGCGGATCTTCACCGACTACGGCCTCTACCAGGCGGCCGCGCTCTTCTTCGCCTGCCTCCCGCTGGCCTACGCGGCGCCCGCCGGCGCCAAGGTGCTGATCCACGCGTCCGACCTGGCCAACGGCCAGGTCAGCCGCAGGCTCGCCCAGACCGGACAGATGCTCATCGACCTCATGGGCATGCGCGAGCCCGCCGACGGCGAGCCGGCCTCGCTGGAGCCCGGCGGACGGGGGCTCAGGAGCGCGATCGGCCTGCGGCTCCTGCACTCCTGCGTCCGCGCGGTCGTCCTCGACCTGGAGGAGGAGCGGGCGTGGGACGCCGCGGCCTACGGGCCTCCGGTCAACCAGGAGCTCCTGCTCGCCACGCTGCTCGACTTCTCCCTCGTGACATGGGAGGTGATGGAGCGCATGGGCGTCCCGACCGGCGACGGCGACCGGGAGGCCAACCTCTACACCTGGAGCGTCTTCGGCCACCTCATGGGGGTGGAGTCGTGCCGGCACGGCCCGCTCACCCTGGCCGACGCCGACGTCGTCGGCGACCGCATGGGCCGGCTGTTCGAGTCCACCGAGGAGGGGCGCCGGCTGATGGCCGCGCTGCTGGAGGAGATGGAGGACTTCATGTTCCTGGGCTGCCGCAAGCTGCCCAGGAGCCTGATCCACTGGCTGTTCAGGGAAACGGACGCCGGTGTCGCGGAGGTGCCCCGTCTCCTCGGTGTGCCGCGTCCGGCCTGGTGGTCGGCGCCGCTCTTCGCCACCGCCGCCGCGGCGCAGCGCTTCTCCTGGCTGCCCGATCCGCTGCGGCCCGTCGTTCGCCGGCTGATCCGCAAGGCGGGGCGGGCCGTCGTGATCGCCTACGCCGACCGGCACGCCGGCGGCCCCGCCCCGTTCCAGATCCCCGCCGAGGTGGCGCGCGGCTGGCGGATCCGGCAGAGGCCCGCCGCGCGGCAGGTCCGCGACGTGCGCCGGCACCTGCGCGATGCCGCCCGCGCCCCGCTGCGCCCGCTGCGGCAGGCGGCCGGACGGCGAAAGGAGGAGGCTCTCCGCCATGGGTCCCCCCGTACCCGGAACGCTGACCACCGCCACTCTCCTGTTCACTGACCTCGTCGATTCGAGCAGCACCCGGGCCCTTCTGGGGGAGGAGCTCGCCGACGGCCACTTCGGCCGGATCTACCAGCTGCTGTCCCGGGTCACCGCCGCCGCCGGGGCCGTCTTCACCAAGAGCCTCGGCGACGGCCTGATGGCGGTGTTCGAGTCCGCGACGGCGGGCCTGGACGCGGTCACCGCGGTGCAGCGGGCGATCGCCGAGGAGAACGGCCGCGCATCGGTGCCGATCGCGGTCCGGGCCGCGCTGAGCGTCGGCGACGTGCGCTGGGACGAGCACGACGTCAGCGGCCTGCCCACCGTCGAGGCGGCGCGCCTGGTCGACCTGGCCGAGGGCGGGCAGGTGTTGTGCACCGAGCTGGTGCTGCGGCTCGCCCAGGGGCGGAGCGGGCACGAGTTCACCTTCGTCGGGCGGCTGCCCGCCAAGGGCCTGCCACGGCCGCTGCGCACCTACGAGGTGATGTGGCGCGACGTGGGCGGCGAGCGGCGGGCCCGGCCGCCCTCCTGGCTGGACAACGGCCATGTCCTGCCGTTCGTGGGCCGCGAGGGCGAGCTCGCCGCCCTGGCGGCCGACCTCACCGCGGCCGAGTCCGCCACCCGGGTGGTGATCCTCCAGGGCGAGCCCGGCGTCGGCAAGACGCGCCTGGCCTCGGTCATCGCCGGGCGCGCGGCCGACCGGCGTTTCACCCTGCTGGCCGGGCGCTGCACCGATCCGGCACGGCAGGCCTACGAGCCCATCGCCGCCGCGGTGGAACGCCTGGCCCGCGACGTCCCCGAACTCCTGGTGCGCGCCGGCGTCGACCAGCGGTGCGGGCAGCTGGTGCGGCTCGCGCCCTCGCTCGCCGCCCCGCCGCTGTCGCTGGCCGTGCCGGCCGCCACCGAGCCGGTGTCCGAACGTTTCCAGCTCGCCGCCGCGGCGCGCACCCTGCTCGAAAGGCTGGCGTCCGTCGGCCCGATCCTGCTGGTCATCGACGACCTGCAGTGGGCCACCGCCGAGTCGCTGACGATGTTGCGCACGCTCGTCTGGGAGTCCGAGGGGTTGCCGCTGCTGATCCTGGCCACGTCATGGCCGGTGCCGGCGGACGCGGCGGGCGCCGCCGCGGCCGAGCTCCACCGGCTGGAGGCCGAGAGCCGGGTCGTCCGGGTCGATCCGTTCGAGATCGGCGACGTCGGCGCGGCGCTGGACGCCGTCGGCGGCCCGTCCGGGCACGGCGTCCACGGCGACCCCGCACGGCTGCACACCATCACCGGCGGCAACGCGTTCCTGGTGAGCGAGGTGATCAGGGAGCTGATCCACGGACGCGACCTGGACCGGCTGACCGTGCCCGACTCGGTCACCCGGATGGTCGTCGCCCGGCTGGCGCAGCTGGGGCCCGACGCCCGGCATCTGGCCGGCCTGCTGGCGGTGGGGGAGCGGATGGGCCTGGCGGCGCTGCGGCTGGCGCTCGGCATGGACGAGATCTACTTCGTCGACACAGTGGAGGAGGTCATGGCCACCGGGCTGGTGACGATGACGGCCTCGGGCGAGTGCCTCTTCTCCCACGAGCTGACCAGGTCCGCCGCCTACCAGACGTTGTCCCGGCCGCGCGCGAGCCTGCTGCACGGCAAGGTCGCGGACGCGCTCCGCAGGTCCGACCCGATGGTCATGGAGACCCGCCCGTACGTCGTCGCGACGCATCTCCTGGCGACCGCGCGGCGCGGCCACGATCTCGAACGGGTCGGCGAGGCCGCCGACGCCGCCGAGCACGCGGCGCGCCAGGCGCTCGCCCGGCTCGCCCACCAGGAGGCGGTCACCTGGTGCCGCACCCGGCTCGACCTGCTCGACCGGGATCCGGCCACCACGCCGGAGCGGCGGGCCGAGGCGCTGGTGGAATGCGGGCGCGCCATGTGGCTGGCGGGCGACCCGGCCGCCCGCGAGACCCTCGCCCGCGCGGCCGCCCTCGCCGACGAACGCGGCCGCGCCGACCTGGTCGTGGCGGCCGCCCTGGCCGAGGATCGCGGGTTCTTCAGCATGACCGCCACGGTCGACGCGGGCCGTGTCCGGCTCCTGACGCGCGCCCGCGAGCTCGTCAACCGCGACGACCTGCGCACCCGGGCCCTGCTGACCGCCCAGCTGGCGGCCGAGCTCACCTGGGCGCCCGACGACGACCGCCGGTTCTCGCTCGCCGACGAGGCGCTGTCGCTGGCGCACGAGGCGGCCGACCCGGCGACGCTGGTGCGGGTCCTCGGCCTGCGGAGCCTGACCGTCATCCCGGCCGAGTCGCTGGAGCGGCGCGTCCAGGAGGGCACCGAGATGCTCGGCGCGGCGCGGCGCACCGGCGACGACCTCGCGCTCTTCCACGCGACGTTCCAGCACATCCCCGCGCTGCTGGAGACGGGCGACATGGACGAGGTGCGGGCGTCCCTGGAGGAGTCCGGGCGGCTGGCCCGGCGGCTGGCGCAACCCCATCTGGTCTGGCTGGTCGTCATGTGCCGGACGAGTCTCACCCTCTTCGGCGGCGACATCGACGGCGCCGAGCGGGGCTCGCTGGAGGCGCTGGAGCTGGGGTCCGCGCTCGGGCGGCGGCTGGAGGCGCTGGCGTTCCACTCCGAGCAGCTCTGCGAGATCCGCCGCCTCCAGGGGCGGCTCGGCGAGCTGCGCGGGCGGTTGCGGCGCGCCTCCGAGCACCCGCAGATCGACCCGGTGCACGCGGTGCTGAGGTTCCTGTGCGAGCTGGACGACACCGAGGCCGGGCCCGCGCTCGACCGGGTCCTGGCCGCGCAGCACGGGGTCCTCCCACCCCGTGACCTCGCACAGCGGCCGGCGCTCGACAACCTGGCGTACGCCGCGTCCCGGCTGGGCCGCGCGGAGCTGTTCGGGCCGCTGTACGAGGCGCTCACGCCGTTCGGCGAGTCGTTCGGCACCTCGGCGGTCGGGCATCACTGCGGGCACCACTACCTCGCCCATCTGGCGGCGGCCGGCGGCGACCACGGCACGGCGAACGATCATTTCGCGTCGGCCGCGGAGGTGCACGAGCGCTGCGGCGCGCCGTTGCTGATGGCCGAGTCGCTGCTCGACTGGGCGGACCTGGCCGAACGGGGCGGTGTGACCCGGCGCGGGGAGACCGCTCCGGATCCGGACGGGCTGCGGCGCCGCGCCGTGGAGCTGGTCGCGGGCAGGGGCGCGGTCCTGCTCGACGACCGGCTGGCGCGGCACGGCGCTCACTGAACGGCCGCTGCCGGTCCGGGGAAGCGGTACCTGGCGAGATGGTCCTCGAAGTCCCAGTCGGTGAGGAACTTCTCGGTGGCCCTGAAACCGTTGTCGTAGAGCTCGAGGAGGGAGACGCCGCGGCCCAGCGCGCCGAACGGGGGACCGTCGAGGAAGTCCCGGTAGTCCTCATCGTTCACGATCCGACCTTTCTTCCCCGGGATCCGTGCTGCCGTCACTGGATAGAGGGGAGGCGGCCCCGTTCAGATACATCCGCGCCCGGCGTATCAGTGGCCCGGGCCCGCGGCTCTTTACCTGTGACAGCGGCCGCCCGCCCGGCGGGCGAGACCGATGAGCGGTTCATAGGGGAGAGTGCTCATGCAGACGAACGATGTGCAGGTCACCAGGGTCTACACGACCAACAAGCTGGGAGCCGCGCAGGACAACACGCCGAACGAGCTCGGCGGCACCCGGCTGACCGAGTTCCAGCTGGTGCTCAACGCGGAGGCCGGTGACAACCTGGGGGACCTGAAGGCCGCCTACACCCTCATCATCAGCGCGGCCTCCATCTCCGGGGGCACCACGACGTTCGCGCGGCGCGTGCTTTCCGAGACCATCACCGCCGGGAAGTTCGGCTGGACCGACCTCGGCGCCAACGCCGGATACGCGAAGGCGGAGAACGTCCTGGTCCAGGCCGCCGACTTCCCGGCGGGCGACGCCTACCGGTTCACCGTCACGCTGCTGGCCGGCAACGGCATCGTCTCGACGCAGAACAGCAACGAGTTCGTGGTCATCTGATCGTCTCGGCGCACCGGCACGGGGTCTCGCCTTCCGCGGACCCCGTGCCTGTTCCGGAGAACGGGGCGGGTCTTTCGATGAAATGCGGCAGATGTGCCGGGGACGATTCCCCGGGCCACCCGGTGTGCGCGCGCTGCGAACAGTGGCGCCCGATCCAGCCGATCAGCGTCCAGGTCCCCGGGCCGGTCAACAACGATCACACGGTGCCGCCCGCGCGGATCGACGCCCCGGCGCGGCAGGTCACGTCGTCAGGACCGAGCCCCGCTCCGGTCGCGCGAGGCCGAAGGCCGCTCGCCCAGGACACGACGCGCTATCTCTGCGTCGCCATGCAGACCGATCGCCGGCTGGCGGCGGCCACGCTCGAGCAGGTGCTGGACGAGCCGCACAAGGCGGTCGCATCGTCCCCGGGAGTCGACCTGGCCACCGTGCTCAAGTACGCGCTGGCCGCGCGTGACCGGCAGCGGATCCGTGACCTTGTCCTGGCGTTGCTGCCGTTCTGGGCGGTGCTCGGCCTGCTGTCCGATCCGGCCGTGATGCCGATCATGCTGGCGCTGCTCGCGGCCGGCATCTTCATCGCGACGTGGGCGGTGCTCATCACCGAGACGCTGGTCACCTACTACCGGGTGATCTTCCCGTTGCTGCGGAGGGAGGCGTTCGATCCCGCGGACGCTCCCGAACCGCGGTCTCCCCACGACAGGGCCAGACTTGCCGAGATCGCGGCGAGCGACCGCGGCAACGTCGTCGTCTCCGCGTCCTACCGGCCCTTCCCCGGCTACGGAGGTGAACTCGAAACGTGGTCGGTGACGCTCAACATGGCCAAGGCCGAGGAGGGGGAGTCCGTCATCCCTTTCCAGGTGCACGAGCTGTACGACCATGTGGGCGACGCCATCGGCGGGCTGGGCCTGCCGGGCGTGTCCGTCGAGGACAGGCTCGTGGTCAATGGCCGGGATCTGCTGCGCGGGCTCGATCCGCAGGTGCGCCGGGCCGTCCTCCCCGACCCGCTGGGCACGCCGGTCCTCGACATCGACGACGCGCTGATGCGGCGACTGCGCGATGACCTCATCGGCCACGCCCGCCCGTACCTCACGGTCTTCGTGGCGGGCTGGAACGGTGAGCTGGTCGTCACGATCTTCCTGCGGCTCGCGCTCCTTCCGGGCCGGGACCTGCTGTTCGTCGAAGCCAGCTATCTGCTCCTGCCACCGTCCCGGGACCGCTACCGCAAGGTGGACGGGCTGCTGGGCCACCCGACGGGGAGGCAGCTGTCGAACATCGCCTGCGAGTCCTTCGTGCGTTCCTTCCTGGCGGTGCCGCAGGGGCTCGCCGCCACGCTGAGCCTGCTCCGCGGGCCGTGGAACGGCTGGACGAAGGCCAGGCGTGACCGGCGAGCCATCCTCTTCGACCGCACCTTCAACTACGGCACCGAGTTCAGTGTCCGCGAGCGGAGCAACGACAACTCCTACTTCCGCTACTTCCAGAAGCTCGACCAGGAGCTCTACGTCAAGACGGTCGAGCGCCGGATCTTCGACGCGATCACGGACTTCATGGAGCGGCACAACATCGACACCAGCGACTTCTCCCAGCGGCAGATGACGATTCTCAACAACGGCGTCTTCGTCACCGGCCAGGGCAGGGTCGACGCCCAGAACATCGCCGCGGGCAAGGGCTCGGCCGCGGGTGCGGCGGCCCGGCAGAACCAGCCACAACCACAAGCGAGGTGATCGATCTTGAACGAGAACAGCGGGATCAGCGTGAGCGGCTCGGGGAGCATCCGGTCGACGACGATCGCGGTGGGGGACCGCTCCACGGCCGTCACCAACCAGGGGGAACGGGCCGACGAGTTCGCCGGGCTGCGGCGTGAGCTTGCCGCGATCATCGTCGAGCTGCGCGGGATCGCTCCGGGCGATCCCGGTCTGGAGAAGGCCGTCTCCGCCGCCGAGGAACTGAACGAGGAGCTTCAGGCCGAGGAGCCGGACAAGAACAAGGTCCTCCAGCTTCTCGCCAGGCTCGGGGTGCGCGTCGAGAGCATCGGCAACATCGCCGCCGCGGTCGCCGCCGTCGACACCGGTTTCCGGGCCCTGCTCTGACGGGGCACCGGCGACACGGGCTCCCGGCATCCGCGGGGATGCCGGGAGCCCGCTCGCACGGCCGGGGGCCTCGATGGCCTCAGTGGCCGAAGCGGAACCAGTTGACGTTGACGAAGTCGGCGGGCTGGCCGCTGGTGAACGTCAGGTGGACGTCGTGCACGCCGGTCACGGCGGAGATGTTCGCCGGGACCGTGCGCCAGCTCTGCCAGCCGCCGGTGTCACCGACCGCGAAACTGCCGATCGGCGCGTTGGACCGCGAGTCGAGCCGCACCTCGACGAGGCCGCTGACCCCGCCCGCGCCGCTCGCGACCCGCGCGACGAACTGCCGCGCGGGCGACGAGCCGAAGTCGACCCCGCGGTAGAGCGCCCAGTCCCCGTTGGCGGCCCAGCCGAGGTTCTGGCCGCCGCCGCTGTCGGACGTCGTCTCGACGCCCAGCCCGGACTGGCCGTCGAACGACTCGGCCTGGATCGTGCCGTAGGCGTCGCGGGAACCCGGCGGGTCGGTCGGTCCGCCGCCCCCGCCGCTCTGCCACACCGCGACGTAGTCGACCAGCATCGGGCGGCCCGAAACGGTCGAGGCCGTCGGGGTCGTCTGACCGGCGACGCCGTCGGGGAACGCGCCGCCCATGGCCACGTTGAGCAGCAGGAAGTAGCCGCCGTGACCGGTCATGTCGCTCCAGGTCGTGGCGTCGAACTGGGACTGGTTCACGCCGTGGAACTGCTGCCCGTCCACGTACCACCGCAGCTGGTCGGGACTGACACCGCGGTCCCACTCGAACCGGTAGGTGTGCATCGCCGACTGGCAGGACGACCCCGGGCAGGCGCGGCCGGCGCCGAGCCCGGACGTCTCGTTGCAGGGTCCGCCGGGGTTGACGCCGCAGTGCAGGACGCCCCAGACGGAGTTGATCCCGTTGACGTTCTCCATGATGTCGAACTCGCCGATCGCCGGCCAGTTCCAGTAGTCGCCGCGGTAGGGGGCGCCGAGCGCCCAGAACGCGGGCCAGTAGCCGAGCGCCTGCGCGCCGGTGACGTTCGGCATCTGGATCCGGCCCTCGATCCGCAGGATCCGGCCGTCGGCGGGCTTGAAGTCGGCCCGGCGCGTCTCGAGCCGTGCGGACGTCCATTCGCCCGAGCCGGAGCGGATCGGGGTGATCCGCAGGTTGCCGCCGCCGTCGAGGCCCACGTTGGCCGCGTCGGAGGTGTAGCGCTGGATCTCGCCGGTGCCCCAGTTGCCGGGGCCGCCGGGATAACCGTGACCGATGTCGAACTGCCAGTTGGACGAGGACGGAGGTGATCCGGCCGGTCCGTCGAAGTCGTCGCTCCAGACCAGGCTCCAGCCGGCGGGCGGCGGGGGCACGGAGGCCTGGGCGGTGAGAGCGGCTGCCGGGATCGCGAGGGAGACGAGGACCGCGAGTGCGGCTCTCCGCCATGAACGGGGTGGACGGGGCATGACGGGGCCCTTCCGCAGGGGGAGCGGTGGATCATTGCGATAGGCGCCTGCGCGTCAATGTCATGCGGGGAAAAGCACGTGTCAAGGCGGCGAGAGAGCGCTCTCGTGCCTAGACCAGTCGCCGCCCGCCCGGCGCTGTCCTGCTGGAAGGTGGGCGTACCAGCACGATCAGGCCCGCGCCGGACTGGCCACATGCGGACGGGAAACCGTTCTCCTGCCGGTCCCGGCGCCCTTGACCCGCGTACGACGCGCGGCGGAGGCTCGGAGAGAGCGCTCTCACGAGGAGTCGGCATGAAACGACCCACGCTGGAGGCGGTGGCGGCGCGCGCCGGGGTGTCCAGGGCGACGGCCTCGCGCGTGGTCAACGGCTCGGAGACCGTGCACGCCAAGATCCGCGACGCCGTCCTGCGCGCCGTCGACGAGCTCGGCTACGTCCCCAACTCCTCCGCGCGCAGCCTGGTCACCCGCCGGACCGGCGCGATCGCCCTCGTCGTGTCCGAGCCGCCGTCCGCCGAGGACCCGCTCTTCTCCGTCATCGTCCGCGCGGTGGGCCGGGAGCTGGAGCACGCGGGCAAGCAGGTCGTCCTCATGCTCGCCTCCACGCCCGCCGGCTACGACCGGGTCGAACGGTACGTGGCGGGCGGGCACGTCGACGGGGTCATCCTGCTGTCGACGCACGGCGCCGACCCGCTGCCGGCCGCGCTCGCGCGCACGCACGTCCCGGTCATCGCGCACGGCCGCCCGGTCGCGACGGCCCGCCTGCCGTACTGCGACTGCGACAACGTCGGCGGTGCCCGCGCCGCGGCGCGGCATCTGCTGGAACGGGGGCGGCGGCGCGTCGCCAACATCGCAGGCCCGCCCGACATGCCGGCCGGCCGCGACCGGCTCGCCGGCTACCGCGAGGTCCTGTCGGCCGCCGACCGGCGCTCGCTGATCGCCATGGGCGACTTCACCCGGGAGTCGGGCGCCGCGGCGATGCGCCAGCTCCTCCTCGACGGCCCGGACCTGGACGCCGTCTTCGCGGCCACCGACCTCATGGCGATCGGCGCCCTGCACACCCTGCGCCGCGCGGGCCGCCGCGTCCCCGACGACGTCGCGGTCGTCGGCTTCGACGACATCGACGAGGCGCGTTACACCGACCCGCCCCTCACCACCGTCCGCACCCCGGTGGCGGCGGTCGCCCGGGCCATCGTCGCGCGCCTGCTGGTGCCCGAGCCGTTCGCCGAGCCCACGATCCTGCCGGCCGACCTGATCGTCCGGGACTCCTCCTAAGTAGTCTCACCCCATGCGAGCTGTGATGTACGAGGCGTTCGGCGCGCCCCTGGAGGTGCGCGACGCGCCCGACCCGGTCGCGCCGCCCGGCGGCGTGGTGATCAGGGTCGAGGCGACCGGGCTGTGCCGCAGCGACCGGCACGGCTGGCAGGGCCACGATCCCGACATCCGGGTCTTCCCGCACGTCCCGGGCCACGAGCTCGCGGGCACGCTGGCCGAGGTCGGCGCCGGCGTCACCGGCTGGAAGCCCGGCGCCCGGGTGGCCGTGCCGTTCGTGTGCGCCTGCGGCCGCTGCCGGTCCTGCCGGACCGGCGACCAGCAGGTCTGCGAGAACCAGACCCAGCCCGGCTTCACCCACTGGGGCTCGTTCGCCGAGTACGTCGTCGTCAACGACGCCGAGGTCAACCTCATCGCCCTGCCCGACGACCTGACCTACGCCGCCGCCGCGGGCCTGGGCTGCCGCTTCGCCACCGCCTTCCGCGCCGTGGTGACGCACGGGCGCCCGGGGCCGGGGGACTGGGTGGCGGTCCACGGCTGCGGCGGTGTCGGCCTCTCCGCCGTCATGACCGCCGCGGCCATGGGCGCCCAGGTCATCGCCGTGGACGTCGCACCGGCCGCGCTCGACCTGGCCTCCCGTTTCGGGGCGGCCGTCACGATCGACGCCTCCCGGACCGACGTCGTCGAGGCCGTCCACGAGGCCAGCGACGGCGGCGTCCAGGTCTCTCTGGACGCGCTGGGCAGCCCGGTGACCGCCCGCGACTCGATCGCCGGCCTCCGCCGCCGGGGCCGCCACGTCCAGGTCGGCCTCGTGCTCGAACCCGCCGAGCTCCCGCTGCACCTGGTCATCGGCCGCGAGCTGGAGATCCTGGGCAGCCACGGCATGGCCGCCCACGCCTACGCGCCCCTGATGGGGATGGTCCAGGCCGGAACGCTCGATCCCGAGGCACTGATCACCCGCACCATCACCCTCGACGAGGCGCCCGCCGCCCTGGAGGCCATGGACACCCCCGGCATCACCATGATCCACCCCCGCCCCTGAGGGGCGTCCTATGCTCGGGGGAACGACGAAGTGAGGAGTCTCGCGTGCCACGTGTGGCGGCTGCCGACCAGGTCGACCGTTCCGCTCTGCTGGAGTTCCTGCGGGAGAGGCACCGGGGGGTGCTGGTGACCGCCAGGTCCGACGGCCGCCCGCAGATGTCCCCGGTGACCTGCGGCCTCGACGCCGAGGGGCGGATCGTGGTGTCGACCTATCCGGAGCGGGCCAAGACGCGCAACGCGCGCCGCGACCCGGCGGTGTCGATCTGCGTGCTGTCCGACGACTGGGACGGGCCGTACGTGCAGGTCGACGGGCAGGCCGAGGTCCTGGACATGCCGGCGGCCCTGGACGGGCTCGTCGACTACTTCCGCGGCATCTCCGGCGAGCACCCGGACTGGGACGAGTACCGCGAGGCGATGGCCCGCCAGAACAAGTCCCTGATCCGCGTCACGATCGACCGCTGGGGCCCGATCGCCACCGGAGGTTTCCCGCCCGGCCTCGTCCAGTCCTGAAGATCGCGTGACCTTCGTCGGCTTGGAACGGTACATTCCGGGTCGCGCGATGATCATCTAGGGCGAGGGCCGCCCGCGATGGCGTCGCGGGAAGGAACCCAGATGGTCACCCCTGACTCCCGGGGACGCCGCAAGGCAGCGCTCGTGGCGTTCTCCGCGCTCCTGCTCCCGCTCCTGTTCGCCGTGGGATCAGCCCAGGCGGCACCCGAGGGGGCGCAGGCCCGCGGGCCGATCGTCATCGGGCACCGGGGCTCGGCCGGCTACCGCCCCGAGCACACCGCCGCCTCGTACGAGCTCGCCGTCCGGCTCGGCGCCGACTACATCGAGCCCGACCTGGTGCCCACCAAGGACGGGCAGCTGGTGTCGCGGCACGAGAACGAGATCGGCGGCACCACCGACGTGGCCGGCCGCCCGGAGTTCGCCGCCAGGAAGACCACCAAGACGATCGACGGCCGGTCGGTGACCGGATGGTTCACCGAGGACTTCACGCTCGCCGAGCTGAAGACCCTGCGCGCCGTCGAACGGCTCCCCGCCGTGCGGCAGCGCAACACGCTCTACGACGGCCGCTACCAGGTGCTGACGTTCCAGGAGATCATCGACCTGGCCGGGCGGCTGAGCCGGGAGCACGGCCGCCGTGTCGGCGTCTTCCCCGAGACCAAGCACCCGACCTACTTCCGGTCGATCGGGCTGCCGCTGGAGCCCGCGCTCATCGCCACGGTCAAGCGCAACGGCCTCGACCGCCCGGACGGCCGCGTCATCGTGCAGTCGTTCGAGCCGACCAGCCTGCACGCGCTCGGCAAGGCGCTGCGCGTTCCGGTCTGGCAGGCCATCGGCACCTCCGGCGCCCCGTACGACACCGTCGCCAACGGCACCGGCCCGACCTACGCCGACATGGTCAAGCCGGCCGGCCTGCGGGAGATCTCCCGCTACGCCGACTGGATCGGCCCGGACAAGTCGCTGGTGATCGCGCTCAGGGCGGACGGCTCGATGGGGGCGCCGACCGCGCTGGTGAACGACGCGCACGCGGCGCGCCTCAAGATCGGTCCCTACACCTTCCGCAACGAGAACCAGTTCCTGCCCACGGACCTGCGCAACGGCGCCGTGCCCACCGACTACGGCCGGGCGCTCGACGAGTACGGACGTTTCCTCGACGCCGGCGTCGACGCCATGGTCACCGACAACCCCGACACGGCCGTCATCGCCCGCACCGAGCACGCCGCCGGCTAGCCCGCCGGCCGCCAGGGCGCCTCCGGGTCTCCGGGGGCGCCCTTCGCCCGCACCCGATGAGACTATTACTTCCTCGTAGCGAGAATGATATTCTCGTCAGGTGTAAGCGAGGGTGCGCGGCGCAGTGTGCCCGGTGGATGGAGGTTCGGATGTTGCCCCCCGACGCAAAGATCATCTCTGTCGACGATCACGTGATCGAGCACAAGCGGGTCTGGCTCGACCGGCTCCCCGCCAAGTTCGCCGACGTCGCGCCGCGTGTCGAACCGCTGCCGGGGGGCGGCGAGAGCTGGGTCTACGAGAGCATGCGCAAGGGCAACTTCGCGCTCAACGCGGTGGCCGGCAAGCACCCGAGCGAGTTCGGCCGCGACCCCATGAGCTACGACGACATGCGGCCCGGCTGCTACGACATCGCCGAGCGCATCAAGGACATGGACGTCGAGGGCGTCTGGGCGCAGCTGTGCTTCCCGAACATGGGCGGCTTCGCGGGAGAGATCTTCTTCCAGGGCGAGGACAAGGAGCTCTCGGCGGCCTGCGTCCGGGCCCACAACGACTTCATCCTCGACGAGTGGTGCGCCTACGCGCCCGAGCGCCAGATCCCGCTGGTGATGGTCCCGTTCTGGGACATCGAGGCGGCCGTCAAGGAGGTCGAGCGGACCGCGGCCAAGGGCGCGCGGTCGGTCAGCCTCGTCGAGGCGCCGCACCGGTGGGGCCTGCCCTCGTTCCACACCGACCACTGGGACCCGCTGCTGCGGGTGTGCGAGGAGGCCGAACTGCCGATCTCGATGCACTTCGGGTCCGGCGGCGCACCCGGCGGCACCGCGCCGGACGGCGGCATGCTCATCACCATCGCGCTCTTCGGGATCAACTCGATGATGGCGATGGCCGACCTGATCTTCTCGCCCGTGTTCCACAAGTTCCCGACCCTCAAGTTCGTGCTGTCGGAGGGCGGCATCGGCTGGATGCCCTACCTGCTCGAACGTTCCGACTACTCCTGGAGCCGGCAGAAGTACTGGGCCGGGGGAGACCTGGACATACCGCCGTCCGAGCTGTTCCGCGACCGCATCTTCGGCTGCTTCATCTCCGACGGCACCGGCATCGAGGCACGGCACCGCATCGGCGTCGACCAGATCCTCTTCGAGTCCGACTACCCGCACTCGGACTGCCAGTGGCCGCACACCCGCAAGGTGCTGGGCGAGGCGCTCGCGGACGTCCCCGACGACGAGGCGCGCAAGATCGTCGAACTGAACGCCCGGCGCATCTTCCGGTTCGACGGCTGAGCCGGCATGCCCGGTGAAGAGGGCATGGAGACGGGCGTGGACGGCGGCGTGAACACGGCTTCCCTCGCCCGCTGGATGGACGCGCGGGGCATCGCCCCCGGCGAGCCGCTGGAGACGTCCCTCATCACCGGCGGCGCCTCCAACGAGATCCACGAGATCCGGCGCGGCGGCAGGCGCATGGTCCTGCGCAGGCCGCCGCGGCGGATCCCGCCCGGCCGCAACGAGACCATGCTGCGCGAGTTCCGCGTGCTCAGCGCGCTCAACGGCACCGACGTGCCGCATCCGGAGGCCATCGCCGCCTGCGACGACACCGACGTGATCGGCTGCTGCTTCTACCTGATGGACCACGTGGACGGCTGGTCGCCGCTGAACGACGGCGGCTGGCCCGAACCGTTCCGGAGCGATCTCTCCCTGCGCCCGGGGCTCGCCCACCAGCTCGTGGAGGGGATCGCCCGGCTGGCCTCGGTCGACTGGCGGGCGCGGGGCCTGGAAGGCTTCGGCCGGCCCGACGGTTTCCACGACCGGCAGGTCGACCGCTGGTCGTCGCACCTGGAGAAGTTCCGGTTCCGGGAGATCCCGGGCCTGGACGCGGCGGCGGCGTGGCTGCGCGGCCACCGGCCGAGCCGGTGGGAGCCGGGCATCATGCACGGCGACTACCAGTTCGCGAACGTGATGTTCCGGCACGGCGCCCCGGCCCGGCTGGCGGCGCTGGTGGACTTCGAGATGGCCACGATCGGGGATCCGCTGCTCGACCTGGCGTGGGTCCTCATGAACTGGCCGGACGCCGACGAGGACCGTTCGGTCACCGGGTACGTCGACTACGGCGGCATGCCGGACCGCGCGGACCTGGCCGCGCGTTACGCCGAGGTCAGCGGGCGTGACGTGGGCGAGCTCGACTACTACCTCATCCTCGCCAGGTTCAAGATGGCGGTCGTGCTCGAGGGCGGGTACGCCCGCCACGTCAACGGGCAGGCGGACAACCCGGCGATGGCGCACTTCGGCGACGTCGTCCTGAGGACGGCGGCCGCCGCGGCCGACCTGGCCGCGGCGACCCGGCTGTGATCAGGGGTTCGGCCGCTGCGGCGTGGTGCCCTGCTGGGGCTTCTCGACGGTCCCGTCCGGCTTGGTGAGCGTCTCGTCGTCGGCGGGCAGCGACGTCATGCCGTTGACCCGCCACGCGCCCTTCTCCTGGACGAGCTCCAGCAGGAGCTTGGTGCCGAGGACGCGGCGCACGCCCATGGTGCTCTTGACCTCGCTGTCCAGGATGACCAGGGTCTTGGCGCGCTGGCCGTCGAAGGCGTTGAGGTAGGTCTCGCGCACGGTGGCGGTGGCGTCGGCCTTGTACT
Source organism: Spirillospora sp. NPDC047279 (assembly GCF_040643285.1). NCBI lineage: Bacteria > Bacillati > Actinomycetota > Actinomycetes > Streptosporangiales > Thermomonosporaceae > Spirillospora > Spirillospora sp. NPDC047279. The sequence goes on from NZ_JBEYUA010000009.1 coordinate 68,816, forward strand.
TGGTGATGACCTCGGCGAGACCGTTGAACGCCGTCTCGTACTGGCGGCCGAAGTCTGCGGACGCCAGGGCGCGGATGTTCGCGCGCGCCCCGGGGAGGTCGGCGTGCCGGTACGCGAGCAGGGCGCGGGCGAACTCGGCGGAGCGGTCCCTGACCTGCTGCTCGGTACGGTCCCTGCCGGCCAGCCGCCCGGCCTCGCGCCACTGGATCACCGCCGTCGTCACGGCGGTGACGAAGACCAGGGCGGCCACGGCGGCGACCAGCCTCGGGGAGGCCGCGACGCGGACCCGCCGCTTGGGCGAATCGCCCCGCGCCGTCTCCGCATCCGCCGTCTTCCTATCCGCCTTCTTCGGACCCGCCTTCTTCGGACCCGCCTTTTTCGGGACGGCCTTTCTCGGGACGGCCTTTCTCGGGACGGCCTTCCTCTCCGTGCCGCCCGCCTCCTCGGCCGTCTCGCCGGGGGCTTCCACCTCGGCCGTCTCGCCGGGGGCCTCCGCCTCGGCCGCCTCGGCGGAGGTCTCCACCTCGGCCGCCTCGGCGGAGGTCTCCTCCGTGGCGTCGTGCTCCTCGTCGAGCTTGCCGGTGGTCTTCGCGGTCATGTTCAGCTCCTCCGCTTGGGCAGGGAACGCACTCTGCGGACGGTGTTGGCGGTGATGACGAGCAGGACCGCGGCGGCGGCCCCCACCGGGAGGAGGGGCAGCCAGCGGCCCGCCGGGCCGTGCCCGCCGGTCTGCCGGATCGGCTCGGCGGAGACGGTCTGGAAGACCTGGTCGGTCCTGTTCCGCCCCGGCTGGGACGGTGCGGGCGAGAGCGTGCCGGGGGTGCGGGGCGCGCCCGCGGCGGTGGTGGTGTCACGGCAGCGGTAGAGCGGCGGGATCTTGGCGTCCGGCGCGCGCCGCGGGTACTCCTCGGCGTTCGGGTACGGGCCCGCCACGCTGATGACGACCTTGAGCCGGATGAACGAGCCTTCCGGGCGGGTGGTGACGACGTCATCGACGACCTGGGGGAACCAGGTGGTCAGCCGGTCCAGGGAGTGCAGGTTGGCCGCGGAGTTGCGCTCGGTGAACACCGGCGCGGACGGCATGCCCAGGGCGGTGAGAACGCAGCGCATGCCGGGACGTGACTCGCTGAGCAGGGCGTTCGTCTGCTCCAGGAACCCCGGTGCGTCGTTGAGGAGCTTGTCGATGTCGCGGCGGGACTGGTTGAGCGTGGCGGTGAACGCCGCCAGGTCGTTGACCCCCGAAGCGATCTCCGCCCGCTTGTCCGAGACCGTGCCGGCGAGCGTCGTCAGCTGGACGGCCAGGGCGTCGAGCACCCCCGACTGCGCCGCCACCGTGGTGGTGACCTGGTCGAGGTCGGCGAGGGCGTCGCGGATGTCCTGGCCCCTGCCGTTGAGGCCGGCGGCCAGCTCGCGGGTGACGGTCCTGAGGTCGTCGGGGTCGGCCGCGCGCAACATGCGCCCGGCGCTGCCGAACAGCCGCTGGTACTCGACGGTGGCCTTGGTCCGCGCCAGCGGGATGACGTCGCCGTCGGCGAGCGCGGGCCGGGCGGGCGAGGCGGGCGGCGAGTTCAGCTCCACGTAGGGCTCGCCGACCGCCGATTTGCGGAGGACCTGGGCGGTCACGGAGCCGGGGACCTCGGTGCCCTCGTTCAGCTCGAGGGTGACCGCGACCTTGCCCGGGCGCAGCCGGACGGAGGCGACCTGCCCGATCGGCACGCCCAGGTAGTCGACCTCCAGGCCGGGGCGCAGGCCGGGGGAGGAGGCGAACTCGGCCTCGACCCGGATCGGCTCCTCGCCGAGGCGGAGCGGGAACAACGTCAGCGCCGCCCACGCCGTCATGACGACGGCGATGACGGCGAAGACGCCGAGGTTGAGCAGGATGCGCGGTTTCATCGCCACCCCTTACTTCGGCGCCAGCAGCCGCTTGAGCTGCCGGTCGAGGTCGGGGCGAGACGCCGGCTCCCTGGGCTCGGGCAGGAGCCCGGCGAGCCACACGTACGCCAGGGTCTGGCCCTCGTGGGTGATGCGCGGCGCGCTCATGAGCTTGGAGAGCATGTCGCGGGTCATCTTCTTCAGCTCGTCCTTGCCGCGCAACATCGCGCCGAGGACCTCGTCGAGCCGCAGCAGCATGGTCCGGAGCCGGGCGCCGTGCCGCTCCTTCACCGTGGCGTTGGCCGCGCCGGCGAGCTCGGTCAGCCCGGTCAGCGCCCGCTTCAGCTCGGCGCGGTCGCGGCCGACCCGGGCCGTCATCTCCTGAAGGTCGGCGGGCAGCCGGTCCAGGGCGCGGGTGTCGCGGGAGAGGGCCTTGCCGAGCCTGCCCATGCCGTCGATCACGTCGCGCAGGTCCTCGCCCGCGGCGGCGTAGTCGTCGGAGATCGCGGCGGACCGTTCGATGATCCGGCGGAGCAGCGGGCCCGAGCCGCCGAGCCCGGACGCCAGGCCGTCGACGGTCGCGTTGAGGTTCTCGCCGCCGAGCGCCGCCAGGACCGGCCCGACCCGTTCGGTGATGCTCTCCAGGTCGGGCTGGACGCCGGTCCGGGTGATCTCGGCGCCGTCGGCGAGCGCGGCCGCGGTGCGCGGCACGGCGCCGGCGGGCGGGGTCAGCCGGACGTAGTTCTCGCCGAGCAGGCTGGTCTTGGCGATCGTCGCGGCGGTCCCCGACGGCACCCGGGTGCCGTCGGTCAGCGACATGGTCACCCGCGCCCGGTAGCCGTGCAGCTTGACCGAGGTCACCGAGCCGACGCGGACGTCGTACATCTGGACGCCGTGCCCCGGGACGAGGTTCTGCACGTCGTCGAAGGCCGCGTACAGGGTCAGGTGCCCGGTGGGGGCGCCGAGCGTCTGCAGCGAGCAGCCCGCCGCGAGGACGGCGGCGAGCAGCACGGCCAGGAGTCGTCTCACCGGGGCCCCTTCCGCTCGATCGTCCTGGGGCACTTGCCGAGGGAGGAGTCGACGCAGGGCACCTTGCCCCAGCCCATCCGGGTGAAGAGCGGCTGCAGCCAGACGCGGAGCGTGGCGTTGAGCTGGGCGCGGACCACGTAGGTCTTGGTCTTGGGATCCCAGGACTTCACGATCAGGTCGGTGAACCTGGACAGGCCGGTCATCGCCTGCGCCATCGAGGCGCTGTTGGCCTTGAGCGTCATCACCAGCGACGAGGCCTCGGCGAGTGTGGAGGGCAACGTCTCGCGGTAGGCGGTGATGATGATCCGGCCCTTGTCGATCAGCGCGGTGAGCCCGACGAGGAGGTTCTTCAGCCGGGTGCGCTCGTCGGCGAGCTGGGAGCTGGTGGCGTTGAACGCGTCGATGAACGTGCGCAGGCCGTCGTCGTGCCGGTTGAGCGTCGCGGCCAGGTCGCGCAGCCCGGTCGCGGCGGAGACGATCTGCCGGTCCTGGGCGGCCAGGCCGTCGGCGAGGTCGGTGGTGGTCGCCAGCGCCTCGTTGACGCTCTGGCCGCGGCCGCCGAGCAGCTGCGCCCCGGTGTCGAGCAGCCCGCGCACCTTGGCGGGGTCGAGCGACTCCGCCAGTGTGGTGAACGAGCCGAGCACCTCGTCGATCTCGACCGGCGGGTCGGTGCGCTCGACCGGGATCACGGCGCCGGGCGCGGCCCGCTTCATGCCGGGCTTCCACGCCGGGTAGAGCACGACGCCGCGTTCGCCGATCGCGCTCTCGGCGGCGATGGTGGCGCGCGCGTCGGCCGGGACGGGCACCCGGGAGTCGACGTGCAGTTCGACCCGGACGTGCCGGCCCTCGATCCGCACGTCGGCCACGTCCCCGGCGTTCGCGCCCATGACCTTGACGCGCGACTTCTCGTACAGGGCCGGCGTCTTGGCGAAATGGACGACCATGCGGTACGAGCCGCCCCCGCCGAGGACCGAGCAGCCGCCGGCGGTGAACGCCAGGGCGGCGACCAGCGCCGCGGCGGTGAGGACGCGCCAGGGCCTCATCGTCGGCCTCCCATCTGGCCGGCCAGCGTGGCGAGGTCGTCGGGCGTCAGCGGCCCGAGCTGGCTGGCGACCGCGTCGGTGAACGGGCCGTAGGAGCCGGCGGAGGCGAAGGCGTTCAGGGAGGGGCCCAGCCACGCGAGCATGGTGTTCATGTCGTCCAGCTGCGGCTTCAGGGTGGTGACGGTGCCGCCGATGTCGTCCATCAGGCTGATCAGCCCGCGCTGCTGGGCGTCGATGAGCCGGGAGACGCGGGTGACGGTGTGGCTGCCGCTGCCCAGCAGGACCGACAGCTCGGCCTGCCGGTCGCGCAGCTCGTCCAGCAGCGCCTGGATGCCGCGGGCGAGCCGGACCAGCTGGGTGTCCTTGGTGCGTGCCAGCGTCAGCAGCCGTTCACCGCCGGCGACCAGCTCGCGCAGCCGCGGCCCGGAGTCGTGCAGCGTGTCGGCGAGCCTGGCGAGGTCGCTCAGCGCCTTGGTGAGGTCGGCCCGGGTCCGCGGCGAGATGCCGCCGACCTTGTCGATCACGTCGCCGATCATCTTGGTGTCGAGGTCGCGCAGCGTGCGGGCGCCCGAGGTGACGACGTCGTTGCTGGTGACGGGGAGCCGGGTGCGCTCCTGCGGGATCCGGCGCGCCGTGCCGGACAGGTCGGCCAGGTAGGGGCGCGCGACCGGGCCGGTGAGCCGCAGGTAGCGGCCGCCGAGGATGTTGGCGGTGGTGATCTCGGCACGCGTGCGCGGCCCGAGGTCCACCTCGCGGTCGACCTTCCAGGTGATGAGGACCGTGCCCTGGGAGAAGTCGGGCTCGACCGCCGTGACCTCGCCGACCTTGACGCCGGCCACCCTGACCTCGTTGCCCGAGTGCAGGCCGCCCGTTCCGGCGAAGACGCCGGTCAGGGTGTAGCGGTTCTGGAGCAGCCCCTGGCTCCCGGTGAGGAACACCCCGACCAGGGCCACCACGATGACCGTGAGGGACGCCAGCCCGAGGACGGCGGGGTCGCGGTCGCGGAACGACTTGAGCGCCATCAGCCGCCCCCGACGACGAACCGGTCGAGCGCCTGGGGCTCGGGCGGCTTGCCGAGCTTCGTGTCGTGCGGGCACGGACCCGGCGCGAGCGTCAGGCACGGCGCGGCGCCGGTGACGAACGTGCCCCGGTCGAACATGCGGTACATGTCGCGCAGCTTGGGCCCGGTGGTCTCCATGATCCCCTGGAGCGGTCCGAGGTTGCGGCGCGTCCCGGCCGTGACGGCGGCCAGCCTGCGGATCATCGTGTCGAGCTCGTCGGCGTTGTCCCCGGCGACCCGGTCGGTGGTGCGCAGCGTGGCCGCCAGCTCGCGGATCGCCCGGTCGACGAGCGCGTTGTTGTCGCCGAACGCCTTGGTCAGCGTCGCGAGGTCGTCGGTCGCGGTGGCGATCTGCCGGTCGCGGCGGGCCAGCACGGTGGTGACGGTGGCGAAGTCGTCCAGCATCGAGGTGAGCGTCTGGCGGCGCCCGGCGATGGTGGACGACAGGGCGTCGACGTTGGCGAGCAGCCGGGCGGCGTCGTCCTCGGTGCCGTCCAGGGCGGTGTGGACGGCGACCAGGATCTGGTTGACCTTGGCGGGCTCCAGCCCGCGGGTCAGCGGCTCCAGCCGGTTGACCAGGTCGCTCAGGTCGACGACCGAGCGGGTGCGGGCCACCCGGTCGCCGTCGCCGAGCATCGCCGCCTGGGTGCCGGGCACCAGGTAGACCACCCGCTGGCCGATGGCGTCGCGCCAGCGGATCGCGGCCTCGCTGTCGCGCGGCACGCGGTGCGCGGTGCTCACCTTCAGCGAGACCTCGGCCTTGCCGCCGCGCACCCGGATCGTGCCGACCTGCCCCACCGGCGCGCCCGCGATCTTCACCCGGTCGCCCTCGCGCAGCCCGCTGGCGTCGTTGAACACCGCCACCAGCCGGTAGGTGCCGCCGAACCCGAGCCGCGCGATCTGCGCGGTGATGAAGAAGGTGAGCGTCCCGGTCAGCGCGAGGAACGCCAGCACCTGGACGGCGGACGTCCGGCGCCCGCGCACCTGGACGTCCTGGAAACGGGAAGAAGCCATTCAGCGGCCTCCGGAGGGGGTCTGGGGACAGATGCCGATGAGGAGCCGGCACGGGTCGTCCGGGATGAGAACCTGGCCGGCGATCATCCGCTTGCCCTGCGGCGCCCGTGGCCAGGTGACGGCCGGGTAGACCCAGAGCAGGTCGTTGACGGCGCGGACGCCCGGACCGGCGAGGGCGAGCTGTTGGTGCAGGAAGCGGGCGGAGTTCTCGAACGAGCGGAAGGCCGCCCGCAGGTCGCCCTCGTGCGAGCCGAGGCCCTGCGACAGCAGGGACGTGACCTCCGTGACGCCGCGCGCGGTGCGCAGCCCGCGTCCCTGCCCGGAGGTGAGCGTCTCGAGCAGCCCGGCGGACGAGGTGGCGGTGGTGCTGAGGTTCGTCCCGACGCCGCGGGTGCGGGCGAGCCGGGCGAGGTCGGCGAGGAAGGTGCGGGCCCGGCCGCGGTGCCGGTACGCGACGTCCACCAGCGTGCCGGTGCCGCGCAGCAGCCCGGCCAGCTCGGCGCCCGACGATCCCAGGCCCTGCCCGAGGGCGTCGGCGATGACGGCGACGTCCTGCGGCTCGATCGCGGCGAGCAGCGCGTCGGCGTCGCCGAGCAGCGTGGTCAGGTCGAGGCTGTCGGAGGTGCGCGTGATGTGGGCGCCGTCGCGCAGGAACGGCCCGGTGGCCTCGTGCGGGCCGGGCACCAGGTTGAGGAACTTGGGGCCGAACACCGACTCCGGCTCCAGCGACGCGACCACGGTGTCGGGGACGCGCACGTGCTCGTCGATGCGCAGCCGCAACCGGGCGCCGCCGCCGGGGGAGAGCTCGATCCCGCTGATCCGGCCGACGGTCACGCCGCGCACCTTCACCGGGGAGGACGTGGTGAGGCTCTGGCCCGCGCCGCCGAAGTCGGCGGTCAGCCGCGTCCCCTCCGCCGCGAACGGCTTGGTGACCAGCAGGTGACCCGCGACCGCCAGCACGCCGGCCGTGCCCAGCGTGATCGCGACGCGGCGTCCCGTGCCCAGGTCCCGGCTCATCCGGCGAGCCTCACGGTGCCGCCCTGGCCCCAGAACACGTACGAGAGGATCAGGTTGAGGGTGACGATGGTGACGATCGACAGCCGGATCGCCCGCCCGGCGGCCCGCCCGACCCCCGCCGGCCCGCCCGTCGCGTGGTAGCCGTAGTAGCAGTGGATCGTGATGACGGCGAACGCGAACACCGCCACCTTGATCGCGCTGTAGACCAGGTCGCGGGGCGGCAGGTACAGGTAGAAGTAGTAGTCGTAGACGCCCGGCGCCAGATTGAAGAACGACGTGGAGATGAACCGGGTCGCGAAGAAGCTGGCGAACAGCGCGATCAGGTAGAGCGGCACCAGCGCGATCAGCGCGCCCACGACCCGGGTGCAGATCAGGTAGACGAAGGAGTTGACCCCCATCACCTCCAGGGCGTCGATCTCCTCGGAGATGCGCATCGCGCCGAGCTCGGCGGTGAACGAGGAGCCACACTGCGCGGCCAGTGCGATCGCCGCGATGATCGGCGTGGTCTCGCGGACGTTGATGAACGCGCCGATCAGCCCCATGAACGACTCGGCGCCGATGACCTCGAGCCCGGTGTAGGCCTGGAGCCCGACCTCGGTGCCCAGGAACAGCGACATGATGAAGATGACGAACACCATGCCGCCGCCGACCACGGTCGCGCCGACCCCGATGACGATGTCGCTGACCTGGTGCGCGACGGCCTTGCCGTACCGCAGCCGCAGCACGATGTCGCGCACCGAGTAGAACGCGACCCGGGCGACGAACACCGGCCACTCCGCCAGGTCCGCGGTGCGGCCCGTGGCCGCCGACGAGAGCCGGGTGAGCCGGGTCGACACGGCGCGGGGAACGCTGAGGTCCATCACGCCTCCGGCGGGAACGCGAGGAAGTAGATGGTCGTGATCACGTAGTTGAAGGCGAAGACGAGCATGAACGCCACGACCGTCGCCTGGTTGACGGCCCGGCCGACCCCGACCGGGCTCCGCGCGCAGTTCATGCCGGCGTGGCAGGCCACCAGCGCGGCGATCAGCCCGAACAGCCAGGCCTTGAGCAGGGTGACGACCAGGTCCGAGATCCGCAGCAGGCCGAGCGCGCCGTCGAAGTAGGCGCCCGGCGTGACGCCCTGGAGCAGCACGTTGAACACGAAGCCGCCGACGGCCCCGGACATGATGACCAGCGAGGCGAGCATGGTGGCGACCAGGCTGGCCGCCCACATGCGCGGGGTGACCAGCCGGTGGACCGGGTTGACGCCCATCACCTCCATGGCGTCCAGCTCGTCGCGGATGCGGCGGGCGCCCATGTCGGAGGTCATCGCGGAGCCGCCGGCACCGGCGATGATCAGTGCGGCCGCGATCGGCGCGACCTCGCGGACGAGGCCGACGATGACGGCGCCGCCGGTGGCGGACTGGGCGCCCAGCTGGCCGGCCAGGTCGCCGACCTGGAGCGCGACGGTCGCGCCGAGCGGCAGGGCGACGAGGATGACCGGGAGCGTGGTGACGCGGGCGAGGAACGCGCACTGGTCGACGAATTCCCAGAACCAGGTGCGCACGTCCCAGGTGCGCCGCATCGCCTCCAGCCCGATGGCGAACAACTCGCCGAGGGAGACCAGGGTGCGGTGGGGGCGGCGCAGGACGGGACGCGCGGTGCGGGGGCGGTCGCGGGCATGGCTGTGGGGCGGCACGTGGACGGCCATGGACGGGCTCTCCGGGGAGGAGCGGCAGGGGGTGGGGGAGCGGGGTACCGCCCGGGCCGGCGGCGCGTTGCCGGCCCGGGCGGAGTGACGCGGGCGCGGTGCTCAGCCGAGCGGGGTGTAGGACAGGTGGAGCGTGTTGAGCCCGCGCAGGATGTAGGTGGGCTCGTAGGTCAGACGGCGCTCGCCCGCCGGGCCGTGCTCGGCCTCGCTGAGCTCGAAGTCGCCGAGCCGGTCGAGCAGCCGCTCCAGGCTGACGCGCGCCTCGACGCGGGCGAGCGGCGCGCCGGGGCAGGAGTGCGCGCCACGCCCGAACGCGATGTGGTCGCGCACGTTGGTGCGGTCGAGGCGGAACTCCTCGGGGCACTCGAAACGTTCGGGGTCGCGGTTGACCGCGCCGGGCAGGACCATCACGGTGCTGCCCGCCGGGACGTCCACGCCGCCGAGCGTGGTCGACTTGCGGGCCAGCCTGAAGTCGCTCTTGACCGGGCTCTCCATCCGCAGCGTCTCCTCGATGAACGCCGGGATGCGGTCGCGGTCGTCGCGCAGCAGCCGTTGCAGCTCGGGGCGTTCGGCCAGGATGTGCAGGGCCGAGGTGAGCAGGCGCGCGGTGGTGTCCTGCCCGGCGGCGAACATGAACGTCGCGATCCGCACCACGTCGATGACCTCGGGCAGCGACCCGTCCGAGAACGTGGCGGAGGCCAGCGAGGTCAGGACGTCGCCGCGCGGCTCGCGCCGCCGCTCCTCGATGTAGGCGCCGAAGCGCTCCTCGAGGAACTCCAGCGGGTTGCCGGTGAACTCCTCGTCGAGCGGGCCGGGCCGCTGGGCGCCGAGGTGGACGCGGAACGCCTCGTGGTCGTCCTCGGGAACGCCGAGCAGGTCGGCGATGACCAGGAGCGCGAACGGCTTGGCGTACTCGGCCATGATCTCGACGCGGCCCTGGGCGTGGAACTCGTCGATCTGGCGGTCGGCGAGCCGCCACATGAACTCCTCGTTCTCCTTCAGCCGGCGCGGCGTGAAGAGCCGCTTCAGCAGCGCGCGGTGGGTGCCGTGCTGCGGCGGGTCGAAGGTGACCAGGTGCTCGAACATCGGGAACTGGTCGCGGTACTGCTCGATGAGCGCGCCGATGTCGTCGCCCTCGGGCTCGAACGGCAGGTCGACCATCGGCCCGACCACGCAGTTGGCCGACGAGAAGACGGCCGGGTCGCGATAGACCTCGACGGCGGCCTCGTAGCCCGTCACGGCCATGGCGCCGTGGTGCGGCTCGCGCTGCACCGGGCACCGGGCGCGGAGCGATTCGTAGTAGGGGTACGGGTCGGCGACGAGGGATTCGTCGGTGAAGAAGTCGACGTCTTCGAAGGCGCTCACGGGGCAGTCTCTCCTCGAAGGTCACCGCGCTGGGCATGTGCTCAGCATTGCTGGGCACATGCTTAGCATGGCCTCGATCGTGTGGTCAAGGTCACACGTGGGAGTCATGCGCCGGATGCGGCGCGCCCCGGGGGCCCGGCACGCCGGGTGTGCTGGGCGTATGCTCAGCTTCGCCGCGTTCCCCGCTACGATGACGATGAGAATCGCAGGCAGAGGAGGTGCGGGCGCATGGCGGCGGAGCGTCGGATGGGGTCCCCGGACGCCAAGAACCGCGCGGTGCTGCTGGACGCGGCCGAGCAGCTCATGCTGGAGGAGGGCTACGCCGCGGTGAGTTCGCGCCGCGTCGCCGGTCGCGCCGGGCTGAAGCCCCAGCTCGTCCACTACTACTTCCGCACGATGGACGAGCTGTTCCTGGAGGTCTTCCGGCGCCGCGCCGAGGAGGGCCTGCGCTACCACGCCGAGGTGCTGGCCTCCGACCGGCCGCTCCAGGCGTTGTGGGAGTTCAGCATCGACCCCCAGGGGACGGCGCTGACGATGGAGTTCATGTCGCTGGCCAACCACCGCAAGACGATCCGGACCGAGATCGCGCGCTACGCCGAGCAGTTCCGGGCCGAGCAGACCAGGGCGCTGGCCGGGATCCTCGAACGTGCGGGCATCTCGACCGAGGACATCCCGCCGGCCGTCGTCTCCGTGGTCATCACCAGCCTCGCCCGCGTCGTGGTGATGGAGAAGGCGATCGGCATGTCGGGCGGGCACGACGAGACCTTCGCCTTCGTCGAGAAGCGCCTGCGCGAGATCCAGGTCGGCCTGGCCGGGAGCCCGGCCGACGCCGACGGCGACGGCCTCAACGGGGACGCCGCCAACGGCGCCGGAGCCGCCACCGCCGACGCGGGGGCGGGCGATTAGGCGCTGCCGTTCGTGGCCGCGGCGGCCAGCGCGCGCAACCGGGGGAGCGGGCGTTTGAGCCCCCAGGCCACGACGGTCGACCCACCGTCACGGCCGGGCCAGCTCAGCACGGCGCCCTCCGCGAGCGATCCTTCGAGCACCTGCGGCTCGCCCTCCAGCGGCAGATCACCGATGATCTTGACGACCCCGCCCAGGATCTCGGTCCAGAAGTAGTCGTCGAACACCGCCGGCGCGTCGGGCACGCCGAGGATGCCGTGCGCCGCCACCCGTCCCTGCCGGACGGCGTTCGCCCAGAAAGGGCGGCGGACCGGGCCCCGGGGCGTGCGGACCGCGACGACGTCGCCCGCGGCGTGGACGCCGGGACGGCTCGTGCGCCCGGCCGCGTCGATCACCACGCCCGAGGTGACCTCCAGCCCGGAGCCCGCCAGCCAGCCGGTGTTGGCGACGTCGCCCGCGCAGGTCACCACGAGGTCGGCCGTGAGCGTCGTCCCGTCGCCGAACCGCACGCCGGTCACCGGATCGCCGAGCAGCGTCACTCCCCGCGGGTCGACGCGGACGTCCACGCCCGCGGCCCGTGCCCGCGCCAGCGTCACCTCCGACAGGTAGGGGCCGAGGAGCCGCCGCAGCGGCGGCTCCACGTCGACGACCGTCACGTCGACCCCGCGGCGGACGCACGCGCTCACCACCTCCATGCCGAGGAAGCCGGCGCCGACCACGACGGCGGACGTAGCGGTCCGCAGCAGCGTGCGGATGCGCCGCGCGTCGTCCAGCGTGCGCAGGACGAGCTCGCCGCGCTGCCCGGGTGCGGCGAGGCGGCGCGCGCTCGCGCCCGTCGCGATCACGGCGGTGTCGAACGTGCGCACCTCGCCCGAGGCCAGGCGGACGTGCCCGCGGTCGAGGTCGAGCCCGGTCGCCGCGTCGCGCACGACGGCGGCGCCGAGGTTCTCGACGCCGAGGGCGGACGCCTCCGCGGGCAGCTCCGGGTCGAGCACCTGTTTGGACAGCGGCGGCCGGTTGTACGCGGCGTGCCGCTCGTCGCCCACGATGGTCAGCGAGCCGCGGTGGCCGAGCCTGCGCAGCTCCCGCGCGGTGGTGACACCGGCCAGCGACTCGCCGACCACGACGATCGAGTGGTCCTCGTTCACGTCTGGAGGTGCAGGGCGATGACGGGGCACACGCTGACGGCGGCGCGTGCGGCGTCCTGGTGCTCGGCAGGGATGTCGGTGTCCTCGAAGTGGTGCGTGAGTTCGCCGTCGTCGTCGACGGTGAACACGGCCGGGGCGGCGTCCTCGCAGAGCCCGTGGCCTTCGCAGGCACCCCAGTCGACGTCGATTCGCATGAGACAGCTCCGTTCTCAGGTGCCGCGCCCCGATGTGCTGAGCGGTCGCCCAGCGTGCTGAGCACATGCTTAGCACGGCTCCGAGAAAACGGTCAAGATGTGGCCATCCGGCGCCGAATACACCATTCTCTGAAGTGAAGAATGTGGTTCTTGAATCGTGAGACGGAGGTGGCCATGAGCGGTACGCGCCCCCGGGTCGTCCAGTGGGCGACCGGGACGATCGGGAGCCGCGCGCTCCGGGCGGTGATCGAGCACCCCCGGCTGACCCTGGCCGGGGTCCACGTGCACGCGGAGTCCAAGGCGGGCCGCGACGCCGCCGAGCTGTGCGGGGTGGACGAGCCCACCGGCGTCCTGGCGACCACCGGCATCGAGGAGGTCCTGGCGCTCGACGCGGACTGCGTGCTCTACATGCCGCGGGCCTGCGACTTCGACGAGGTGTGCCGGCTGCTGGGCTCGGGCGCGAACGTCGTCACCACGCGCGGCGAGTTCCACCGGCCCGGCAGCCTCGACCCCGGGGTCCGCGAACGGGTCGAGCGGGCGTGCGAGCGCGGCGGCACCTCGATCCACAGCACCGGAAGCAGCCCCGGCTTCATCACCGAGGCGCTGCCGCTGACGCTGACGTCCATCCAGCGGCGGCTCGACGGGCTGACGATCGACGAGTTCGCCGACCTCTCGCGGCGCCCGTCACCCGAGCTGCTCTTCGACGTGATGGGCTTCGGCAGGCCCCCGGCCGAGCTGGACGAGCGGCGCCTGTCGCACGGGCGGACCAGCTTCGGCCCGTCCCTCCACGTGGTCGCCGAGGCGTTGTCGATGCCGCTCGACACGGTCGAGGCGGACGGCGAGGTCGCGACCGCCCGCCGCGAGACCCGCATCGCGGCGGGGGTGCTGGAGCCCGGCACCGTGGCCGCGCAGCGCATGACCGTGTCGGGCGTCCGCGACGGGCGGGCGGTGCTCCGCTTCCGCGCGACCTGGTACTGCACGGCCGACCTCGAGCCCGCGTGGGACGTCCGCGACACCGGCTGGCACGTCACCGTCGACGGCGACGCGCCCCTCGACGTCGACCTGCGCTTCCCGGTGCCGCTCGACCGGATGGCCGCCGTGTCGCCCGCCTACACCGCCAACCGCGCCGTGAACGCCGTGCCGTTCGTCTGCGCCGCGGCCCCGGGCATCCGCACCAGCGTCGACCTGCCCCAGATCGTCGCCGACCTCGGTTAGGGGCCCGCGTGCCGTTCGCCCTCGATCTCCCGGAGAAGCCGCTCGACGTGGGCGATCATCTCGGCGTGGCCGGTGGAGAGGCCGAACGCCTCCTCCATGAGCAGGAAGCGGGACACGCTGGACATGAGGAGGATGAGCGCCTCGGGGGAAGGGACGTCCGGCCGCGCGTGCCGCCCTTCCAGGATGGTCGACGCCGCTTCGAGGTGCATCTTGCGGAACCGCTGCGAGGACTGGGTGATCTCGCTCCGGATCGCCTTGCGGTGGTTGGCCAGCGCGACGAACTCCATGGTGAGCGCGGTGTGGGGGATGTCGTGGATCGTCTCCCACAACGCCCACAGCGGCTGCTCGGACGAAAGCGCCTCGGCCTGGCGCCGGAAAGTGCGATCAGCCCCTCGCCGGAAAGTCGCGATGAACAGATCGTCCATGGCGCCGAAATAGTAATAGACAAGTGCGGAATTGACACCTGCCCTTTCAGCGACCCGCCGTGAGCTCACCGCGGCATAACCCTCTTCCAGCATGATCTGCTGGGTGGCGTCGAGAATCGCGGTGCGCGTCTCGGAGTTCTCCGCGCCGGGTCCGCTCTCCGAAGCCATGGCCCCACCTCCGTCTTCGGATCGGCCGTCGCCCGTCCCCCGCCGCCCGCTCGTCCAGCCCCGCGCACGGCCGAGATCCGCTGCGGCCGAGTATATCGGCGGCCGAACGACCCGGGCCGGCGCACCCTCGCCGGGTGGCGTCGAGCGTGCCCCTCATCGCCCGGGGCGGCCCGCCGGAGGCCGTCCGGTCTTCGCGGCTGGGCCTTGACAGTGATTTTTGGATGTCGTACAAAGGCTACTAATCAGGTGATGAATAGCGAAGAGTGATCGTCGCTGGAACTGTTTCTTCCAGTGCCTGGTCCAGGGTGCGTCCCTGCTGGCCGCGGGTTTTTCGTGCTGCCATTCGGGCGTGGGCGCGTTCTCATTTTCTGGAGGTGTCGGTGACTCAGGGCGAGAGGGCGCTGGTGCGGCCGGACGGCTCGCCGCCGGTGCGCGGGCTCCACCCGTTGCGGGTGGCCAGGGTCGTGCGCGAGACCGCGGACGCCAGTTCGTTCGTCTTCGAGATCCCCGCCGAGCGCGCCGGCGACTACGCCTACCAGGCCGGCCAGTTCCTCACCTTCCGGGTCGAGCTGGAGGGCCAGCCGTGCTTCCGCTCCTACTCGATGTCGTCCTCGCCCGCGGTCGACGAGCAGCTGCAGATCACCGTCAAGCGCGTGTCCGGCGGCGTCATGTCGAACTGGATGAACGACGCCGTCGGGCCCGGTGACGAGATCGACGCGACCGCCCCGGCCGGCACGTTCACCCTGGAGGACGGCGCGGGCGACATCGTCGCCTTCGCCGGCGGCAGCGGGATCACGCCGGTGTTCTCCATCCTCAAGACGGCGCTGGCGACGACGCGCAGGCGGGTGCGCCTGCTCTACGCCAACCGGGACCGCGACTCGATCATCTTCGCCGCGGAACTGGGTGAGCTGGCCGGCCGGTACGGGGAGCGCCTGCTGGTGACGCATCACCACGACGCCGAGACGGGCGTCGTCCGCGAGGACGAGATCGGGAGCTTTCTCGGCGGGCCCGGCGGCCGGCTCGGCGGCGAGCCCGGTGGCGAGACCGAGTACTACATCTGCGGCCCCGGCCCCTTCATGGACGTCGTGGAGCGGTCACTGCTGACCGCGGGCACCGCGCCCGGCCGCATCCACGTCGAACGGTTCACCGTGCCGGAGCCGTCCGCGGGCCGGGAGGCCGCCGGGGAGCTCGCGGACGCGGCCGGTGACCAGACCGCGGAGCCCGTGCGGCTCACCGTCCAGCTCGGCCGCCAGAAGGCCACGGCCGATCACCGCCGCGGCACCACCATCCTGCAGACGGCGCGCTCCATGGGCATCCGCCCGCCCTCGTCCTGCGAGGGCGGGACCTGCGCGACGTGCATGGCGCAGGTCGTCGAGGGTTCCGCCGAGATGCGGCACAACGACGCGCTGACGCCCGAGGAGGTGGCCGACGGGTGGGTGCTGACCTGCCAGGCCGTGCCGACCAGCCCGTCCGTGCGGGTCGTCTACGAGTGAGGAGAGCAGATCCATGACGAACGTTGCGGGCGCTCCGCCGCGGACGGCGGGCGGGCCGGCATGACCAGGGTCGCGGTGGTGACGGGCGGCGCCTCGGGGATGGGGCTCTCCATCTGCCGGCACTTCGCCAGGCGCGGCGACCAGGTCGCCGTGCTCGACGTCAACGCCTCGGCGGCGCGGGGCGCCGCCGAGGAACTCCAGGAGCAGGGCGTCCGGGCCCTGGCCTGCCAGGCCGACGTCACCGAGCGCGGGGAGATCGACGAGGCGTTCCGCAAGATCCGCGCCGACCTCGGGCCGGTCGAGATCCTGGTCACCAGCGCCGGCCTGGTGGCCTTCGAACCCTTCACCGCCATCACGCCCGACTCCTGGCGCCGGGTCATCGACGTCAACCTGACCGGCACCTTCAACGCGGTCCAGGCCGCCATCCCCGACATGCTGGACGCGGGGTGGGGGCGCATCGTCACGATCTCCTCGTCCAGCGCCCAGCGGGGCTCGCCGGGGATGGCCCACTACACCGCGTCCAAGGGCGGCGTCATCGCCATGACCAAGGCGCTGGCGCGCGAGTACGCCCCGATGGGGATCACCGTCAACAACGTTCCGCCGTCGGGCATCGACACGCCGATGTCCCGCGCCTCCCAGGCGAAGGGCGACCTGCCCGGCAACGAGGTCATGGTGCAGCGCATCCCCGTCGGGCACCTGGGCACGGGCGACGACATCGCCGCCGCGTGCGCCTTCCTCTGCTCCGAGGAGGCCGGTTTCATCACCGGCCAGGTCCTCGGTGTGAACGGCGGCGCGGTCATATGAGAACGAACCTGCCCCCGACGCCGCGGCTGGCCCCGCTGGCGCCCGAAGACTGGGACGAGCGCACCCGCGCCATGCTGCGCGGGCACGTGAAGCGCATCGACCGGTACCTGTCGGACGCCCCCGGCGCGCCGCGGATGCCCAACGCGCTGGGCGTGCTGGGGCACCACGCGCAGCTCGCCGGCGCCTGGCTCAACTACAACGGCGTGCTCCTGGACGACCCCGCGCTGGCCCCGCGCCACCGCGAGCTGATGATCCTGCGCGTCGCGTGGCGGACCGGCTCCACCTACGAGTGGGTCCAGCACGCGCGGATCGCCGCCGGGCTGGGCATCACCCCGGCGGAGATCGACGCCCTCGCCGACGACGCCGACCGTGCCGGCGCCACCGGACGCCCCGGCTCGGGACGTGCCGGCCCGGGACGTGCCGACGAGGCCGTGCCCGGGGGCTGGACACCGCTCGAACGGCTGCTCCTCGACGCCACCGACCAGCTGATCGACGGCTGCCGGATCGGCGACGCCACCTGGACCGCGCTGCAGGAGCACCTGGACGCTCGCCAGCTGCTGGAGGCGACCTTCGTCGTCGGCTCGTACCTCTGCCTGGCGATGGTCTTCAACAGCGTCGCCCTGGAGCTGGACCCCGAGATGTATGCGGAGATGCCGTCCCGACTGCCCGAAAGGGAGGACTGACCATGGGCCGATGGCCGAAGCCGGCGGAAGGAAGCTGGACCGAGCACTACCCCGACATCGGGACAGCGCCGATCTCGTTCAACGATTCGATCTCTCCGGAGTTCTTTGAGCTGGAGCGGAAGGCGATCTTTGGTCGTGCCTGGTTGAACGTGGGGAGGGTGGAGCAGCTGCCGCGTTCGGGGAGTTATTTCACCAAGGAGATCCAGGCGGCCAGGACTTCGGTGGTGGTGGTGCGGGATGCCGGTGGTGAGGTGCGGGCGTTCCACAATGTCTGTCGTCATCGCGGTAACAAGCTGGTGTGGAACGACCTGCCGAAGGAGGAGACGTCGGGGTTCTGCCGGCAGTTCACCTGCAAGTATCACGGCTGGCGGTACGGCTTGGACGGGCGGTTGAACTTCGTCCAGCAGGAGGGCGAGTTCTTCGATCTGGACAAGAAGGACTTCGGGCTGGTCCCGGTGCACTGCGATGTGTGGGCGGGGTTCGTCTTCGTCAATCTGGCCAAGGAGCCCGAGCAGACCCTGCCCGAGTTCCTGGGCCCGATGATCACGAACCTGGACGGCTACCCGTTCGACAAGATGACCGAGTGGTACGAGTTCACCGCGGACAACCGGAGCAACTGGAAGATCTTCGCGGACGCGTTCCAGGAGTACTACCACGTCCCCGCCCTGCACCCGCAGCAGGTGCCGTCCGAGGTGCGCCGGCCCGGAGCGGGCTTCGAGTGCGCGCACTTCCAGCTCGACGGCCCCCATCGCATGACCAGTTCGGGCGGCGCGCGCAGATGGACGTTGCCGCCCGAGTACATGTACCCGATCGAGCGCGCCACCCGCAGCGGGCTGGTCGGTCCCTGGGAGTCGCCCGAGCTCGGTGAGATGCCGCCGGGGCTCAACCCGGGCCGCATCGACCCGTGGGGCATCGACAACTTCCAGATCTTCCCCAACCTGGAGATCCTCATCTACCGGGGCTGGTACCTGCTCTACCGCTACTGGCCCACCTCCTACAACACCCACCGTTTCGAGGGGATGCTCTGCTTCCAGCCCGCCGAGACCGTGCACGAGCGGGTGGAGCACGAGGTCGCGGCGGTGGTGTTCAAGGACTTCGCGCTCCAGGACGCCGGGATGCTCACCGGCACCCAGACCGCGCTGGAGTCGGGGATCCTCACCGCGGCGCCGCTCAACGACCAGGAGATCCTCGTCCGGCACTTCCACAAGGTCGTCGCCGACTGGGTCGACGACTACCGGCGCGAGCCCACGGAGGTGTGACGCCATGCCCGCCGCCCTGCCCCCCGACCTGCCCGCCGACGACCCGCGGACGGACGACCTGCTGCCCGCCGAGTTCGCCGAGTTCGAGCGTTTCGTCCGGACCTGGTCGCTCGAGACCGAGACCGAACGGTACGCGCGGCGCCTGGCCAGCTCGATGGCCGAGATGCAGGAGTTCTACGACGCCTTCTTCCCCCGGCTGGAAGAGGCGATCGCCTACTGCGACAAGTTCCCGCTCGACGACCTGCCCGAGGACGCCCTGCGGCTGCTCTGGCTCGTGTACTCGCTGGTGATGGTCGCCATGTCGATCGAGGTCTTCCAGCAGCCCAAGGCGACCGACGCCGCCGACGCCGAGCTCGAACGCGTGAAGGAGCCCGCCCCGTGACCGTGATCACCGTTGAGCGGCTCGGCCGCGGGGCCGGCGCCGAGATCCTCGGCGTCGACCGCGACCGGCTGATGACCGACGGCACCCTGCCCGGCGCGGTCATGGAGGCGCTGGAGGCGCACGGCGTGCTGGTGTTCCGGGACCTGGGCCTGGACCCCGAGACGCAGGTGGCGTTCTGCCGGAGACTCGGGGACGTCGACACCTCGCCCGGCCACCACCCGGTCGAGGGGATCTACCGGGTCAGCCTGGACACGTCCAAGAACTCCTCGGCCGGATACCTGCGCGCCACGTTCGACTGGCACATCGACGGCTGCACCCCGGCGGACGGCGCCTACCCGCAGAAGGCGACGATGCTCACCGCCCGCGCGGTGGCCGACAGCGGCGGCGAGACCGAGTTCGCCAGCACCTACGCCGCCTACGACGACCTCACCGACCGGGAGAGGGAACGGGTCGCCGCGCTGCGCGTCGTTCACTCGCTCGAAGCCTCGCAGCGCCTGGTGACGCCCGACCCCACGGCTGAGCAGCTGGCCGCCTGGCGCCGCCGCCCGGTCAAGGAGCACCCGCTCGTCTGGACGCACCGGTCGGGCCGCCGGTCGCTCGTGCTCGGCGCCTCCACCGACCACGTCGTGGGCATGCCGCCCGACGAGGGCCGCGCCCTGCTCGGCGACCTCCTCGGCCGGTGCACCGCGCCCGAACGTGTCTACCGGCACGAGTGGTCCGTCGGCGAGACGGTGATCTGGGACAACCGCGGCGTCATCCACCGCGCCGCCCCCTACGACCCGGCCTCGCCCCGCGAGATGCTCCGCACCACCGTGCTGGGCGACGAACCGATCCAGTAGCCCGGCGCCCCGACCCGGCCCCGGCCCTGATCCCGATCCGATCACCCGACCCCCATCACCCGTCCGAGGGAGGACGAGATGCCCCGTTGGCCCAAACCGCCCGAGGGTAGCTGGACCGAGCACTACCCCGAGCTGGGCACCGCGCCGATGTCGTACGACGATTCGATCTCTCCGGAGTTCTTTGAGCTGGAGCGGAAGGCGATCTTTGGTCGTGCCTGGTTGAACGTGGGGAGGGTGGAGCAGCTGCCGCGTTCGGGGAGTTATTTCACCAAGGAGATCCAGGCGGCCAGGACTTCGGTGGTGGTGGTGCGGGATGCCGGTGGTGAGGTGCGGGCGTTCCACAATGTCTGTCGTCATCGCGGTAACAAGCTGGTGTGGAACGACCTGCCGAAGGAGGAGACGTCGGGGTTCTGCCGGCAGTTCACCTGCAAGTATCACGGCTGGCGGTACGGCTTGGACGGGCGGTTGAACTTCGTCCAGCAGGAGGGCGAGTTCTTCGATCTGGACAAGAAGGACTTCGGGCTGGTCCCGGTGCACTGCGACGTGTGGGCGGGCTTCGTCTTCGTCAACCTGGCCAAGGAGCCCGAGCAGACCCTGCCCGAGTTCCTGGGCCCGATGATCACCAACCTGGACGGCTACCCGTTCGACAAGATGACCGAGCGCTGGTGCTACCGCTCCGAGGTCGGCGCCAACTGGAAGCTCTACATGGACGCGTTCCAGGAGTTCTACCACGCGGCCGTGCTGCACGGTTCGCAGGCGCCCGCCAAGTTCTCCGCCGCCGCCCAGCAGGCGGGATTCGAGGCGCCGCACTACCGCCTCGAGGGCCCGCACCGGCTGGTCAGCACCTCGGGCGTCGTGACGTGGGAACTGCCCAACGACATGCGCAAGCCGATGGAGGACATCACCCGCAGCGGCCTGTTCGGGCCGTGGGACGGGCCCGACCTCGGCATCGAGAAGATGCCCGTCGGCCTCAACCCCGCGGGCTGCGACCCCTGGGGGCTGGACTCCTTCCAGCTGTGGCCGAACTTCACGATCCTCATCTGGTCCGGCGGCTGGTACCTCACGTACCACTACTGGCCCACGACCTACAACACCCACGTCTTCGAGGGAAACCTGTACTTCATGCCGTCCCGGAACGCCCGCGAACGGCTCGCGCGCGAGATGGCCGCGGCCACGTTCAAGGAGTACGGCCTCCAGGACGCCAGCACGCTGGAGGCGACCCAGATGATGCTGGAGTCGCGCGCGGTGACCGAGTTCCCGCTCTGCGACCAGGAGATCCTCTGCCGCCACCTGCACAAGGTCGCGGCCGACTGGGTCGACGACCACCGACGAAGCCTCGCGGGAGGGTGAGCCCGATGACCACGCTGCTGCCCGGCGAGTTCGCCGAACTGGAGCCCTTCGCGCCGGGCTGGTGCCTGGCCACCGAGCCCGAACGGTACGCCAAGCGCCTGGCCAGCTCGATGGAGGAGATGCAGGCCTTCTACGACGCGATCACCAAGCGGGCCGAGGAGGCCATCGCCTACTGCGACCGGTTCCCGCTCGACGAGATGCCGGACGACGCGGTGAACGTGATGCGCCTCCTGTACTCGATGATCACCGTGTCGTTCCCGGTCGAGGTCTGGTCCCAGCAGTGGGTGCCCGACGCGGGCGCCGCCGCGCTGGACTGCGTCATCGAGCCGGGCCCGTGACGGACACGACCGTCCTGCGGGCGGCCCGCTGGGTCGACGTCGACGCCGGTCTCGTCCGTTCACCGGCGGTGATCGTGGTGGCGGGGGAGCAGGTCACCGCGGTGAACCCGGCCGAGCCTCCCGCCGCGGCGGCCGAGATCGACCTCGGCGACCTGACGTTGCTGCCGGGCCTCATGGACATGGAGATCAACCTGCTCATCGGCGGGCCGGAGAACCCGACCGGCCTGCCGAGCCCGCTGCACGGCGTGACCGACGACCCCGTCTACCGGACCCTGCGCGCCACGGTGAACGCCCGGACGACGCTGCTCGCCGGGTTCACCACCGTGCGCAACCTCGGGCTGATGGTGAAGACCGGCGGCTACCTGCTGGACGTCGACCTGGCCCGCGCCATCGACCAGGGCTGGGCCGCCGGGCCGCGCATCGTCGCGGCCGGGCACGCCATCACCCCGACCGGCGGTCACCTCGACCCGACCATGTTCCAGAGGCTCGCGCCGCACATCATGCCGCTCAGCGTCGAGGAGGGCATCGCCAACGGGGTCTCCGAGGTCCGCGCGGCCGTCCGCTACCAGATCAAGCACGGCGCCAGCGTCATCAAGATCTCCGCGTCCGGCGGGGTGATGTCGCACAGCACCGCCGCCGGCGCCCAGCAGTACTCCGACGAGGAACTCGCCGCCATCGTCGACGAGGCCCACCGGGCCGGCATCAGGGTCGCCGCGCACGCGCACGGCGACGCCGGGATCCGGGCGTGCGTCCGGGCCGGCGTCGACTGCATCGAGCACGGCTCGCTGGCCAGTGACGACACCATCCAGATGATGGTCGACCACGGCACGTTCCTCGTCCCCACCAGCTACCTGTCCGAAGGCCTGGACATCTCCAAGGCCCCGCCGGCGTTGCGGCGCAAGGCCGCCGAGGTGTTCCCGCGGGCCCGGCGCACCCTCGGCAAGGCCATCGCCGCCGGAGTGAGGATCGCCTGCGGCACCGACGCGCCCGCCATCCCGCACGGCGACAACGCCAAGGAGTTGTGGGCGCTCGTCGACCGCGGCATGACCCCGATCCAGGCGATCCGGGCGGCCACCGTGACCGCCGCCGAGCTCATCGGCGCCGACGACCGCGGCCGCCTGGCCCCGGGCCTGCTCGCCGACGTCATCGCCGTGCCCGGCGACCCCACCCGCGACATCACCCTCCTCCAGGACGTGCGGTTCGTCATGAAGGACGGCCGCGTCCACAAGACCCCCGCGCCCGCCGCCGAGCCCGCCGCCGAACCCGCTGTCACCGCCTGACCGCCTGACCACCGAGCACGGGAGCACACGCATGCCCAAGGGAATCCTGTACGTCGAGTCCCAGCCGAACTCGCCCGAGGAGGCCGAGGCCTTCCACACCTGGTACGAGGGCACCCACCTGAAGGAGGTGACGGCCATCGAGGGCGTGGTCTCCGCCCGGCGGTTCGCCGTCCTGGGCGACGACGGCCCGTTCATCGCGATCTACGAGCTCGACGCCGACGACCTCGCCGCCGTCCAGGCCAGGATCTCCGGGGCGTTCAAGGACGGGCGGATCTCGCCGCAGGTCGGCGTGCGCACCGATCCGCCGCCCAGGGTCATGTTCTGCCGCGAGACCGCGGTCTACGTCCCCTGACCCGCCGGCCATCGTCAGGAGCACCCGTGCGAGACCAGGAACACCTGTTCATCGGCGGCGCGTGGGCGCCGCCGAGCACCGGCGGGACGATCGAGGTGATCTCGCCGCACACCGAGAAGCCGATCGCCCGGGTCGCCGCGCCCGCCGAAGAGGACGCCGACCGGGCGGTCGCCGCCGCCCGGTCGGCCTTCGACGACGGGCCCTGGCCGCGCATGCCTCCCGCCGACCGCGTCGCCGCCGTCCGCGGGCTCGCCGATCTCTACGACGCCCGCCGCGAGGAGCTCGCCCAGCTGATCAGCGCGGAGATGGGCGCGCCGATCACCTTCGCGCGGTCCGCGCACGCCGCGCTGCCGGGCGTCATGATGCGGGCCTTCGCCGACCTCGCCGCCGCGCTGACGTGGGAGGAGGCCCGCCCCGGCGCCTTCGGCCGGGACGTCGTCGTGCGCAAGTCGCCCGTCGGCGTCGTCGCGGCGATCATTCCGTGGAACATGCCGGCCCTGCTCACGGTGATGAAGCTCGTTCCGGCCCTGCTCGCGGGTTGTCCCGTCGTCCTCAAGCCCTCGCCCGAGACGCCGCTGGACGCCTACCTGTTCGCCGGCCTCGTCGAGCAGGCCGGGCTGCCGCCGGGAGTGGTCAGCGTCCTGCCCGGCGACGGCCGGCTCGGCGCCCACCTGGTCGCCCATCCGGGCGTCGACCGGGTGTCCTTCACCGGCTCCACAGCCGTCGGCGCGCAGGTCGCCGCGGCCTGCGGCGCGAACCTGAAACGGGTGGGCCTGGAGCTCGGCGGCAAGTCCGCGGCCATCGTCCTGGACGACGCCGACCCCGCCACGGTCGCCGCCGGCGTCAAGGTCGCCGGCCTCATGAACAGCGGCCAGGCGTGCGTCGCCCAGACCCGCGTCCTGGTGCCGCGCGCCCGCCACGACGAGCACGTCGACGCCCTCACCGCGATGATGGAGGGCCTCGCCGTCGGCGACCCGGCCGACCCCGCCACCGACGTCGGCCCGCTCGTCAGCCGGCGCCAGCGGGAACGCGTCCTGGGCTACATCGACCTCGGCCGCAGCGAGGGTGCCCGCCTCACCACCGGCGGCACCGCCCTCCCCGAGGGCGTCGACCGCGGCTGGTACGTGCGGCCCACGCTGTTCGCCCACGCCGGCACCGCCATGCGCATCGCGCAGGAGGAGATCTTCGGCCCTGTCCTGACCGTCATCCCCTACGACGACGAGGACCACGCCGTCCGCCTCGCCGACGACACCCGCTACGGCCTGTCCGGCTCGGTCTGGACCCCCGACACCGACCGCGGCCTCGCCGTCGCCCGCCGCGTCCGCAGCGGCACCGTCGGCGTCAACCAGCCCTACACCATGGACCCCGCCGCGCCCTTCGGCGGCGTCAAGGACAGCGGCATCGGCCGGGAGCTCGGCCCCGAAGGCATCGAGGGCAACCTCGAGATCCAGTCCATCTCCGTCGCCGCGCCCTGACCCGGGTCAGGGGCGCTTGATCACCGACAGGTACATCTCGAGCATCGGCCGGTAGAGGTCGATGTCGTCGAGCCGGCTGCCCAGCACGACGGAGTCGCTGGTGGCGATGAGCACGTGCGCGAACGTCGACGCGGGGATCAGCAGCGTGCCGCCGATGCGGTCGATGCCCTC
Organism: Spirillospora sp. NPDC047279; assembly: GCF_040643285.1. Taxonomy (NCBI): domain Bacteria; kingdom Bacillati; phylum Actinomycetota; class Actinomycetes; order Streptosporangiales; family Thermomonosporaceae; genus Spirillospora; species Spirillospora sp. NPDC047279. The sequence continues at coordinate 93,385 of NZ_JBEYUA010000009.1, forward strand.
GTCGATGAACCTCGCCAGCGCCTCGGCGGCCTCCAGCCTCTTGGCCGCCACCCGTTCGCGGGCCTCGGGATTGCGGAGGAGGTACAGCGCGAACTCGTGGCTCAGCGCGGCGCGCTCGGCGCCGCGGTCATGGCTGAGCCGGCGCCACAGCTGCGCGACCTCGTCGAGCTCGCGCGCCCCCACCTCGGTCACCGCCGACACCACTTCGGCGAAGTTGTCGATGTAGCGGCGCCAGTGCCGGTCGCTGACGGCCAGGAAAAGGTCCTCTTTCGTGCCGAAGTGCTTGTAAATGGCGCCCTTGGTGAAACCCGCCGCGTAAGCGATGTCGTCGAGGGTCGCCTGCGCGAAGCCCTTTTCGGCGAAGACCTCCTCCGCGGCGTCCAGGAGCAGCGACCGGGTGTGATCGCGGCGCCGCTCCCTCGTCCAGCGTTCAACCATGTCGGCAATTATGCAGCACCGGTCTCCGCCCCCCGCCTCGTTCTCATCCCCGCCGCGGTCGCGGCGCGGAGAGCTGCCGCAGCGAGGACAGGAACAGCTCGTCCATGCGCGGGCTCAGATCGGAAAGGGCCGGGGCGCCGGCGTAGCCGGCGGACCCGAAGACCCGTTCCAGCGCGTCGCCCGTGGTGGCGGCGCCGATGGAAAGGCAGAGGCAGGCGACGCCGTCCGCGCGGAGTTCTTCGAGGGCCTTGAAAACGTCGGCTTCGGCGTAACGGCCTTCGTAGCCGTCGTCATAGGGAAACCCGTCCGAAAGGACGAGCAGCAGCCGATGCGGCGTGCCGGCCTCGGATTTGAGGATCTCGCCCGCGCCGCGGATGCCGGCGCCGAGGCGCGTGTAGCCGGACGGCTGGAGCCGGTTGAGGCGGGCCCGCCCGAGCGCGTCGAACCGCTGCCCGAACGTCTTGACCGCCGGCAGATGCACGGCGTGCCGGCCCTGCGACCGGAACGCGTAGACGGCCACGCGGTCGCCGAGCTCTTCGAGGGTGGCGGCCAGCGTCGCGGCGGCCCGCCGCTGGTGGTCGTGGACGGCGAGGCCGTCCGGGTCGGCGTCGGTGGCCGATCCGGAGGCGTCGAGCAGGATGAGGACGCCGAGGTTGCGGGCGAGGTTCCGCCGGTCGAGGTAGATGTTCTCGGGCGGCGAGTGGCCCGAGCGCACGTCCACGAACAGGTCGATGAGCGCCTCGATGTCGATCTCGTCGCCGTCGGGACGGCCGCGCAGCACCCTGGGGCCGAGGCCGACCCTCGACAGGCGCCGCCGGAGCACGTCGTCGTGCGGGACGCCGGCGGCGGTAACGTCGGCGGCGGCGGTCAGCGGGAAGTCGATGACCCGGCACCACTCGGGCCGGTACCGGCCGTGGTGCACGTCCCACTCGGGGTGGAGCGCGCCGCCCACGCCGATGGCGGCGCCGGGCCTGCCGTCGTCGGTGAAACGGATGGGGGTGGGGAGCAGCCGCGCGTGTTCGCCGACCCGGTAGGTCCGGCGCACGGAGCGGACCCGCGCCTCCGTGCCGGCGGCGCCGTCCCCCGAGGTCGCCCGCGAGCCGCCGAGCAGCTTGCGGAAGTAGTCCGCGAGCGTCCGCGAGGTGAACAGCGGATTCTCGAACAGCTTGAGGATGCTGCTCGGCCCGGACCCTTCCTGGTCGCCGTCGTCCTCGGCCTCGGGCAGGTCGATGGGGTCGAACTCCAGCCGCAGCTCCTTGTCGGTGGCCCGAGCGCCCGGACCGGCGGGGGGCGCCATCAGCCGGGAGGGCCTGATGGCGCCGAACCAGTCCGGCGGGTCGGTGACCTTCGCCCGGCCCCTGGCCAGGCCAAGCGACTCGCCGGCGGTCGTGCTCCTCGGCTCCCCGTCCGGGCGGAGCGCGGCCGCGAGGGGCAACCGCACGGCGAGCTCGGCGAGCACCCGGTGGCCTTCGAGCGCCAGGTAGCGGCGCGCCACCGAGGGCCGTGCCCAGAGGGCCCTGGTCCAGCGCCGGTCCAGGCTCCCCGCACCGAGCAGGGCGCTCTGGACCAGCGTCTCGCGGCGTTGCCGGTCGGCGGAACCGCCGGCCGACACGAAGACGACCCGGCCGTTCGTGTGAGCGGGCTCGCCGTCCGGCGCCTCGGCGACGTCGAGGGACGTGCCCGCGACCAGCGTGGCGAGGAGCCGGAACCGGCCGGGGTCGGATGCGGTCATGTCCGGGGGAGGACGGCGTCGGCGAGCTCGCCCAGGGCGCGGACGACGTCCGGATCGTCGGAGAGGACCTGGACGACGGCCGACTGGACGGCCGTGCGCAGGGCCAGCCCCTGCGCGACGAGCGCGCCGGCGAGGATCAGCATCCGCGTGGAGGACACCTCGCGCAGCGGCGAGCCGTCCAGGTTCCGGATGGCGTTCCCGAGCCCGACCAGGGCCTCCGCCGTTCCGGCGTCGACCCCGGCCTCGTGCGCGACCACCTGCGTCTCGATCTCGGCGGGCGGGAAGCCGAGCTCGATGGCGACGAACCGCTGCCGGGTCGACTCCTTGATGTTCTTCAGGACGCTCTGGTAGCCGGGGTTGTAGGAGATCACCAGCTGGAATCCGGGCGCCGCCCGCAACGTCGTGCCGAGCCGGTCGAGGGCCAGCTCGCGGCGGTGGTCGGCGAGCGGATGGATGACCACGACGGTGTCCTGGCGCGCCTCCACCACCTCGTCCAGGTAGCAGATGGCGCCCTCGCGCACGGCCCGGGTCAGCGGCCCGTCCACCCAGACCGTCTCCCCGCCCTTGAGCAGGAACCGGCCGACCAGGTCCGCCGACGTCATGTCCTCGTGACCCGCGACCGTGATCAGGTCGCGGCCGAGCTCGTGCGCCATGGCCTCCACGAAGCGGGTCTTGCCGCATCCGGTCGGGCCCTTCAGCAGTACCGGCAGGCCTCCGCCCGCAGCCGCGCGGAAGACCTCCGTCTCGTCGCCGACCGCCCGGTAGAACGGACCCTCCGCGGCGGAGGGGGCAGGGTGGACGGTCGTGGTCCGATCGGTCAGCATCAGCGGCCCTTCTCGAACGGGACGATCGTCGGCAGGTCCCGGCCGTCCGGCGGGACGACCTCGCCGTCCGGCCCGATGGTGGCCGAGCCGGGGCCGGGAATCGGCAGGGCGGGGTCGGGGCACAGCCGGCCCGTCCCGTCGCCGCAGATGCCGCTCATGAAGTACGAGCGCTTCTGGATGTCCTCGGGCCAGGGGTCGGCGTTCATGGCGAACCACTGGACGGGCACGTTGTAGAAGACGAAGAAGAGCGCGCTGGACGCCGCGAAGATCGCCAGGAAGCGGGTGACCTGGAGCTTCACGAAACCGCCCTGGACGCGCTCCAGCCCGCGCTCCACGACGGTGCGGCCGCGGTCGTCGGTGAAGTAGCGCAGCGCGCACAGGCCGGCCTGGACGCCGCCCCACATGAGCCCTTCGTAGATCGGCCACTGGTAGTAGTGGCCGGCGTTGATCGACAGGGACTGGATCGCGCCGGGGTAGGTGAACAGCCCCATCGGCATGAGGAACAGGCCCTCCATGACGAAGTCGAAGAAGAACGTCCAGACCGCCACGACCGCGATCAGGCCGAGGTTGCTGATCCCGGGCCAGCGCGCCTTGACCTTCCGCATGACCCAGCAGCCGAGGATCGTGCACAGGAGGACCCCGTAGGAGTAGCCCGGCGCGTTCATCAGCAGCGGTTCCGCCATCATCGCGCCGGGTTCCCCGAACGACCGCCAGCCCGGGATGTCCTGGGTCCAGGAGCCCATGTTCCAGAGCCAGCTGTTGTAGGTGCACCAGGTGTTGAAGTAGTTCAGCAGCGGGTCCTGGAAGAACAGCAGGCCGAAGGACACCAGGAGCATCCCGTCGAGCGTGATCCGCCGTTCCCGCCGCCAGGGCCTGATGATGAAGTAGTAGATCCCGATCGGGAGGCCCAGCATGGTCACGGCGGTCCACGTGACGAGGACGACCTTCATCAGCGTCGGTGGATCGCTGGGCCCGGTGGGCACCCGTTCGAAGTGCGGCCCGGTGGCCCAGCGGATCCACACGTAGAGCTGGAGGATCAGGATCGCGCCGCCGACGACGGCCCAGATCCGGACGGGCTTGCCCGGGGGGCGGGCCTGGTCTTCCAGCGAGGCGGTGTCGAGCGTTTCGGTGACGACGGGCGCTTTGGCCTTGTCCGGTTCCGGCTGTCCGCTCACGGCACGGTCTCCTTCTGAGTCGTCCCCGTTCAGAATCCAGCTAGATACAAAGATACTCTTCGGTATCTGAGAGGGAAAGCGGTATCCAGGGCCCTTTCTCAACGAGAGGCGACGCCTGAGAAGGAGACCTGGGAGTGCCGGCGGCCGCCCGGTCAGGCCATTACTTGATCATGGCCCCGGCGTCGATCGGCAGCGGAACGCCGGTGATGTAGCGGCTCTCCTCCGACACCAGGAAGAGCACCGCGTTGCTGATGTCCTCCGGCTCGACCCACGGGACCGGGAGCGCCTGCATCATCTGCGAGATCGGCGCCATGTCCGCCTGGGTCGGCTCCTCCAGGTCCGGCCGGAACATGCGATAGGTCATGTCGTTCATCAGCATCGGGGTGTTGACCTGCGTGGGGTGGATGGAGTTGACCCGGATGTTGTGCTGGGCCAGCTCCACCGCCATGCTGCGCATCAGCCCGACCACGCCGTGCTTGGCGGCGACGTAGTTGGCGATGTTCGGGTGGGCCTTCAGGCCGCCGACCGAGCTGGTCAGCACGATCGAGCCGCCGCGCCCGCCCTCGATGACGTGCGGGATCGAGGCCTTGCCGGTGAGCCAGACCCCGGTCAGGTTGACGTCGATCGAGTCGCGCCACAGGTTCTCGTCCATCTTCTCCACGGCGTCGCCGTCGGCGGCGAGGCCGGCGTTGGCGATGACGATGTCGAGGCGGCCGAACCGGGACACCCCGTCGTCGACCGCGGCCTTGAGCGACTCGTAGTCGCGCACGTCGGCCTGCGCGGCGACGATGCGGCGGCCCGTGGCCTCGACCAGGGCGACGGTCTCGTCGAGGTCGTCGGGGGTGGACATCGGGATGGGCACGCTGTCGAGCTGCTTGCAGATGTCGATGGCGATGATGTCCGCGCCCTCCTGCGCCAGCCGCACCGCGTGGGAGCGGCCCTGGCCCCGGGCCGCACCGGTGATGAAGGCGACCTTGCCCTCGACTCGTCCTGGCATCGCGTTACCTCTTTCCTGAAGGGTGGGTGCGTGCGGCGGCGCGGACGGCCGCGATGATCCCCTGGTAACCGGTGCAGCGGCACAGGTTCCCGGAGAGTCCGGTCCTGATCTCGTCGTCGGTGGGGTCGGGGTTGTCCCGCAGGAACGCGGTGACCGAGGTGATGAGGCCGGGCGTGCAGAAGCCGCACTGGAGCCCGTGGTGATCGCGGAAGGCGGCCTGGATCGGGGACAGGTCGCCGCCCGGTTCCGCGATGCCCTCGACGGTGGTGATCCGCGTGCCGTCGGCCTGCACGGCGAACATCAGGCAGGCCCGGACGGCCTCACCGTCCACGAGGATCGTGCACGCGCCGCACACTCCGTGCTCGCAGCCCAGGTGCGTGCCGGTGAGCCCGCACCGTTCGCGCAGGAAGTCGGCGAGCGTGAGCCGGGGCGCCACGGTCGCGCGCCACGCCCGGTCGTTCACCGTCAGCCGGATCTCGATGTCAGGCATGTGCGGCCTCCTGGACGGCGCGGTGCCAGGCGCGCGCCACGACGGCGGCGCCGATGTGCCTGCGGTAACCGGCGGACGCGTGCAGGTCGGCGGGAACCGACTCCAGCTCCGCCATCGCCGTGCGGCCGACGTCCTCGGGCGTGACGTCGCCACTGGGGGAGCCCGTCGCCGCGGCCTCGGCGGCCGTGGCGCGCAGCGGCGTCGAGCCGAGGCCGAACAGGCCGATCCCGCACCGCGAGACGCACGATCCGGCGTCCAGCTCGACGGCGACGGCGGCGCCCGCGACGGCGAAGTCGCCCGAACGCCGGGTGAACTCCTCGATCGCGAAGCCGCACCGGCCGCTCCACACGGGGAAGACCGCGCCGGTGAGGAGCTCGTCCGGCTCCAGGTCGGTGCTGTAGACGCCGGTGGAGAACTCGGTGGCGGGCACGGTCCGCGCGCCGCGCGGCGACAACGTCTCGAACCGCGCGTCCAGCGCCACCGCCACCGCCGGGTACTCCGCGGCGGCGTCGGCGTGGGCGAGCGAGCCGCCCAGCGTGCCGCGGTTGCGGATCTGGAAGTGCCCGATCAGGGGGGTGGCGCGGGCCAGCAGCGGGACCGCGCGGGCCACGGCGGCCGAACGTTCGATCGTGCGCTGCGTCGTGGTGGCGCCGATCCACACCGAGTCGCCGCGTTCCTCGATGCCGCGCAGACCCTCCGCCCGGCCCAGGTCGACCAGGTGCTCGGGGAGGGCCAGCCGCAGGGCGAGCATCGGCATCAGGCTCTGCCCGCCCGCGATGGGCCGGGCCTCGTCGCCGAGCTCGGCCAGCAGCGCGACGGCCTCGTCGGCGTCGCCGGGCGCGTGGTAGTCGAACGCCGCCGGCTTCACCGGGGCACCGCCGTCCGGGCGCCGCCGTCGACGAGCGCGACGATCGCCTCCGGCGTCAGCGGCAGCCGCGTGATCTCCACCCCGAACGGCGCGAGCGCGTCGGCGACCGCGTTCGCCACGGCGGGCGGCGTCCCGATCGCGCCGCCCTCGCCGACGCCCTTGTAACCGCCGGGCCCGGGCGCGAGCGTCTCGATGTGCCCGTACTCGATGTCGGGCACCTCGGAGGCGGTGGGCAGCAGGTAGTCCATGAACGTCGAGGTGATGGGATTGCCGTCCGCGTCGTAGGCGAGGTGCTCGTACAGGACCCCGCCGATGCCCTGGACGGTGCCGCCCGCGATCTGGCCCTCCACCACGCTCGGGTTGATCATCGGGCCGCAGTCCTCGCTGACGATGTGGCGCAGCAACGTCACCCGCCCCGTCACGACGTCCACCTCGCAGGTGCACACGTGCGTCGCGTTCGCCCAGATGATCGGGCTCTCCGCGCGGTACCTGCCGCTGGCCTCCAGCCCGGGAGGCACGCCCGGCGGCAGCTGCTCGGGGTGGAAGTAGGCGATCTCGGCCAGCTCCGACACCGCGACGCCGACCGACGGGACCCCGCGCACGCGGGCCTGGCCGCCGCCCAGCTCGATGTCCTCGACGGCCGCCTCCAGCCGGTGGGCGGCGATCGCCACGAGCCGCTCGCGCAGCACCGACGCCGTCTCGGCCACGGCGCCCGCCGTCATCGAGCCCGACCGGCTGCCGCCCGAGCCGCCGCCGAACGGGGTGATCGCCGTGTCGCCCTGGATGGTGCTGACGTCGGCGATGTCCACGCCGAGCGCGTCGGCGGTCAGCTGGACGACGGTGGTCTCGATGCTGTTGCCGCTGGAGCCGCCCGAGACGTACACGTTGACCGTGCCGGACGGCTCGATGCGGATCGTCGCGCCCTCGGTCCCGTACAACGGCATCGCGGCGGTGGTCGGCTCGACGTACGTGCACGTCCCCACGCCGAGGTGGCGCCCCTCCTCGCGCGCGGCCCGCTGCTCGTCGCGGAAGGCGTCGTAGTCCAGCATCTTGAGCGCCTGCTCGAACGTCTCCAGCGGGGTGACGTCGCTGTAGGGCATGCCGGTGGGGTTGACGTACGGGAGCTCGTCACGCCGGAGCAGGTTGCGGCGGCGCAGCTCCACCGGGTCCATCCCCATCCGGCGCGCGGCGGTGTCCAGGAGCAGCTCGCGGGCCACCGACTCGAACTGCCACGGCCCCCGGTAGGCGGCGCGGCCGACGGTGTTGGAGAAGACCGAGGTCGTGGAGAACGTCCCCGCCGGAACGCGGTAGGGCCCGGGGAACAACATGCCGACCGCGGCGGCCGTGCCCACCGGCCAGGGCACCGGGTAGGCGCCGACGTCCTGCACGTGGTCGATCGCCGCGGCGAGGAGCGCTCCGTCGGCGTCGAAGGCGAGCCGCGCCTCGCCGTGCTCGTGCCGCGACATCCCGGCCGCCTGGAGGTTCTCGCGGCGGTCCTCGATCCACTTGAGAGCGCCCGGCAGCTTCGGCGCGGCGAGCATCACGCACATGTCCTCGCGCTGCGGAACGACCTTCTGCCCGAAACCGCCGCCGGTGTCGCGCATGACGACCCGGACCCGGTGCTCGGGCAGCCCCAGCAGGCGGGCGCAGAACAGCCGCACCTCGTGCGGCGACTGGGTGGCCGCCCAGATCGTCAGCTCGCCGGCCGACCACTCCGCCACGATCCCGCGCGTCTCCATGGGCACCGGCGCGTACGCCTGCTGGTAGACGGTCTCGTGCACCACCCACGCCGCCTCCTCGAAGACGGGCGCGAGGTCGGCCAGGGGAGCGCCACCGAGATCGCCCGCGACGTTGCGCGGATAGGCGGCGTGCACCAGCTCGTCCGACTCCCGCGCGGTGACGTAGTCGACGACCGGCGGCAGCGGCTCGTAGTCGACCGCGACCAGCTCGGCGGCGTCCTCGGCGACGTAACGGTCCGCGGCCACCACCAGGGCCACCGGGTCGCCGACGAACCGCACCTCGCCCTCGGCGAGCGGCGGCCGCGGGGTGTCGGGGACGTCGCGGCCGATGAGGGTGTACCACTGCTCGTGCACGCCGGGGTTGAGGTCGTCCGCGACGAAGATCGCGTGAACGCCCTCGACGGCCAGCGCCCCGGACAGGTCGATGCCCGCGATCCGCGCGCGGGCCAGCGGGCTGCGGACGAAGCAGCCGTGGAACATGCCGGGCCGCACCACGTCGTCCACGAAGGTGCCGTGACCCGTCAGCAGCCGCGGGTCCTCCACCCGCGCGACGCGGGTGCCGGCGTATCGGGCGGCGGCCGTTCTCAGTCCGTCCACGGGGGCCTCCCCGGACCATCCGAACCCATGCTGGGCGCCTGCTCAGCAATGCTGAGCACATGCTTAGCACGCGTTCCAGAGGGTGGTCAAGGTCACACCGGGGAGGTCCCCGCCGGGCTCGGTCAGGCGGAGGAGGCGTCCTCCAGCGGGGGAGTGCCGTGGGTGTGGAACGACTCGATCGTCTGGAGGCCCCAGGCCTGCCCCTTGGCACGTTCGGCCTCGGTCCAGGTCACGGTCTTCCAGTCGGGGGCCAGGACGAGGCGCGCGCACGGGTTGCACAGCTCGACGCGGTTGCCTCCGGGTTCGTACACGTAGAGGAAGAACGTCTGCTGGATCGCGTGCTTGTGCGGGCCGGTCTCGATGAAGACGCCCTTGTCCAGGAAGATGTCGGCGGCGCGGAGGATGTCCTCGCGGGTGTCGGTGGCGAACGCGATGTGGTGCAGGCGGCCGCGGCTGCCCGTCCGGTCGCGGGTGTAGACCAGGTCGTAGGACTTGTTGGTGAACGTCGTCCAGCCGCCCGCGATCGTGCCGTCGTCCAGCCTGATCCGCTCGGTGACGTGCCCGCCCAGGACGCCGGTGACGAAGTCGACGTTCGGCTCCACCTCGGCGCCGAGGAAGTTGACGTGGTCGAGGCGGCGGACGCAGACGCCCCGGGCGGGATAGGCCTGGGCCTGGTTCTTCAGCGACGGCGCCAGCTCCGGCGGCGCCTGGTACCACTCGCTCTCCCAGTAGATCTCCAGCTCGTGCCCGTCGGGGTCGGTGAAGACGTAGGTGGGGCCGATGCCCGGGTCGCCGTCCCGCCAGCCGACGCCGAGCCCGGCCCGCTCGACCGATGCGACCAGCCGGTCGAGCGCCTCCTGGCCCGACGTGCGCAGGCCGGTGCGGCGGATGCCGGAGGTGCGGTGCGCGGTGAGCTTGAGCGTGTGGTGCTCGTAGTCGTCCCACGTGCGCAGGTAGACCGAGTCGCCGTCGGTGCCGTTCTCGGTCAGCCCCATGACCTCGGTGAAGAACCACAGGCTCTCCTCGGGGCGCGGGGTGAGCAGCTCGACGTGGCCGACGTGCGCGATCTCATGGGCGAGGGCCATCGGGGCCTCCTTGCGGGTCTGCGGGACGGGGAACACCGGCGGGACGGGGGAACACCGTGCCGTCGAAGAGCTTGCGGGCCGTGCGGACGACGCCGGCCGTGCGGATCGAGGTGCCGTCGAACTCGACCCGGACGTCCAGCCGCCCGGCGGGATGCTCGACGCCCATCGCCTCGCCCGGCGGGGGGAGCCGGGCGAGGTCGTGGCCGACCGCGCCGTCCATGAGCACGGCGGTGGCGACGCTGACCGCGCCGAGCACGCCGATCGAGGCGTGGACGCGCAGCGGGATGAACGTCCGGGTGCAGATCAGGCCGCCGTCGCGCGGCGGGGCGACGAGCGTGGTCTTCGGCACCGAGGCGCCGGCGACGTCGCCGAGGCCCATGAGCGCGCCGGCCTGGAGGCGGAGCGACTGGACACGTTCGCGCAGCCGCTCGTCGGCGGCGAGGCCGGGCACGGACTCGTAGCCGGTGACGCCCAGGTCGCCCGCGGCGGCGACCACGACCGGCATCCCGTTGTCGACGCAGGTGACCTCGACGCCGTCGACGACGTCGCGGACGTTGCCGGTCGGCAGGAGCGCGCCGGTGGCCGAGCCCGCGGTGTCCTCGAAGGCCAGGTCGACCGGGGCGGCGGTGCCGGGCACGCCGGAGATCGCGGTGGCCCCGCCGTAGCCGGCGGCGCGGCCGGGCGTGGGGAAGGTCGCGGTCGCGACGCCGCCGGAGTTGACCATGCGGATGCGCACGCTCGTGCGGTCGCGGCCCGCGCGCACCAGGCCGCGCTCGACGGCGAACGGCCCGACGCCGGCGAGCAGGTTGCCGCAGTTCTGCCGGTCGGAGACCGTCGGTTCGTCCACGCCGAGCTGGAGGAACAGGTAGTCGACGTCGACGCCGGGACGTTCCGAGGGGGAGACCACCGCGACCTTGCTGGTGAGCGGATGGGCGCCGCCGATACCGTCGATCTGCCGGGGGTCGGGCGTGCCCATGATCCGCAGCAGCAGGTCGTCACGTTCGGCCGGGTCGTCGGGCAGGTCCGGGGCGAGGAAGTAGGCGCCCTTCGAGGTGCCGCCCCGCATCAGCATGCAGGGCACGCCGCCGTCGGGCGTCCGGCCGTTCACGGCTCGTCGCGTTCGTCGTAGGGGACGTACTCGATGCCCATGCCGGGCAGCCGCTCGCGCAGGCCGTACCGGTCCAGCCCGAGCTCGCCCGCACGGAACGCCGCGCGCGTCGCCTCCTCCTTGGCGGCGCGCGCCCCGGCCGCCTCGACCGCAGCCGCGAGCCCGGTGCGGGGAACGCACAGGACGCCGTCGTCGTCGGCGAGGATCGCGTCGCCCGGCCGGACGACCTGCCCGCCGATGGTCACCGGGACGTTCACCGCGCCGGGCGTGGCCTTCACCGTGCCCTGCGCGCTGACGGCGGCGGACCACACGGGGAAGCCCATCGCGCCCAGCTCGGCGACGTCCCGGACGCCCGCGTCGATCACCAGGCCGCGCACGCCGCGGTGCTGGAGCGCGGTGGCGAACAGCTCGCCGAACATCCCGTCGGTCGACGGCGAGGTGGTCGCGACGACCAGCAGGTCGCCGGGCCGGCACTGCTCGACCGCGACATGGATCATCAGGTTGTCGCCCGGCCAGGACAGGACCGTCACCGCCGTGCCGGCGACCCGGTGGCCGAGGTGGACGGGACGGAGCCGAGGGCCGAGGTAGCCGGTCCGGCCCATCGCCTCGTGGACGGTGGCGACCCCGTGCCTTGCCAGGGCGTCGACCTGCCGGGCGTCCGCGCGGGGCGGGCCCGTCACGACCACCGTCCTCATGACAGGACCCCGGTGGTCTGCGGGTAGAGCCGGACGTACGCCTCGGCCATCGTGGCGTGCGCGAGGCCGAGGTTGGGGCCCGCGTTGCGCTTGAGCTGGACGCCGCGCCGCCTGGCCAGGTCGGTGTAGTAGTCCCACATGTGCCGCTGCGCGGGCAGGCGCTCCATCGCCCGCCGCTTACGTTCGAAGACCGGCGTGATGTCGAGCAGGACGTTCGGCTTGAAGTCGCACTGCTCGGGCTGGTGCGGCTCGAAGAAGAACACCGGGGGAGCGCCGAGCGGCTCGCCCGGCGCGTCGTAGCCGGCGGCCTGCGCCAGGACCCGCGCCTGCAAAGCCATGCGGGCCGCGGCGGGGTGGTCGCCGTTGTACGGGTCGGCGAGCGGGTGGGTCAGCACGACGGCCGGCGCGACGTCGCGGTACACGCGGACGAGCCGGTCGACCAGCTCGGGCGACTCGATCAGCGGGTAGTCGCCGGCGTCCAGGAACTCGATCTCCGCGCCCAGCTCGGCGGCCGCCGCCTCGGCCTCGGCGCGGCGGAGCAGCTTGATCTCGTCGAGGTCCCGGCCCTCGCGCCAGGCGCGGGCGGACTCGCCGCGTTCCCCGAAGCTCAGGCACACCACCTTCGCCGGATCGCCGCGCTCGGTGGCGAGCGCGATCGCGCCGGCCGCGCGCCAGACGAAGTCGCCGGCGTGCGCGCTGACGACCAGCAGCGGACCTGCGGTGGACCCGGTCTCCGTACTCATCGAACCCCTTTCATCCACTTTCACCACCGAACCTCCCCGTGGTCCTGGCATGGTGCAAGGCCTCAAGCAAAATTGTCAACAATCTTGGCGACGATTCTGTCCGCAGAAATTGTTGACAATCGTGTCGGTGGATTCCTGGCATCGCCACCCACCGGCGGGACGACCGGCGCAGTTCCCCTTCTCACCCCTCCGACCGACGTCCTGGAGAGCACCGTGATCAGACTCCGCGCGGCCCTGGCCGCCGCCTCCTCCTCCGCCGTCCTGCTCCTCGCCGCGTGCGGGGGAGGGCAGGGCTCCTCGGACGCGTCCGGCGACGGCCCCACCTCGGTGAAGGTCAGCGTCATCCCGATCGTCGACGTGGCCCCGATCTACCTCGGGAACCGGCAGGGCTTCTTCGCCGAGCAGGGGCTGAAGCTGGAACTGGTGACCGCCCAGGGCGGCGCCGCGATCGTGCCCGCCGTCGTCAGCGGCCAGGTCGACTTCGGCTTCAGCAACTTCACGTCGCTGATCCTCGCCCGCTCCAAGGGCCTGCCGCTCAAGGTCGTCGCGCCCGGAGCGGGCTCGACCGGGGTCGGCGGCAAGGACTTCGGCGGCGTGGTCGTCAAGGCGGGCAGCCCGCTGAAGTCGGCCGGGGACCTCGCCGGCAAGCGTGTCGCGGTCAACACCCTCAACAACATCAACGACACCACGGTGCGCGCCTCGATCCGCGCCGCCGGAGGGGACGGCAAGGCCGTCAAGTTCACCGAGCTGGCGTTCCCGGACATGCTCGCCGCGCTGGACAAGGGCAACGTCGACGCCGTCCAGGTCGTCGAGCCGTTCCTCACCACGGCGCTGAAGAACGGCGGGCGGCTGGTCGCGTCCAACTACGTCGACACCGCTCCCGGCCTGACCATCGCGGGCTACTTCACCTCGCAGCAGACCGCCGGCGCCAAGCCCGACCTGGTGAAGCGGTTCGCGGCGGCGATGCAGAAGTCGCTGAAGTACTCCGGCGACCATCCCGACGAGGTCCGGAAGGTGCTGGGCACGTACACCAAGATCGACCCGGCGCTGACCGGCTCGCTCACCCTGCCGACCTACCCCGCGCAGGTCAACGCGGCGTCGCTGAAGACCCTGGCGGACCTCGCCGTGCAGGACGGGCTCATCAAGACGGCACCCGACACCAAGGACCTGCTTCCGTGACGGCGGCGTCGCCGGCGAGCGTCACCGGCTCCGGCCGGGGCGCCGCCGGCCCCGGTCCCGGCGGCGGCGCCGGGCGGCGGCCGGTGCCCGGCTGGGCGCTCGGCCTCACCGGCCTCGCCGCGCTGATGGCGGTCGTGGAGCTGGCGCCCCGGGCGGGGCTGGTCCAGGAACGTTTCCTGCCGCCGTTCAGCAGGATGCTCTCGGCGCTCGCCGACCAGGCGGGGACGCCGGAGTTCTGGCGGGCCCTGCTGGAGACGCTGCGGGGCTGGGCGCTCGGCCTGGCCATCGCGATGGCCGCGGGCGTGCTGCTGGGCATCGTGATCGGCGCCGTGCCGCCGCTGCGCGCCGTGACGACCTCGACGATCGAGTTCCTGCGCCCGATCCCCTCGGTGGCGCTGATCCCGCTGGCCGTGCTGCTGTACGGCACCCAGCTGCGCGCGACGCTCCTGCTGGTCGTCTACGCCTCGTTCTGGCAGGTGCTCGTGCAGGTCCTGTACGGCGTGCGGGACGTGGACCCGGTCGCCCGCGAGACCGCGCGCTCGTACCGCTTCGGCCCGCTGGCGCAGGTGCGCACGGTGGTCTGGCCGACGGCATTGCCGTACGTGATGACCGGGTTCCGGCTCGGCGCGTCCGTCGCGCTGATCCTGGAGATCACCGGCGAGCTCGTCATCGGCTCGCCGGGGCTCGGCCGGCAGATCGCCGTCGCGCAGACCTCCGGCGCGGTCGCGGCCATGTACGCGCTGGTCATCGTGGTCGGCCTGATCGGCGTCACGGTCAACGTCATCGCCCGCGCCACCGAACGCCGGGTGTTGCGGTGGCATCCCTCGATCCGCGGGGAGGCGATCGCGTGAACGTCCTGAACCTCGTGCGGCGGACCCTGCTGCTGGTGACGCCGCCCGCGCTGCTGGTCGCCGCGTGGTGGGCGGCGACCGCCGGGAGCACCGACTTCTTCTGGCCGCCGCTGAGCTCGATCCTGGGCACGTTCGGCGAGACCTGGTTCGAGGGCCGGTTCACCTCCGACGTGCTGCCCAGCCTGGGCAGGCTCGGCGCCGGCTACCTGCTGGCGCTGGTGCTCGGCGTGGGCCTCGGCGTCGCGATCGGCTCCGTGCGGGTGCTCCGCGCGCTGCTGGAGCCGGTCCTGGAGTTCTTCCGGGCCATCCCGCCGCCGGTCCTGGTGCCCATCCTGATGTTGTTCGCCGGCATCGGCACCGGGATGAAGGTGCTGGTGATCGCCTCCGGCTGCGTCTGGCCGATCCTGCTCAACACGGTGGAGGGCGTGCGCGCGCTGGACGAGGTGCTCCGCGACACCGCCCGCGCCTACCGGATGGGGCCCCGGTCGCGGCTCGTCCACCTGGTGCTGCGGGGCGCGAGCCCGCAGATCGCCGCCGGTGCGCGGCAGGCGCTGTCCATCGGGATCATCCTGATGGTGATCAGCGAGATGTTCGCCGCGAGCAACGGCCTGGGCTTCACCATCATCCAGTTCCAGCGCGGCTTCTCCATCCCCCAGATGTGGAGCGGGATCCTCCTGCTCGGGCTGATCGGCATCGTCCTGTCGGCCGCCTTCCAGGTCGTCGAGGCCCGGATGCTCAGCTGGTACACCGGCCTGCGACGTTCACGGCGAGAGGGTTGACATGACCACCGAACAGATCCCCTCCGCGGGCGCGTCCACCGCGCTGCTGGACGTCCGCGGGCTGAAGAAGGTCTACGCGGGCGGTGGCGGCCGTAGCGTCGAGGCCGTCCGCGACCTGACCTTCAGCGTCGGGAAGGGCGAGTTCGTCTGCATCGTCGGGCCGTCCGGCGCGGGCAAGACGACCCTGCTCAAGTGCGTCGCCGGTCTTCTGGGCTCCACCTCCGGCGAGGTGGTCCTCGAAGGGGAGCGGGTGACCGAGCCGCCCCGCGGCATGGCCGTCGTCTTCCAGGAGTACGGCCGCAGCCTGTTCCCGTGGATGACCGTCTGGCAGAACGTCGAACGGCCGCTGAAGGAGAAGAAGGTCCCCAAGCCCGAGCGGCGGCGGCTCGTGAGCGAGGCCCTGGAGGCCGTGGGACTCTCCGAGGTCCACGGCGCCCACCCCTGGCAGCTGTCGGGAGGCATGCAGCAGCGCGTGGCGATCGCTCGCGCGGTCGCCTACGAGCCGCACATCCTGCTGATGGACGAGCCGTTCGCCGCCGTCGACGCCCAGACCCGCGCCGACCTGGAGGACCTGGTCCGCTCCCTGTGGAAACGCCTCGGCGTCACGGTCCTGTTCGTCACGCACGACATCGACGAGTCGGTCTACCTGGGCGAGCGCGTCATCGTCCTGTCGAACACGCCGACGGTCGTCCTGGAGGAGGTCGCCATCGACCTGCCGGGCGAGCGCGACCAGCTCGGCACCCGGTCCGAGCCGCGCTTCGGCGAGCTGCGCGCCCGGATCTACACGCTCGTCCAGCGCGCCAAGGAAGGCGGCCGCGCGGTGGAACGGTGAACGAAACGGGCCGGGATTGCTGGCAGAGTTGGGGCGGGCGGACGCCCAGCCGTACGGGTGAGCACAGCGAGGAAGCATGCCAGCGCACGATCAGACCACGGAGACACGTGAGGACTCGGAGCGGCCGGACGTCGCGGCCGCGATCCGCGAGGCGATCGCCCGCGGCGACTTCGCGCCCAACCAGCGCCTGGTCGAGGCGGACCTGTCCGAGCTCTTCGGCGCCAGCCGCAGCGGCGTCCGCGCCGCCCTGTTCGAGCTGACCAACGAGGGCCTGGTCGAACGTGTCCAGAACCGCGGCGCCCGCGTCCGCGCGGTCACCCTGGACGAGGCGATCGAGATCTCCGAGGTCCGCATGGTCGTCGAGGGGCTGTGCGCGGCCAAGGCCGCCGAACGTGTCTCCGACGAGGAGATCGCCGAGCTGCGCGCGCTGGGCGCCGCCATGCGCGCCGCGGTCGGCGACGGTCACGTCCTGGAGTACTCCGAGCTCAACAAGGTGCTGCACCGGCGGATCGTCGAGATCAGCGGCCAGGACACCGCCGGCGAGGTGCTCCAGCGGCTGCGCGCGCAGAACGTCCGCCACCAGTTCCGGCTCGCGCTGGTGCCCGGCCGCCCGAACGTGTCCCTCGCCGAGCACCTGGCCATCATCGACGCGATCTGCGATCACGCCCCCGAGGCCGCCGAACGCGCCGCGCGCCGCCACCTCGTCAGCGTCATCGAGGCCCTCAAGGCCGTCTGACGCGGCGAGGCTCCGGAAAGCCGCCCGGTGTTGACGAGCGCGTCCAGCATGTGGAAATCTCCTACTCATCCACGAGAATGGCATTCTCGTCGAGAGGAGCGGGCGACGGTGGACGACTTCGAGTCGGTGGACTTCTTCCGGGGCGACGAGCTGGTGGCCGATCCGTATCCGTACTTCGACGCCCTGCGCGCGCGATGCCCCGTGCAGCGCGAGGGGCATCACGGCGTGATGATGGTGACCGGGTACGACGAGGCGGTCGAGGTGTTCCACGACTCCGGGACGTTCTCGTCGTGCAACTCGGTGACCGGCCCGTTTCCCGGGTTCCCCGTCCCGCTCGAAGGCGACGACGTGTCCGGGCTGATCGAGGAGCACCGCGACAAGCTCCCCATGAGCGACCAGCTGCCCACGCTCGACCCGCCCACGCACACCGACCACCGCGCGCTCATGATGCGCCTCATCACGCCGAAACGGCTGCGCGAGAACGAGGCGGAGATGGGCCGGATCGCCGACCTCCTGCTCGACGATTTCCTCGCCCCCGGCGAGGGCGAGCTCATCAGCGGCTTCGCCGGCCCGTTCACGCTCCTCATCATCGCAGACCTGCTCGGCGTCCCCGACGAGGACCGCGAGGAGTTCATGCGCAGGCTCCAGCGGCGGCCGCAGAGCGCCGGCGTCGGTGCCACCAAGGACACGATGGCCCACAGCCCGCTGGAATACCTGTACGCGCGCTTCACCGCCTACATCGAGGACCGCCGCCGCGAGCCCCGCGACGACGTCCTGACCGGCCTGGCCCTCGCGACCTTCCCCGACGGCTCGATCCCCGACGTCATGGACGTGGCGCGGGTCGCCTCCAACGTGTTCTCCGCCGGCCAGGAGACCACCGTCCGGCTCCTCAGCAACGGCCTGCGGATCATGGCGGAGGACCCCGAGGTCCAGCGGCTCCTGCGCGAGGACCGGGACCTGGTCCCCAACTTCATCGAGGAGACCCTGCGCCTGGAGAGCCCGATCAAGGGCGACTTCCGGCTGTCGCGCACCCCGACCACGGTCGGCGGCGTCAAGGTCCCCGCGGGCACGACGATGATGGTCCTCAACGGCGCGGCCAACCGCGACCCCCGCCATTTCGACGACCCCGGCACGTTCGACGTCGCCCGCCGCAACGCCCGCCACCACCTGGCGTTCGGCCGCGGGATCCACACCTGCCCGGGCGCGCCGCTGGCCCGCGCCGAGGCCCGCACCTGCATCGAGCGGCTGCTCGACCGCACCACCGACATCCGCCTCTCCGAGCGCGCCCACGGCCCGGCCGGCGACCGCAGCTTCAGCTACCTGCCGACCTACATCCTGCGCGGCCTGACCGAACTCCACCTGGAGTTCGACCTCGCCGACGGGGCCGCCTCGTGAGAGCGGCCGTCGACGAGGACCGCTGCCGGGGCCACGGCGTCTGCCTCACGATCTGCCCCGAGGTCTTCGACCTGACCGACGACGGCTACGCCGAGGCGATCGTCCCCCAGGTCCCGCCCGAGTTGGAGGACGCCGTCCTGAAGGCCGTCCGCAGCTGCCCCGAACGCGCCATCAGCGCGGACTGACCCACGAGCGACGGACGGCTCCCGGACGCATCCGGGAGCCGTCCGCTGTGAACGGCTTCGCTAGTCCTGGTTCATCAGGGTCAGGGCGGCCTCGGCGGCGGCGATCGCGGCGCCCTCAGGGGCGCCGGCGGCGCCGGTGAGGGCCTTGGTGAGGCGGACGTCCTTCCGCAGGAGCCGGCCCGCGTGGGCGGCGATGAGGTCGATCGTGCCGCCGGCGGCACCGATGCGTTCCAGCGCGAAACTGGCGCCGCTGCCGCGGGTGAGCACCTGGGCCAGGGTGCCGGGGTCGACGTCCAGTGCCCTGCCCAGGGCGAGGGCGTCGACGGCGGTCGCGAGGTTGGCGGTGAACAGGACGTTGTTGAGCAGCTTGGCGACCTGCCCGGCGCCGACGGGACCGAGGTGGAGGATCGGGTCGGCGTAGGCGGCGAAGACCGGGCGGCAGCGGTCGACGGTGCCCTCGTCGCCGCCCGCCATGACCAGGAGCCGCCCCTCGGCCGCCGCGGGGCCGCCGCCGCTGACCGGGGCGTCGACCAGGGTGACGTCCTGGGCTGCGGCCCGCTCGGCGAGGCGGCGGCAGGTGTCGGGGTGGACGGTGCTGTGGACGGCGATCACGCCGCCCGCCGGGAGCCCGGCCAGGACGCCGCCGTCGCCCGTGAGGACCTCGGTCACGTCGTCGTCGTCGACCACGCAGACGCAGACCAGGTCGCTCTCCGCGGCGAGGTCGGCGGGTGTGGGCGCGGGCTTCGCGGGCGTGCCGGCGAAGGGTTCGAGGGAGGCGGGCCGGCGGGCCCAGAGGGTGGTGGGGAAGCCCGCGTCGACGATGCGGCGGGCCATGGGCGCGCCCTGGCTGCCCAGGCCGATGAAACCGACGCGCTCGGGCGTTCTGGTCATGTTGTCGCCTCCGCTCATTGCCTCGTACGATGTGGGAGAATAGCATTCTCATTTGAGGCAAGTAGAGCTTCCGAGAGGGGATTTCCATGGTCGCGACACCTGACGTGCCGGCCCCCGAACCCGACGAGCCGATCGTGGTGGAGGAGGCCGTCGACGCCGAACTGCTGGTCGAAGAGGTCTCGATCGACGGCATGTGCGGCGTCTACTGAGATGGCGTTCGACCTCGACGCGGCGTGGGGCCTGCACCCCCAGGTGGCCGTCCGGCCCGAACGGTTCGGGGCGCTGCTCTACCACTTCGGCACGCGGCGGCTGTCGTTCCTGAAGGACCGCACGCTGCTGGCCGTGGTGCGCGAGCTGGCGGAGCAGCCCAGCGCGCGGGCGGCGTGCCAGGTCGCCGGCGTCGAGGGCGCGGAGCTGGCGCGCTTCCGGGCCGCGCTCGCGGCGCTGGCGGCGTCCCGGATGATCATGCCGAGAACGGAGGCACCGTGAGCCGCCTGGTCGACGAGTTCGAGCTCGGGCTGGAGGCGCCGATCTGCCTCACCTGGGAGCTGACCTACGCCTGCAACCTGTCGTGCGTGCACTGCCTGTCGAGCTCGGGACGGCGCGACCCGCGCGAGCTGACGACCGCGGAGTGCAAGGCGCTCATCGACGAGTTCGAACGCATGCAGGTCTTCTACGTCAACATCGGCGGCGGGGAGCCGACGGTCCGCCCCGACTTCTGGGAGCTGGTGGACTACGCCACGGCGCACCGGGTGGGGGTGAAGTTCTCCACCAACGGCGTGAAGATCACGCCGGAGATCGCCGGGCGGCTGGCCGCGTCGGACTACGTGGACGTGCAGATCTCGCTCGACGGTGCGACCGCCGAGGTCAACGACGCCGTGCGCGGGGCGGGGTCGTACGACACCGCGATCCGGGCCATGGAACGCCTGGCGGAGGCCGGGTTCCGCGGCTTCAAGATCTCGGTGGTGATGACGCGGCACAACGTGCCGCAGCTGGACGCGTTCAAGGCGCTGGCCGACCGGTTCGGCGCGCAGCTGCGCCTGACGCGGCTCCGGCCGTCGGGACGCGGCGCCGACGTGTGGCACGAGCTGCACCCGACGGACGGGCAGCAGCGCGAGCTGTACGCGTGGCTGGTCGAGCGCGGTGAGGACGTCCTCACCGGCGACTCGTTCTTCCACCTGTCGGCGTACGGCGAGCCGCTGCCGGGGCTCAACCTGTGCGGAGCGGGCCGGGTGGTGTGCCTGGTCGACCCGGTCGGCGACGTGTACGCCTGCCCGTTCGCGATCCACGACTCGTTCCTGGCGGGGAACGTGCGCGACCGCGGCGGGTTCGCGGCCGTCTGGCGGGACTCCCCGATCTTCCTCGACCTCCGGCATCCGCAGAACGGCGGGGCCTGTACGCAGTGCTCGGCCTATGACGCCTGCCGGGGCGGCTGCATGGCCGCCAAGTTCTTCACCGGCCTTCCGCTGGACGGGCCGGACCCCGAATGCGTCAAGGGGCACGGTGCCCGGGCGTTGTCGTCGGTCGACCCGGCGTCGGCGCCGCGCCCCTCCGGCGACCACTCGCATCGCGGCGGACCGCGGCGGCCCGTCGCGCTCGGCATGCCGGCGATCCGCCCGGCACGCGCCTGTGACGAGAGCCCGCTGGCGGGATCGGTGAAGGAGACCTCGCATGTCTGACGCCTGGTTCGAGACGGTGGCCGAAGCCCAGCGGCGGGCGAAGAAGCGGCTGCCCAGGTCGGTCTACAGCGCTCTGCTCGCAGGCTCCGAGCAGGGGGTGTCGTACCGGGGCAACACCGAGGCGTTCGGCGAGCTGGGCTTCGCGCCGCACGTCGCCGGGGCCTCGGCCAAGCGCGAGCTGGACACGACGGTCATGGGGGAGCCGATCGCCCTTCCGGTGGTCATCTCCCCGACCGGTGTGCAGGCGGTGCACCCGGAGGGAGAGGTGGCGGTCGCGCGGGCGGCGGCGGCGCGCGGCACGGCGATCGGGCTCAGCTCCTTCGCGAGCAAGCCGATCGAGGAGGTCGTCGCGGCCAACCCGCGGACGTTCTTCCAGATGTACTGGATGGGCGACCGGGACTTCATGGTGCGGCAGATGGACCGGGCCCGCGCGGCCGGGGCCAGGGGGTTGATCGTCACCCTCGACTGGTCGTTCTCCCACAGCCGCGACCGGGGGAGCCCGTGGATCCCCGACCGGCTCGACCTCAAGGCCCTGGTCCGGCTCGCGCCGCAGGGCCTGGCCCGGCCGCGGTGGACGCTGGCCTGGGCGCGGACGCGGCGGCTGCCCGACCTGACGACGCCCAACCTGGCCGAGCCCGGCGGGGGAGACCCGCCCACCTTCTTCGGCGCGTACGGGCAGTGGATGCAGACTCCGCCGCCCTCGTGGGAGGACGTCGCCTGGATGCGCGAGCAGTGGGGCGGGCCGTTCCTGCTGAAGGGCGTCACCCGGGTCGACGACGCCAGGCGCGCGGTGGACGCGGGCGTGACCGCGATCTCGGTGTCCAACCACGGCGGCAACAACCTCGACGGCACGCCCGCGCCGATCCGCGCGCTCCCGGCCGTCGCCGGGGCCGTGGGCGACCAGGTCGAGGTGCTGCTCGACGGCGGGGTCCGGCGCGGCGGCGACGTGGTGAAGGCGCTCGCGCTGGGCGCGCGGGCGGTGCTGATCGGCCGTGCCTACCTGTGGGGCCTGGCGGCGAACGGGCAGGCCGGCGTGGAGAACGTGCTCGACGTCCTGCGCAACGGCATCGACTCGACGTTGCTGGCCCTGGCGCGTTCCTCGATCCACGAGCTGACCCCGGAGGACGTGCTGGTCCCGACCGGCTTCGCCCGGGACCTGGGGACCGGCGGCCGGGAGTGAGCGGGGCCGTGAGCGGGGCCGTGGCGCCCGACCTCGCCGCGCTCACCTGGCGCGACCTCGAGAACGGCGCGGACGGCGCGGACGCGCGGACGGTGCTCGTCGTGCCGCTCGGGGCGACCGAGCAGCACGGGCCGCACCTGCCGCTGTCGACCGACACCGACATCGCCGTGGCGCTGGCCGTGCGGCTGGCCGCCAGGGTGCGGTCGGCCGTGGTCGCGGCGCCGGTGGCGTTCGGGGCCAGCGGCGAGCACCAGGGATTCCCCGGAACGTTGTCGATCGGCCAGGAGGCGGTCCAGCTGCTGGTCATCGAGCTGGTCCGGTCGGCCGCGGCGACCTTCTCCCGGACGGTGCTGGTCTCGGCGCACGGCGGCAACGCCCGGCCGCTGGACCGGGCGGTCCGCCATCTGCGGGCCGAGAAGCACGACGTGCTGGCCTTCTCGCCGCGCTGGGACGGCGACGCGCACGCGGGCCGGACCGAGACCTCGCTGATGCTGGCGCTCGCGCCGGAGAAGGTGCGGCTGGACCGTGCCGAGGCCGGCGACACGAGCCCGATCGAGAGCCTGATGCCGCGGCTGCGCGCGGGCGGGCTCAGAGCGGTCACGGCCAACGGCGTTCTGGGTGATCCGGCCGGAGCGAGCGCCGAGGAGGGCGAGCGGCTCCTGAGCCGCGCTGTGGACGACCTCGTCTCGCTGGTGACGTCCCGGTGAGCCCGGTGGTGCCGCGATGAGCAGGGTGGCCCTGGTGACCGGAGCGGCCCGGGGCATCGGCGCGGCGACCGTGGCGGCGCTGGCCGAGCAGGGCTGGCGCGTGCTGGCCGTCGATCGTGCCGCCGACGACCCCGATCTGCCCTACCCGATGGGCAGCGAGGACGAGCTCGCGGCGGTGGCCGGCGCGTCCGACCGGATCAGGGCCCGCCACGCGGACGTGCGCGACCTGGACGCCCTGCGGAGCGCCGTCGCGGAGGCCGAGGAACGGTGGGGCGGTCTCGACGCGGCCATCGCCGCGGCCGGCGTCATCGCCGGTGGCGTCCCGCTGTGGGAGGTGCCGCCCGAGCAGGAGAAGGCGGTGCTCGATGTCGATCTCGGCGGCGTCATCAACCTCGCGCGGGCCGCGATCCCGGCGTTGCTGAGACGGCCCGAACCGCGGTCGGGCCGGTTCGTCGCGGTGGCCTCGGCGGCCGCCACCCGGGGGCTTCCGCAGCTCGCCGCCTACTGCGCGGCCAAGGCCGGGGTGACCGGTGCCATCCGCGCGCTCGGCGTCGAGCTGGGGGAGACCGGCGTGACGGCCAACGCGGTCAGCCCGGGATCGACCGACACCCCGATACTGGCGGAGAGCGCCCGCCTGTACGGCCTGCCGGCGGCCGGGGCGTTCGCCGCCCAGCAGCCGGTGCGGCGCCTCCTCGCCCCCGCCGAGGTCGCCGCCGTGGTGGCGTTCCTGGCGAGCCCGCGGAGCGGGGGGATGACCGGCGCCGTGGTGCCGGTGGACGGAGGCCTGGCGTTGTGACCGGCAAAGACACACCCCTGCCCGCCGGATTCGGGATCGAGGCCGACCGGGACACCGTGCGGCTGGACGAGGGGCTGCTCTTCGGCGGCTCACCCGCGCGGATCATGCGGCTGACGCCCGCGGGGCGCGAGGCCTGGGCGCGGCTGGCGGACGGTCCGGTCGACTCCCCGGTCACCGGGACACTGGCCCGGCGGCTGACCGACGCGGGCCTGGCGCACCCCGTGCCGCCCGAGACCGGAGCGCCGGAGCTCACCGTGATCATCCCGGTGCTGGACCGGCCGGTGCTGCTCGGCCGGTTGCTGGAAACGCTCGGCGACCGGCACCCGGTGCTGGTCGTCGACGACGGGTCGGCCGACGCGTCCGCCATCGCGGGCGTGGCCCGGCGGCACGGCGCGTCCCTCGTACGGCGCCCGGTGAACGGAGGTCCCGCGGCGGCGCGCAACACCGGGCTCGAGCACACCACCAGCGAGTTCGTGGCCTTCGTGGACAGCGACTGCCTGCCACCGCCGGGCTGGATCGAACGGCTCGCCCGGCATTTCGCCGACCCGCTGGTGGCGGCCGTGGCACCGCGCGTCACCGCGCTGGCGGGCGGTGGCTCCGCGGGACGGTACGCCGCGGCCAACGGCGGGCTCGACCTCGGCGACCGGCCGGCGCTGGTCGCCCCCGGGAGACGGGTGTCCTACGTCCCGACCGCCGCCCTGCTGGTGCGCCGCGCCGCGCTGAAGGAGGTGGCGCGGCAGGGTGCGGTGTTCGATCCGGAGATGCGGCTCGGTGAGGACGTCGACCTCATCTGGAGGCTGCACGAGGGCGGATGGCGCGTCCGCTACGACCCGGCGGTCAGGATCGGGCATCACGAGCCCGCGACCTGGCGGGGGTTGTTCGTGCGGCGGTTCCGCTACGGCAGTTCGGCGGCGGCGCTTTCGTTGCGGCATCCGGGGGCGGCGCAGCCCCTGGCCTTGCACCTGTGGCCCGCGCTGACCGTGGCGGGCCTGCTGGCCCGCCGCCCGGTGCCGGCCGCCGCCGCGTTCGGCGCGGGGAACCTGACGATGATCCGGTCGCTGCGCGGGCACCGGGTGCCGGCGCGCGGCGTGCCCCGGGCGATGGCGACCGCCGTCCACCAGACATGGCTGGGAACGGGCCGGTACGGCACGCAGTTCGCTGCGCCGGTGCTGCTCGCGCTGCTGGCGGTTCCGGGACGGCACGGGCGCGGGCTCGGGGGCAGGCTCGGGCGCCGCGTCGCGGTGGCGTCGCTGCTGCTCGGCCCACCGCTGACGGCCTGGGCGGCCCGGCGCCCGCCACTGGATCCCGTGCGGTTCACGCTCGGCGTCATCGCCGACGACATCGCCTACGGCGCCGGGGTCTGGTACGGCTGCGCCGCCGAGCGCACCACCCTCCCCGTCCGGCCGATGATCGCGTGGCCCGCCCTCAAGCCCGTCCAGACCTGACCCTGGCGAATCTGCCCCCGGCAGGGTCGCGGGGTACGGCCTCAGACTTTCGCCGGCTCCTTCTCGGGGCGCCAGAAGGCGGCGAGCAGGCCCGCCGTCGCGGCGACGGCCACGCCGAGCGCGATCGCGCCGCCCGCCCAGCCGGTCACCTCGATGCCCAGCGCCTCGTCGGCCGACCAGCGGCCGGGGCCCAGCACCGCCAGGGCCAGCGAGACGACGCCGAGGACTAGGACGTACTCGAAGCCGTCCTTGAACACGAAGAAGCCGTTCGGGCGGTGCGCGAGGACGCCCGCGACCAGCATCACCGAGATGACCGCCGCGCAGGCCAGCGGCGTGAGGAGGCCGATCACCAGCAGCGCGCCCGCGCCGACCTCGGTGACCACGCTCGCCCACGCCTGCAGCCTGCCGTGCCGCAGGCCGAGCCCGGTGAACCAGCCCGCGGTGCCCTCGATGCGGCCGCCGCCGAGCCAGTGGTTGAGCCCGTGCGCGACCATGGTGAGTCCCACGACCACCCGGACGAGCAGCAGTACGGCGACCTCGGCGTCCATCATCGGTTCCTTTCCAGCGCACATTCCTCGGCGAACGAGACGACCGTCAGATGGTAGGCCAGGGCGGACAGCCCGACGCTGAGGTTGTGCCCGGCGTCCGCCTGTTCGTGGACGCGGACCCGGGGCGAGGCCGTGAAGAGCGCGGCGACCTCGGCCAGCGCCGGCGGTCCCGCGTTCCAGCACCGTTCGTGGTCGCCGAGGCTGTAACGCACCGGGACGCGCACCCGGGCCGCGACGTCCGGGAGTTCGCGGCCCCAGCGGACGGACGACGCCTTCTCGTAGGAGGGGGCGGGGGAGGCCAGCAGGCCGGGGTCCAGGTCCGCCGGGTAGAGACGGGCAGGACGCCACAGGATGTCGCGCAGGCTGGGCCCGGCGGACAGGGCCGAGTCCCCGCCGTTGTGCCGCGACCCGATGATCTCGGCGGCTCGCGGCTGCATCTGCCGCCCGGTCCCGGCGATCTCGAGGCCGAGCAGCTCGCGGCCGCGTTCGGCGGCGGCCATGTGGACCGCGAGCGCGCACCCCATCGAGTGCCCGACCACGAACAGCCCGGCGCCCCGGGAACGGCCGTCGAGCAGGCGGTCCACCGCCGCGTACGCCAGCTCGACCCGCCGGGCGACGGGCGCCATCCCCGCCGCGTGCCCCGCCGACCGGCCGTACCCCGGCCGGTCGAGGGCGATGGCTGTGTAGCCGAGCGCGGCGGCGGTGCGCAGCAGCGACAGCCGCGGGTGGCCGGGGGCGTCGAAGTAGACGGGGGAGGCGGCGCCGCCGTGCAGCGCCACGATGACGCCCCGCGGGTCGTGCGCCTCCTGGAAGAGCGCCGACATCGGAATGCCGTCGACGTCGACCGCCCGGGACTCCACCGGCGCGACCGTCGCGGCGGCGGTCGTCACGTGTCCGTCCTGAGCAGGATCACACCGCTGGGGGTGAGCCCGCCGGAACTGACCACGGCGACGCGGGGATCGGCCACCTGCCGCGGTCCGCCCTCGCCGCGCAGCTGGACGACGGCCTCGTGCAGGAGCCCCATGCCGTGGGTCCGGCCGTGCGAGAGCTGGCCGCCATGGGTGTTGAGCGGCAGGAGCCCGTCACGCGCGATGTTCTTGCCGTGGTCGAGGAAGTCCTTGGCCTCGCCGATGCCGCAGAAGCCCAGCGCCTCGATCCACGACAGGCAGTTGATGGTGAACCCGTCGTAGAGCAGCGCCACGTCGACGTCGTCGGGCCGCAGCGACGTGCGCGTCCACAGGTGCGCGGCCTGGCCGAGGACCTGCGGCTCGTGCGTCAGGGTGCTCTGGTCCCAGTCGACGCGCTCGATGATCTGGGTGCCGACCGCCTCGACCAGGACGGGCCGCTGGGGCAGGTCCCGCGCGGCGTCCTTGGCCGACACGATCACCGCCACCGCCCCGTCGCAGGGCACGTCGCAGTCGTAGAGGCCGAGCGGCGTGGTGATCGTCCTGGCCTGGAGGTAGTCGTCCATCGTCATCGGGGAGCGGTAGACCGCCGCCGGGTTGAGCGCCGCGTTCGCCCGCTGGTTGAGCGCGATCCAGCCGAGCGTCTCGCGCGTCGTCCCGTACCGGTGGAAGTGCCGCTGCGCGACCTGCGCCAGCGTGTGCGCCGCCGACGTGGCCCCGAAGGGCGCCGTCCAGGCCGAGCTCCCGTCCACCCGGCGCGGCCCGGACCCCGCGATCGTGCCGCGGCGCATCAGCTCGTTGTGGGTGGCCTCCCAGAGGGTGCGGAAGCACAGCACGTGCCGGGCCAGGCCGCCCGCGACCGCCAGCATCGCCGCGATCAGCGAGCCGCCCGGGCCGAACGTCTCGGGGCCGCCGTTGTGCCAGGTCGGCCGGATGCCGAGGGCGGATTCGAGCGCGGTGACGCCTCCCTCGGCGAAGCCGCCGTACGACCCGCCGCCCGGGTAGGTCGCCAGCCCGTCGATGTCGTCGAGGGTGAGGCCCGCGTCGGCGACGGCCTCCTCGCACGCCTTCACGGTCAGCGCCAGCGGCGGGACCATCAGGCGGCGGCCGATCTCCGAGCTGCCGATGCCCGTGATCGCGACCTCGTCCTCGAACTTGCGCGGCGTCGGCATCGGGCGGACCATCCGCCCGATCCCGGCCGGCTCGATCTCGTCCCGGGGGAGGGGCGCGGGCCCGTCCCGCCCGGCCGCGGGACGGAAGAGCGGCAGCCAGACGTCCTCGACCTCCTCGAAGACGACCTCCATCCGCATGCCGAGCTCGAGCTCGGCGGGGTCGCAGCCGACGACGTTGGTGGTGAGCCGGACGCGCGGGTCCTCCTCGATCGCGACCTGGCCGACCACGTACGGCGGGTCGAGGCCGGGCACGGCGAACCGGTGGTTGACCGTGAACCCGGCCAGCGTCGCGAAGCCGGAGACGGCCCGCACGCCCATCGTCGTGCCGCGGCAGTGGCGGCACACGGGCTGGGGCGGATGGACGAGCGCGGAGCAGGAGCCGCACTCCTGCAACCGCAGCCGCCCGTCCGCCCCCGACGTCCAGAAGAACTCGTTCGTCCCCGTGAGCTGGGGCAGGGGCCGTCCGGAGGGTCCGGTCATCAGCCGTCGATCTCCGCCTTGGACTGGCGGACGGTCACCGGCTCGGCGAGCCGCTGCTCGTCGCAGACCTGCTGGAGGGTCTCCAGCGTCTCGTCCAGGCCGGGCCCGAGCCGGGGGCCGGGGGTGAAGGTCGCGGGGAGGTGCTTCATGCCGTTGATGACGCCGATGGTGTCGTAGGGCACCGCGCCCTCGGGGTCACAGTGGAAGTCGGGCATGCGGTCGAGCACCTGCGTCAGCATGCGCTTGAAGACCGTGCGGGCGACGTTGGACCCGATGCAGCGGTGGATGCCGAGACCGAAGCTCTGGTGCCGGTTGCCCTTGCGTTCCAGATCGACCTTGTTGGGGTCGGGGAACACCGACGGGTCCCGGTTGGCCATCGCCCACGA
Organism: Spirillospora sp. NPDC047279; assembly: GCF_040643285.1. Taxonomy (NCBI): domain Bacteria; kingdom Bacillati; phylum Actinomycetota; class Actinomycetes; order Streptosporangiales; family Thermomonosporaceae; genus Spirillospora; species Spirillospora sp. NPDC047279. Next base: position 122,022 of record NZ_JBEYUA010000009.1, read on the forward strand.
CAACCACAACCGGTCGCCCTCCTTGAACCGCGTGCCGGCGATCTCGCAGTCGGCGGAGATCGTGCGGCCGTCGCCGGGGGCGGGGGTGTAGAAGCGCAGGAACTCCTCGGTCGCCGAGTCCAGCAGGGTGTCCCGCTCACGGCTGAGCCGGGCCCGCTCCTCCGGGTTCTCCGACAGCCACTCCAGCGCGTGCGCGGTCAGCGACGTCGTGGTGTCGAAGCCGCCGCCGATGAGCAGGGAGAGCACTCCGATCAGCTCGTCGTCGGGCGGGGTGGTGCCGTTGATGTCGGCCCGCACCAGCGCGTCCACCAGGCCCGGGCGGGGGTTGGCCCGGATCTCGGCGATCTGGGCGGCCAGGTCGCCCAGCATGTTCAGGTGCATCTCGATGACCCGCTGCATGTCCGGCGAGTCGTGCCGGGTGTAGACGCCGGCGTGCGCGGGCTCGTTGTAGATCGTCCAGTGCTTGAGCGGGATGCCCATCATCGCCAGCGTCATGACGGCGGGCACGACGTTGGCCAGGTCGTCCACGAAGTCGATCCGGCCCGACTCGATCTTCTCGTCGAGGCTGGCGCGCACCACCTCGTCGATGACCGGGACCCAGCGGGTGATGGCGGCGGGGGAGAGGTAGGGGTTGAGCGTCTGGCGGTAGTACCGCTGCTCGGGCGGGTCCATCTCCAGGAAGCCGCCCCGGCGGCCGCGCCCGCGCGCCGGCGAGGGGATGGTGATGCCCTTGTAGCCGCGCCGCTCGCCGTTCACGTCGTGGTCGTTGGAGAGGTACTCGGCGGACCTCGCCAGTTCGAACACCTCACGGTGGCCCGCCGCGACCCAGTGCCCCTCGTAGGTCTCCGACCACGCGATCGGGCACTTGGACTGCATCTCCTGCGTGATGTTCTCGAAGTTGAAGCGGTAGTCGGAGGTGTGCCGGTCGAAGTGATAGCGGTTCTTCTTGCGCTCTTCGTCGGTGAAGTCGTCCACGCTCATATGACGTCCTTGGAGAGTCGGTCCTCAGAAAGTGGTGATCGCTCGTTCGGGGCACGTGTGAGCGGCCTCGCTGACCTGCTCCTCCTGGTCGGCCGCGACCTCCTCGCTGACGGGCGAGGAATGGCCGTCGACGTCGTCGAGCTGGAACGCCTTCGGCGCGATCATGGCGCAGAGGGTGTGACCCTGGCAGCGTTCCGAATCGACCTGAACCTTCACGAGACTCCTCCTGTTCGAGTGGGCGGTTCGAGGGGGGCGGTTCAGCGCCGGAAGTCGTACCACTTGAGGTAGCCGCCGCCGTCGACGCGCATCTGCAGGCCCGTCACGTAGCGGGCCTCCTCGGAGGCGAGGTAGAGCACGGCGTTGCTGATGTCGACCGGCTCCACGTAGGGGATCGGCATCGCCTGCTGCACCACGAACGCGGGCTCGGCGTCCGCCCGGGTCGGGTGCTCCAGGTCGGGGCGGAACGAGCGGTACATCGGCTCGCTCTGCAGCATGTCGGTGTTGCAGTTCGTCGGGTGGACGACGTTCGCGCGGATGCCGCGCGGGGCGAGGTTGCGGGCGAGCTCGTGGACGTACTCCGACAGCGCGCGCTTGGCGAACGCGTATCCGGCCCCGCCCGGGTCGGCGCCCGGCGTCTGCACGATGCCGTGCGTCATGAGCGCCGCCGTCGAGCCGACGGCGATGATCGAGGCGCCCTCGGCGAGATGCGGCAGGGCCGCCTGGATGGCGTTGATGGTCCCGATGAGGTTGACGTTGATGACGTCGGTCCAGGCCTGGAGGGGCGGCTCTCCTTTGAGCGGCGCGATGCCCGCCTGCGCCACCACGACGTCGACCTTGCCCAGCTCGGCGATGCCCGTCTCCAGCGCGGCGGCCAGCTCGCCGGCCTCGCGCACGTCGGCCTGCACGGTCACGATCCGGCGGCCCAGCTCCTCGACCAGGCGCGCGGTCTCCTTCAGGTCGTCCGGCCTGGCCAGCGCGTAGCCGACCGTCTCGAAGTCGCGGCACAGATCGACCGCGATGATGTCGGCGCCCTCTTCGGCCAGGCGCACCGCGTGACTGCGGCCCTGCCCGCGCGCCGCGCCCGTGATGAACGCGACCTTGCCCTCTACTCGTCCCACCGCTGCCGTCCTTCCTGTGGTTGACCGTTCATCGGGTACATCGGGTCGTCACGGCGGCTGCCCCGGACAGGGAGCCGAACGCGGCGTCCAACGCGGCGAGGTCGCCGCCGAGCTCGGCGGCGAGCGTCCTGACGACCTCCACGTCCTTGCCGAGGAAGCCGCCGGTGGCCTGGGCGAACCGGGCGACCGAGCCGCGCGCCGCCACCCCGGACAGCGCGCGGCTCGCCGCGCTCCCGTGGGTGAGCGCCTCCATCAGCACCGCCTCGTCGAGGCCGAGCCGCGTCCCGAGGCGCGCCGCGTCGGACAGCAGCCCGATCTGCGCGGCGAACACCGCGTTGTTGACGAGCTTCACGCGCTGGCCGGAGCCCGCCGGGCCGACGTGCAGCACCGGGTCGGCGTAGGCGCGGAGCACCGGCCGGACGCGCGCCACGGCGTCGTCGGCGCCGCCGGCGAAGAGCGTCACCCGTCCGGCCTCGATGTCGTGCGGCCCGCCGCTGACGGGCGCGTCGACCACCTCGACGCCGCGCGGGGCGGCGCGGGCGGCGACGTCCTCGATCGTGCGCGGGCCGCAGGTCGTGTGGACGACCAGGACCGAACCCGGCGGCATGCGCTCGACCAGCTCGCCGCCCAGGCAGACCTCGCGGACCTGGTCGTCGCTGAAGACGCAGACCAGCACCGCGGCGGCCGCCGGCCCGGCCTCCCGCACGCCGTCGACGGGGTGCGCGCCCTCGCGGGCGAGGGCCTCGCGGGCCGCCGCCGAACGGGCGGCGACGCGCACCCGGTGGCCGGCGGCCAGCAGCCGGCGCACCATCGGGAGGCCCATCCGCCCGGCGCCGACGAAGCCGAGCCGCGTCTCCGCTCCGGCGTTCACGTGTTGCGCCCGCCGTTGACGCCGAGGATCTGGCCGGTGATGTACCCGGCCTCGTCGGAGACCAGGAACGCGCAGGCCGCCGCGATGTCCTCGGGACGCCCGACGCGGCGGACGGGCGTGCGCTCGATGTGGTCCTCGACCGTGCCGCCCAGCAGGCTGCGCGTCTCGGCGCGGCGCAACATCGGGGTGTCGATGAAGCCCGGCGGGACCGCGTTGACGGTGATGCCCGCCGGGCCGAGCTCCAGGGCCAGCGCCTTGGTCAGGCCGTTCACCGCCGACTTGGCCGCCACGTAGTGCGCCATGAACTGCTGGCCGGACTGCGCGCTGGAGGAGGAGATGTTGACGATCCGGCCCCAGCCCGCGTCGACCATGTCGGGGAGCACGGCCTGGACGCAGTGGAAGACGCCGTTGAGGTTGACGTCGATCACCCGCTGCCAGGTCTCGAACGTCAGGTCGGGGAACCGCTTGAACCCGTCGAGCCCGGCCGCGTTCACCAGGATCGTGACGGGGCCCAGCCGTTCCCTGACGGCGGCGAGCGCGGCGTCGACCGCGGCGCGGTCGGTCACGTCCGCCTCCTGGGCGAACGCCGTGCCGGCGGGGCTCAGGTCGAGCGTGGCGACGTGGTACCCGTCCGCGCTCAACCGCTCGGCGATGGCCAGGCCGATGCCCGAACCGCCCCCGGTGACGACGGCGTTCTTCATGTCAAGAATCTCCCTTCCGAATGTGAGAATGCTACTCTCATTTTTTGTGCGCAGGGAAGTCCCCATCGACGAGGAGGCGGGATGCGGGTCCAGGACGGCCGGGCGGTCGCGAGCGGCGGCGCCGGGCACTCGACCGGAGGGAGCGGCCTGACACGGCGGCTGCTCATCGACGGACGGCTCGTCGAGGCCGAGCGAACATTCGACACCCTCAACCCCGCGACCGGCGAGGTCCTCGGGCAGGCCCCGGACGCCACGGTCGCCGACGCCGAGGCCGCGGTCGCCGCCGCGCGGCGCGCGTTCGACACCACCGGCTGGGCGGCCGACGCCAAGGAGCGCGCGCGCTGCCTCGACCAGCTCCACCAGGCGCTGCTCGACCACAAGGAGGAGCTGCGCGAGCTGACGATCGCCGAGGTCGGCGCGACCCGGATGCTGACCCACGCCAACCAGCTCGAGGAGCCCATCAAGCTGGTGCCCTACTACGCCGGGCTGGCCCGCGAGCACCCGCTGACCGAGGAGCTGGGCGAGATCGAGATCCGCGGCCAGCGCCATCGCCGCTGGGTGGAGAAGGAGGCGGCGGGGGTCGTCGCCGCGATCCTGCCGTACAACTACCCGAACCAGCTCGCGCTCGCCAAGCTCGCCCCCGCGCTCGCCGCCGGGTGCACGATCGTGCTCAAGGGCGCCCCCGAGACCCCGCTCACCACCCTCGCCCTCGGCGAGCTGATCGCCTCGCACACCGACATCCCGCCCGGCGTGGTGAACGTGCTGACCTCGTCCGGCGTGGAGGTGGGCGAGGCGCTCACCACCCACCCCGACGTCGACCTGGTGACCTTCACCGGCTCCACCGCCACCGGCCGCCGCATCATGGCGGCGGCGAGCGGCACGGTGAAGCGCGTCTTCCTGGAGCTCGGCGGCAAGTCCGCGATGATCGTGCTCGACGACGCCGACTTCGGGCTCTCCTCGATGTTCGCGGCGTTCATGATCTGCTCGCACGCGGGCCAGGGCTGCGCGCTCACCTCGCGGCTGCTGGTGCCGCGCGAGCACCACGACACGATCGTCGAGCAGGTCGCCGCCGCGCTGGCCGGCGTGACCTACGGCGACCCGTCCGACCCCAAGACCTACATGGGGCCGCTGATCAGCGAGCGGCAGCGCGAGAAGGTGCACGGCATGGTCGAACGCGCCGTCGCCGCGGGCGCGACGCTGGTCACCGGCGGCGAGCGCGTCGACCCGGGCTTCTTCTACGCCCCGACGCTGCTGAGCGGCGTCGACCCCGACAGCGAGATCGCGCAGGAGGAGGTCTTCGGGCCGGTGCTCGCGGTCATCCCGCACGACGGCGACGACGACGCGGTGCGCATCGCCAACAACTCGATCTTCGGCCTCTCCGGCGCGGTGCACAGCGCCGACACCGACCGCGCGGTCGCGGTGGCGCGGCGGATCCGCAGCGGCACGTTCAGCATCAACGGCGGCAACTACTTCAGCGCCGACGCCCCGTTCGGCGGCTACAAGCAGTCGGGCATCGGCCGCGAGATGGGCGTCGCCGGCCTGGAGGAGTTCCAGGAGCGCAAGACCTTCGGCGCGGTGGTCTCGTGAGCGGGCCGCTCGACGGCGTCCGCGTGCTGGAGGTCGCGATGTACGGCTTCGTGCCCTCGGCGGGCGCGGTGCTCTCCGACTGGGGCGCCGACGTCGTCAAGGTGGAGCACGCCGTCACCGGCGACCCGCAGCGCGGGTTGCGGCAGACCGGCGCGATGCGCGTGGAGGGCGACCCCAACCCCAACATCGAGCACGCCAACCGCGGCAAGCGCAGCCTCGGGCTGGACATCTCGCGGCCGGAGGGCACCGAGGTCCTGCACGAGCTGATCCGCAGGTCGGACGTGTTCCTGACCAGCTTCCTGCCCCCGTCGCGGCAGCGTCTGGGCATCGACGTGGACGACGTCCGCGCGGTGAACCCGAAGATCGTGTACGCCCGGGGGAGCGCCCTCGGGCCGCGCGGGCGGGAGGCCGACAAGGGCGGCTACGACATGACGGCGTTCTGGGCGCGGGGCGCCACCGCCGCCAGCCTGACCCCGCCCGGCGTGGAGGGCATGGTCCCGCCGCCCGGCCCCGCCTACGGCGACACCATCTCCGGGACCAACCTCGCCGGCGGCATCGTGGCCGCGCTCTTCAAGCGCGAGCGCACCGGCGAGCCGTCGGTCGTGGACGTGTCGCTGCTCGGCAGCGGCCTGTGGGCGATGGGCCACGCGATCGCGGTCTCGCTGCACCTGGGCAAGCCGTTCGTGGCGAGCCCGCCCGGCGCGCACGGCTCGCCGTCCAATCCCCTCACCGGGCTCTACCGCACCGCCGACGACCGCTACCTGGCGTTCGTCATGCTGCAGCCCGGCAGGTTCTGGGCGGACGTGTGCCGGCACATCGACCGGCCGGAGCTGGCCGGTGACCCGCGCTTCGCCACCGCCGAGAAGCTCGCCGCCAACACCGCGGAGGCGGTGACGATCCTGCGGGAGGCGTTCGCCGCCCGCACCCTCGCGGACTGGACGGAACGGTTCGCGACGCTGGAGGGCCCGTGGGCGCCGGTGCAGGACTCCCTCCAGGTGGGCGACGACGCGCAGATCCGCGCGAACGAGTACCTCGTCCGGGCGGGTGAGCTCGAGCTGGTCGCCACCCCGGTGCAGTTCGACGTCACGGCCCCCGCCCTCGGCCCGGCGCCGGAGTTCGCGGCCCAGACCGAGGAGGTCCTGCTGGAGCTCGGGCTCGACTGGGAGCGCATCATCGCCCTCAAGGAGGCCGGCGCCATCACCTGACCCGCCGGGGGCGGGCCGCACCCGGCGGCCCGTCACCCGGGGGCGCACCCCGCTGTCACGCGGGGTGCACGGCCTTGCCCGCCGCGGGCGCCGCCCCGGCGAACGCCCGGACGAAGCCGGCGATGTCGGTGTCGGCCTCGGCGCGCAGGCTCGCGGCGTCGGGCCGTACCCGCAGGTCGACCGTGACCCCCGAGCGGGCGGCGCGGGCCGCGAAGGCCAGCGAGTCGTCCAGCAGCGGATCGGTGCCCGCGGCCAGCAGCCGGACGGGAGGAAGCCCGTGCAGGTTGGCGTAGAGCGGGCTCAGCAGCGGGTCGGTCAGCATCGCGTCCGCCGCGTACCGCGCGACCCGCCGCTGGAGCTCGGAGAGGTCGAAGGTGGGATCGGCGCTGGCGTTGAGCTGGAGGCTCGGCGCCCGCATGGTCAGGTCGAGCAGCGGCGAGACCAGCACCGCGCAGCCGGGCCGCACCGCCCCCGAGTCGCGCAGCGACACCAGCAGCGCGGCCGCGAGCCCGGCGCCCATCCTGTCGCCGACCACCGCGACCGGGCGGCCGGACGGCTCGCACTGCCGGTACGCGTCGAGGGCGTCGTCGAGCGCGGCGGGGAACTCGGGCCGGTAGCGGGCGCACACGACGATCGCGCCCGTACGTTCCGCGATGAGCCCCGCCAGGTCCAGCGGCGAGCCGCGGCCGTCGCTCAGATAGAGGACCGCCGCGCCGGCGGGGGCGGGGGGAAGGACGACGAGCCCGGCCGGGCTCGCCTGGACGCGGATGTCACCCTGCATGATTCGCCGCCTTGTTCAGCTGCCGGTCCGCCGCCGCCCAGTGCTCGTCGGCCACCCAGAGCCGGGCGAACGCCGTGACGGCCTCGTCCGCGGACACTCCGTCCGCCATCACTCGTTTGATCTCCCGCGCCGGGCGGGTGGCCAGCGACCGGGCGATCGACCGCCAGCCCTCCTCGAACGCCTCGCGGGGCAGCACCCGGTCGACCAGGCCGGCCCGTTCGGCCTCGGCCGCGCCGAGCACGGTGCCGGTGCCCGCCAGCAGCAGGGCCCGGCCCCGCCCGACCAGGGCGGCGAGCCGTTCGGCGCCGCCCCACGCCGGCATGATCGCCAGTTTGGCCTGGGTGAAGCCGATCCGGATGTCGTCGGCGGCGATCCGGATGTCGGCGGCGACCGCCACCTCCGCGCCGCCGCCGAGCGCGTGGCCGTTCAGCGCGGCGATCACCGGCCCGGGGAAGCCGGCGAGCCGGTCGCAGATCCGCCGCATGCGCCAGGCCATCGCCGCCGCCTCGTCCTCGGTGCGCAGCGCGGCGAGTTCCTTGAGGTCGCCGCCCGACACGAAGGCCCGGTCGCCCGCGCCCCGGATGACCAGGGCGGCGGCGCCCGCCGCCCGGTCGAGGGCGTCGTCGAGCAGTTCCATGGTGGCGGGCGCGATGGCGTTGCGCGCGTGCGGGCGGTCGATGGTGATGACCGCCAGGCCCTGGTCCAGTTCGAGATCTACCATGCACGCTTCTCCGCGCTCGGCCGTCCGGTGGACGGTTCACGGTGGGCCGAACGCGCCAGTCCGGACCACCGCGAACCCGTATGGAATCTACCTTCTCACTATGAGAGAGTGCAATTCTCGCTCCAGAGAAGGAGGTCCGGGCATGCGTACGATCCCCGCCGAACTCGGCGCTCGGTACGAGGCGGAGGGCTGGTGGACACGGGAGACGATGGGGGATCTGCTCGCGCGCGGGCTGGAGGCGGCTCCGGGGGCCGCGTTCCGCGTGCATTCGGACGTGCGGCCCTGGGCGGGGACGTTCCGCGACGTCGAGGAGACCGCGCGCAGGCTGGCCGGCGGGCTGCGGGAACGCGGCGTCGGCCCCGGCGACGTGGTCGCGTTCCAGCTGCCCAACTGGATGGAGGCCGCCGCGGTGTTCTGGGCGTCGGCGTTCCTCGGCGCGGTGGTGGTGCCGATCGTGCACTTCTACGGGCGCAAGGAGGTCGGCTACATCCTGGACGCGGTCAAGCCGCGGGTCTTCGTCACGGCCGAGCGGTTCGGGCGGATGGAGTACGACCCCGCCCTCAGCGCCGGGGTGCCCGTCGTCGGCGTGGTGGGGCGCGACTTCGACGCGCTCCTCGCCGCCGAGCCCATGGCCGGCGTGCTGGCGGCCGACCCGGCCGGGCCCGCCCTCATCGCGTTCACCTCGGGGACCACCCGTGACCCCAAGGGTGTGGTGCACAGCCACCAGACCCTCGGCTTCGAGACGCGGCAGCTCGCCGAGCTCTTCCCGCCCGACCGGGGCGAGCAGCTCACCGCGGCCCCGGTCGGCCACTTCATCGGCATGGTGAACGCCTTCCTCATCCCCGTGCTGGACGGCGCGCCGGTCAACCTCGCCGACGTCTGGGACCCCGCGCGCGTCCTGCGGCTGATGGCCGAGGAGGGACTCACCGTGGGCGGCGGGGCGACGTACTACATGACCAGCCTCATCGATCACCCCGACTTCGCGCCCGCCCACCTGCGGCACATGAAGTACGCGGGCCTCGGCGGATCGTCGGTGCCCGCGGCGGTCACCCGGCGGCTGGCCGGGCTCGGGATCACCGTGTTCCGCTCGTACGGCAGCACCGAGCATCCGTCGATCACCGGCTCGGGACACGCCGCGCCCGAGGACAAGCGGCTCTACACCGACGGCGCCGCCAGGGCCGGCGTGGAGATCAGGCTGGACGACGACGGCGAGATCCTCAGCCGAGGCCCGGACCTGTGCCTGGGCTACACCGACCCGGCCCTCACCGAGAGGGCCTTCGACGCCGACGGCTGGTACCGCACGGGCGACATCGGCGAGCTCGACGAGGACGGCTACCTGACGATCACCGACCGCAAGGCCGACATCATCATCCGCGGCGGCGAGAACATCAGCGCGCTGGAGGTCGAGGACGTCCTTCTGGGGATGCCCGGGGTCGCCGAGGTCGCGGTCGTGTCGGTCCCCGACGACCGGCTCGGCGAGCGTGCCGCGGCCGTCGTCCGGCCCAGGGCCGCCGGCCCGGAGCCGACCCTGGAGCGCATTCGCGCGCACCTGGAGGAGGTGGGCCTGGCCAGGCAGAAGTGGCCCGAGGAGCTGCACCTGCGCGACGACTTCCCGCGCACCGCGAGCGGCAAGGTCCAGAAGTTCCTGCTGCGGCGGGACATTGCGGTTCACAGTGAATGAGAATAAGATTCTCGCAATCTGCAAAGGAGGATCTCAATGCCGTCGCGCACGTTGCCCTTCCCGCTGTTCGACGCGGACAACCACCTCTACGAGACCGAAGAGGCGCTGACCAAGTTCCTGCCCAAGGAGTACGACGGCGCGATCCAGTACGTGCAGGTGCGCGGCCGCAAGAAGATCGCCATCCGCGGGCAGATCAGCGAGTACATCCCTAACCCGACCTTCGACGTGGTCGCCAGGCCCGGGGCGATGGAGGAGTTCTTCCGGGTGGGCAACCCGGAGGGCAAGAGCCGCCGGGAGATCTTCGGTGACCCGATGGACGCGATCCCCGCGTTCCGCGAGCCGGCGCCGCGCCTGGAGCTGATGGACGAGCTGGGCATCCAGCAGACCCTGATGTTCCCCACCCTCGCCAGCCTCGTCGAGGAGCGCATGCGCGACGACCCGGAGCTCATCCACGTCGTCGCGCACTCCCTCAACCAGTGGCTGCACGAGACCTGGTCGTTCGACTACAAGGGCCGCATCTACACCACCCCGGTCATCAGCCTCCCCATCGTGGAGAAGGCGATCGCCGAGCTGGACTGGTGCGTCGAGCGCGGCGCGCGGGCGATCCTGGTGCGGCCCGCGCCGGTCCCCGGCTTCGGCGGCTCGCGGTCCTTCGCCCTGCCGGAGTTCGACCCGTTCTGGAAGCGCGTCGTGGAGACCGGCGTGCTGGTGGGGATGCACTCCTCCGACAGCGGCTACGCGCGCTACGCCAACGACTGGGAGGGCGGCAACCGCGAGTTCCTGCCGTTCAAGCCGAACGCCTTCCGGGCGATGTCGGAGTGGCGGCCCGTCGAGGACGCGGTCGCGTCGCTGGTCTGCCACGGCGCGCTCGACCGGTTCCCCGACCTGAAGATCGCGGTCATCGAGAACGGCTCCTCCTGGGTCGAGCCGCTGCTGTCCAAGCTGGCCGACGTCTACAAGAAGATGCCGAACGAGTTCGGCGAGAACCCGGTCGAGCTGGTCAAGCGCCAGATTCACGTCAGCCCGTTCTGGGAGGAGGACATGGCCGAGCTGACCGGCCTCATCGGCGTCGAGCGCGTGCTCTTCGGCTCCGACTACCCGCACCCCGAGGGCCTGGCCGACCCGGTCACCTACGTCGACGCGCTCGGCAAGCTGGGCGAGGCCGACCAGGCCAAGATCATGGGCGGCAACCTGGCGCGCCTGATCTCGCGATGACCACCGGCTCCCCGACCACCTGGGAGACCACCCCGGAGCTGGTGCTCGGCGCCGCCGACCGTTTCGGCGACGCCGAGGCCCTGGTCGACCCGCCGCTCCGGCTGAACGCCACCGGCAAGGTGATGAAGGATCGGCTGAGGTGACCGACGACGACGCCGTCCGGACCTCGTCCGGCATCCCGCTCCGGCCGTTCTACGGCCCCGCCGAAGCAGGGCCCGCCGACGCCGGGACCACTGGCGCGACGCCGCCCGACCCCGGCGTCTACCCGTTCACCCGGGGCAACTTCCCCACCGGCCACCGGGGACGGCTCTGGACGTTCCGGCAGTACTCCGGGTTCGGCACCGCCGAGGAGTCCAACCGCCGCTACCGCTACCTGCTCGACCAGGGCGGCACCGGCCTGTCGGTGGCGCTCGACCTGCCCACCCAGTGCGGCTACGACTCCGACGACCCCGAGGTGGTGGACGAGGTCGGCCGGGTCGGGGTCGCCCTCGACACGCTCGCCGACGCCGAGGTGCTCTTCGACGGCATCCCGCTCGACCGGATCAGCACCAGCTTCACCATCAACGGCACCGCCGCGATCCTGCTGGCGTTCTACGTGGCGGCGGCCGAACGCCGCGGCGTGCCGCGCGCCAAGCTCACCGGCACGATCCAGAACGACATCCTCAAGGAGTACGCCTCGCGCGGCACCTGGATCTGGCCGCCCGAGCCGTCGCTGCGGCTCATCGCCGACACCATCGAGTTCTGCGCGGCCGAGGTGCCCAGGTTCAACGCGATCTCGGTCGCCGGGGCGCACTTCCGCGACGCCGGCGCCACCGCGGTGCAGGAGATGGCGTTCACGCTCGCCGACGGGGTCACCTACTGCGACACCGTGGTCGAGCGCGGCCGGATGACCATCGACCAGTTCGCGCCGCAGGTCTCGTTCTTCTTCTACACGCACGGCGACTTCTTCGAGGAGGTCGCCAAGTACCGGGCGGGGCGGCGGCGCTGGGCGACGATCGTCCGCGAACGGTACGGCGCGACGACCGACCGGGCCTCGATGTTCCGCTTCGGCTGCGTGGCGGGCGGCGCCTCGCTCTACGCGCCGCAGGCGCACAACAACGTCGTCCGCGTCGCGTACGAGGCGATGGCGTCGGTGCTCGGCGGCGTGCAGTCGATGTTCACCGCCGCGTGGGACGAGCCGTTCGCCCTGCCCAGCGAGGAGTCAACGACGCTCGCGCTGCGCACCCAGCAGATCCTGGCGCACGAGACCGGCGTCGCCCGGGTGGCCGACCCGCTGGGCGGCTCGTACTTCGTCGAGGCGCTCACCGACGCCACCGAGGAGCGCATCATCGAGATCATGGACGACCTGGACCGGCACGGCGGCATGGTCCGCGTCATCGAGGACGGCTACCTGCAGGGCCTCATCGCCGACGAGGCGTACCGGCTCCAGCGCGAGATCGAGGACGGCGGCCGGCCCGTCGTCGGGGTCAACCGGTTCACCTCCGACGAGCCGCCGCCCCCGATCACCACCTACGAGCTCGACACCGAGGGACGCGACGGCCAGCTGGAACGGCTCGCCAAGGTGAAGGCCGAACGTGACCCCGCGGCCGTCCGCGACCGGCTGGCCGCCCTGGCGCGCGAGGCCGAGGGCACCGGCAACCTCATGCACCCGCTGATCGACTGCGCCGCCGCGTACTGCACGCTCGGCGAGATGGTCGGCGCCCTGACCGGGGTCTGGGGCGAGTTCCAGCAGCCGGTGGTGTTCTGATGCCGCCGGTCAGGGTCCTCGTCGCCAAGCCGGGCCTGGACGGGCACGACCGCGGCGCCAAGATCGTCGCCCGGACGCTCCGCGACGCGGGCTTCGAGGTCGTCTACACCGGCATCCGCCAGCGCGTGGAGGACATCGTGGCGATCGCGCTCCAGGAGGACGTCGCCGTCGTCGGCCTCAGCATCCTGTCCGGCGCCCACCTGGCGCACACCGCACGCGTCGTCGGCGCCCTGCGCGCCGCCGACGCGGCCGACATCGCCGTGGTCGTCGGCGGCACGATCCCGCCGCAGGACGTCCCCCGGCTGCGGGACGCGGGTGCCGCCGCGGTCTTCCCGACCGGCACCCCGCTCGACGACCTCGTGACGGAGGTCCGCGCGCTGACCGCGGCCTCCGCCGCCCCCTGATGCCGCGAAACCTGGAGGAGACGTGCGGGTCGGTGTGATGATCGGGCCGGAACGCGGGGACGCCGCGCGCAAGGTCACCCGGATGATCGAGGACGTGCGCTGGGCGGAGGAGGCCGGGCTCGACACCGCCTGGATCCCCCAGATCCCGACGGACTTCGACGCGCTCGTCGCGGTCGCGCTCATGGGCGCGGCCACGACGCGGATCGAGCTCGGCACCGCCGTCGTGCCGTTGCAGGCCCAGCACCCGGTCGCGCTCGCGCGCCAGGCGCTGTCGGCCCAGGCCGCCACCGGCGGGCGGCTGACGCTGGGCGTCGGGCCCTCGCACCACTGGATCGTGCGGGACATGCTCGGCCTGCCGTACGAGCGGCCGGCCGCCTTCACCCGCGACTACCTCGACGTCCTGGACGCCGCGCTGAACGGCCCCGGCCCGGTCGACGTCGAGAACGCCACGTTCACCGTGCACAACCCCCTCGGGCTCGGCCCGGTGGCGCGGCTGCCGGTCATGGTCGCCGCGCTCGGCCCGGTCATGCTCGCCCTCGCCGGTGAGCGCGCCGACGGGACCGTGCTCTGGATGGCCGACGAACGCGCGGTCGCCGACCACGTCGTGCCGCGCATCACCAAGGCCGCCGAGAACGCCGGGCGCCCCGCCCCGCGCGTCGTCGCGGGCATCCCGGTCTGCCTGTGCCGGCCGTCGGAGGCCGGCGCGGCCCGGGAGCGCGCCAACCGGATCCTCGGGGAGGCCGAGGTGTCGCCCAACTACCAGCGGCTCCTGGACCACGGCGACGCCAAGGACGTCGGCGACCTGTGCGCGGCGGGCGACGAGGCGGCGATCGCGGCGCGGTTCCGGCGGTTCGCCGACGCCGGGGTGACCGACCTCTCGGTGCGGCTGCTGCCCATCGGCGAGGGCCGGGACGAGCTGGTCGCCTCCAAGCTCCGCACCCGGGAGATGCTCGCCGGGCTGGCGGCGGACCTGCGATGAGCGGCGGACCCGCGATGGGCGCCGGACCTGCGATGGGCGACGGGCCGCTCGCGGGAATCCGCGTCCTGGAGGCCGGCCACATCCTCTCCGGCCCGTACGCCACCATGTTGCTCGCCGACCTCGGTGCCGAGGTGACCAAGATCGAGCCGCCGGGCGGCGACCTGTCGCGCCAGGTGAGCGACGCCTACTTCGCCAGCCTCAACCGGGGCAAGCGCAGCGTCCGCCTGGACCTCACCTCGGCCGCGGGCCAGGCCCGCCTCGGCGAGCTCGCCGCCGGGTCGCACGCGCTGCTGGTCAACATGAAGCCCTCGGCGATCCGCCGGCTCGGGCTGACCTACGACGCGCTACGGCGGTGGAACGAGCGGCTCGTCTGCGTCGCGATGACGGGCTTCGGCCTGGACGCCGGCGACGAGCCGGCGTTCGACTACGTGATCCAGGCCGCGACCGGGGTGGCCGCGCTCACCGGCGAGCCCGGCGGCCCGCCGGTCCTGCCCGGCTACTCCTCGGCCGACAACTCCGCCGGGATCGCCGCCGCCCTCGGCCTGCTCGCGCAGATCATCTCGGGGCGCGGCGGGCAGGTGGAGGTCTCGCTGCGCGACGTCATGCTCTCCCAGCTCAACTACCGGGCGTCGGCCTACCTCAACGAGGGGACCGAGCCGCGGCGGCTGCCGTCCGGCGCGCACTCCTACTACGTTCCGGCGCAGCTCTTCCCGACGGGCGACGGCCACCTGGCGCTGTTCATCACCCACGACCGCTTCTGGAAGGCGTTCACGGCGGAGGCGGGCATCGAGGGCTACCCGGCGATGGCCGAGCGCGCGGCGCACCGCGAGGAGGTCGTGGCGCTGGTGACCGCGGCGCTCGCGGCCGACACGGCCTGGTCGTGGGAACGGCGGCTGCGCCCGCTGGGCGTGCCGGCCGCGGCGGTCAGGACGTTGCCGGAGGCGCTCGCGGCCACCCCGGAGATGATCGTGTCGGCGGGCGGGTACCGGCTGGTCGGCACGCCCGTCCGCGTCGCCGGGCACGTCCCCCGGTACGGGCCGCCGCCCCGCCTCGGCGAGCACGGCGGCCTGGCGGATCACTCGTAGACGACCGTCACCGCGCCGGGGCCGGGCACGCCCTGGCAGGTGAGGACGTAGCCCTCGGCGACCTCGTCGTCGGTCAGCGCGTCGTTGACCCGCATGGTCGCGGTGCCCTCGGTCAGCTTGGCCATGCAGGTGGCGCAGTTGCCCGCCTCGCAGGAGAACGGCGGCGCGAGGCCCGCCCGCCGGGCGCTCTCCAGCAACGTCTCGTTCGGGCGCCGCGGCACCCTCACGCGCTTCCTGCCGAGCTCGATCGTCAACGTGTCGGCGGCCGGGGCGGGCTCGGGCGGCGCGGCGGCCGGCCCGGGCGCGGGCGGGGGAGCGGGGGGACCGCCGAAACGTTCGCTGAACGTCCGGCCCGGACCCGGCAGCGCGGCGGCGACCAGATCCATGAACGGCTCGGGCCCGCACACGTAGGAGTCGGCGGCGCCGTCCGCGCCGACGAACGCCCGCACCGCGTCCGCGTCCAGCAGCCCGCGTTCGTCGTCGAAGTGGCGGACCACGCTGAGCCGCCCGGGATGGAGGCCGGCCAGATCGGTGAGCGCGCCGGCGAAGATCGCTGCGTCGCGGTCGCGGTCGGCGCACAGCAGCCGCACCGGGCGGGCGGTCGTCGCGAGCGTGCTCTTGACCAGCGACAGGATCGGCGTGATCCCGCTGCCGCCGCAGAACCCGAGCAGCGGCCCCTCGGCCGGGCGCAGGCAGAAGACGCCCATCGGCCGCGTCACCTCGACCTCGTCGCCCTCGGCGACGTTGTCGTGCAGCCAGTTGGAGACCTGGCCGCCCGGCACCCGCTTGACCGTGGTCATCAGCTCGTCGTCGGTCTCCGGGGCGCTCGACATCGAGTACGAGCGCAGCAGGTCCCTGCCGCCGACGCGCACCCGGAAGGTGCAGAACTGCCCGGCCTTGTAGGAGAACGGCCCCTCGTGCGGAGCGAGCACGTACGTCCTGGTGTCCGCCGTCTCGCGGACGACCCGGGTGACGGTCGCCCGCTGGAACAGAGGAGGTCTCGGCATGGTCGGGCTCCCTGTGGTATGAAGGTTCTACGGATACGAGAATACTATTCTCATCTCTTGGATGGGAGCTTGCCGGTGCTCGTCTACGAAGAGCGGGAGTACAGTGCGGCGCGCCTGGACGCACTGGCCGGCGGGCTGGCCGCGACGCTCGCGGACCGGGGCGCGGGCCCGGGGGACCGGGTCGCGCTGATGTCGTCCAACCGGCCCGAGTTCGTGGTGGCGGTGCGGGCGATCTGGCGCCTCGGCGCCGCCGTCGTCCTGTTCAGCCCCGCGTGGAGGCGCGGCGAGCTCGGCCACGCGCTGGCGATCACCAAGCCCGCGTTCGCGGTGGGCGACCATCCGCTGCTGGCCGAGGCCATGCCGATGGTGCACCTCGACGAGCCGATCGTGCCCGCGGACGCCCCGGCCGCCGCGAACGATCCGGCCGCCGACGCCGTGCTGGTGTTCAGCTCCGGCACGACCGGGCTGCCGAAGGCCGTCCGGCACACCCACGCGTCCCTCGGCGCGGCGGTGGAGCACTGGCGGGTCGCGCTCGGCCTCACCGACCGCGACCGGCTCCAGATCACCACGCCGCCCTCGCACATCCTGGGGCTGCTCAACATCGTCACGGCGCTGGAGGCCGGAGCCTGGCTGCGCCTGCACCGCCGGTTCGACCTCGACCTGATGCTGCACCACATCCAGGCCGACCGCATCACCGTCGAGATGGCCGTCGCGCCGATCGCGCTGGCGATCGCCTCCCACCCCGCGCTGGAGTCCTACGACCTCTCCTCGCTGCGCTACATCATGTGGGGCGCGACCCCGGTGACGCCCAGCGTCGCCGAGGCCGTCACCCGGCGCACCGGGGTCGGCTGGGTGCCCGCGTACGGGGCCAGCGAGCTGCCCGTCATCGCGTGCAGCCCGACCGGCGGCGCCCGGCTCGACGCGGTCGGCGCCCCGGTGCCCGGCGTCGAGCTGCGCGTCGTCTCGCTGGAGACCGGGAAGCCGCTCGGGCCGGGAGAGACCGGCGAGATCCAGGTGCGGGCGGCCTCGCTGATGGCCGGCTACCTCCCGGCGGAGTCGACCGCCGAGGCGTTCGACGGCGGCTGGTACCGCACCGGCGACGTGGGCCACCTCGGCGAGGACGGCCTGCTCAGGATCACCGACCGCTCGAAGGAAATGATCAAAGTGCGCGGCTTCCAGGTCGCGCCCGCCGAGATCGAGGCCGTCCTGCACGGGCACCCGGGCGTCGCGGACTGCGCGGTGTACGGCGTGCCCGACGCCGCCGACGGCGAGGCGGTCATGGCCGCCGTCGTGCCGCACGGCGAGGTCGACCCCGTCGTGCTCACCGCGCTCGTCGGCGAGCGGCTGGCCTCCTACAAACGGCCGCGCCGCGTGGAGCTGGTGGCCGAGATCCCGCGCCTGCCGTCCGGCAAGGTGCTGCGCCGAGTGCTCAAGGAACGCCATGGACGCACGTCTGACCAGTGAGCAGAGGGAGCTGCGCGACTCGGCCGCGCGCCTGGCCGGTGACCTGGGCCCCGGCTCGGTCCACGACCTCGACGACGCCGACCGCGTCGTGCGCCTGGAGAAGGCGGTCGCCGCCTCCGGCTGGCGGTCGCTGCGCGCCGACGGCGCGTCCGGCGTCGAGGTCGCCCTCGTCGCCGAGGAGTTCGGGCGGCGCCTGGTCGACGTGCCGTTCCTCGGGCCCGTGCTGGCCGCGGACCTGCGCGGCGACAGCGCCGACGACACCTTCGACGACCCGCCCTGGACGGTGGGGGTGGACGCCGAGGCGGTGGACGCGCGGGGCATCGCCCGCGTGGTGCTGCTCAGCGGCCGCCGGCTGCTGGCGGGCTGGACCGGCGTGGTCCTCCCGGGGCCCGACCTCACCAGGCGGAACACCGAGATCCGGGGGCCGCTCGAACCGGTCGGCGAGCTGTCGGCCGACCTGGCCGGCCGCTGGCGGGTGCTGGCCCTGGTCGCCTCCTGCGCCGACCTGGTGGGCGCCGCCCGGGGAGCGCACGCGCTCGCGTGCGACTACGCCAAGGTGCGCGAGCAGTACGGCCACGCGATCGGCACCTACCAGGCGGTCGCCCACCTGCTGGCCGAGGGGCTGGCACTGATCGAGGGCTCGGTGAGCGTGCTGCGGTACGCGGCCTGGGCCGTCGACGAGCTGCCGCCGGACGAGGGCCTGCGCGCGGCGCGGATCGCGAAGTTGTACTGCGCGCGGGCGGCCCGGACCATCTGCGAGACGACGGTGCAGGTGCACGGCGGGATCGGCAACACCTGGGACTGCCTGGCCCACGTGTACCTGCGCCGGGTGCTGGCCTCCACCGATCTGTTCCCCGTGAGCCTGGAGGAGATCGACCTTGGACTTTCGTGACTCGCCCGAGGAGGCCGCGTTCCGCCGCCGGCTGCGCATCTGGCTGGCCGACCGCGCCGGCGCCTTCCCCACCTCCGGGGACGACTACTGGACCCGCCAGGGCGAATGGCACCAGGCGCTCTACGCGGGCGGGTTCTTCGGGCTCTCCTGGCCGCGCGAGTACGGCGGGCGGGCGCTGCCGCCCGTCTACGACGTCATCCTGGACGAGGAGCTGGCCATCGCGGGCGCGCCTCCCCGTCCCAGCCTCGGCTACCTCGTCCAGGGGCTCGGCAGGCACGGCGGCCCGGAGCTGCGCCGCCGCTTCCTGCCGGGGATGATCGCGGGCACCGAACGCTGGTGCCAGGGCTTCAGCGAACCCGGCGCGGGCTCGGACCTCGCCTCCCTCACGACCGCCGCCGTCCGCGACGGCGACGAGTACGTGCTGGACGGCCACAAGGTCTGGACGAGCTACTCCGACGTCGCCGACTGGTGCCTGCTGCTGGCCAGGACCGACCCGGACGCGCCCCGCCACAAGGGCCTGTCGGCGTTCGTCGTCCCGATGGACCAGCCGGGCATCGAGCAGCGCCCGCTGCGCATGATGAACGGCGTCACCAACGAGTTCGGCCAGGTGCTCTTCGACGGGGCCCGCGTGCCCGCGTCCCACATGGTCGGCGTGCCGGGCGAGGGCTGGGCGCTGGCGATGACGGTCGTCGGGCACGAGCGCGAACCCGCCGAGCTGGGCTACTCGGCCCGCTACGGCAAGCTCGTCCGCGACCTCGCGGCCCGGACCCGCGGCACCCCGCCCGCCGAGCTGGCCTGGGCGGCCGTGGAGACCGAGATGTTGCGGCTGCACGTCCGCCGCCGCCTGTCCGAACGGCTCGACGGCGTCGAGCACGGCCCCCAGGGATCGCTGGACAAGCTGCTGATGACCTGGACCGAGCAGACGGTCGGGCACGCCGCGCTGGCGATGGGCGCGACCCACGACGCCGAACTGCTCGGCGCCTATCTCTACAGCCGGGCCCAGGGCGTGATGGGCGGGACCTCGCAGATCCAGAAGAACATCATCGCCGCACGGATTCTCGGATTGGGAGCGTGACGTGTACGACCTGCCGCCGGAGATCGACGTCCAGGAGGACGGCCCGCTGAGGATCATCACCCTCAACCGCCCGGACGCGCTCAACGCCATGAACGACACCCTCCACACGGCGCTCGCTCAGCTATGGCCCAGGCTGAGCGAGGACGAGGAGGCCCGCGCCGCCGTCCTGACGGGACGCGGCCGGGCCTTCTCCGCCGGCGGCGACCTCGGCTACCTCAAGCAGCTCGGCCGGGATCCCGGCCTGCGGGCCCGTACCATCGCGCACGGCCGGGACCTGGTCCTCGGCATGGCGCGCTGCCGCGTCCCGGTCGTCGCCGCGGTCAACGGCCCCGCGGTCGGCCTCGGGTGCAGCCTGGTGGCGCTCAGCGACATCGTCTACATGGCCGAGACTGCCTACCTCTCCGACCCGCACGTCCAGGTCGGCCTCGTCGCCGCCGACGGCGGCCCGCTCACCTGGCCGCTGCACACCAGCCTGCACGTCGCCAAGGAGTACGCCCTCACCGGCAACCGGATCAGCGCCGAGCGCGCGGTCCGGTTCGGGCTGGCCAACCACGTGGTGGCCGATCCGCTGGCCGAGGCGCTGGCCTGTGCCAAGCGCATCGCCGGGCTGCCGCGGAAGGCCGCCGAGAGCACCAAGCGGCTCCTCAACCTGCATCTCGAACGCGCCGTGCTCGCCACCCTCGACTTCGCCACCACGGCCGAGGAGCTCACCTTCCAGACCGAGGACTTCCAGACCACCATCGCCCGCCTCACCGAGGGCAAGGACTGAGCCCTGGCCGCCGCGCCCGCCGCGGCCCACGACCGAGGCCCCCGGCCGATCCGCGATCGGCCGGGGGCCTCGGCCCGGAGGAGCTCACTTCGGCGGGAACCGCACCGCGCCGTCGAGGCGGATCACCTCGCCGTTGAGGTAGTCGTTCGCGCAGACGTGCTCGACGAGGGAGGCGTACTCGGCGGGGGCGCCCATCCGCTTGGGGTGCGGGATGCGCGGCCCCCAGTACTCCTCGAGCTGGTCGGCGGCCTTGCCGTAGGCCGGGGTCAGGAAGGTGCCGGGTGCGATGGTGACGACGCGGATGCCGAGCGGGGAAAGGTCGCGGGCCGCGACGAGGGTCATGCCGACGACGCCGCCCTTGGCCGCGGCGTAGGGGAGCTGGCCGACCTGCCCCTCGTAGGCGGCGATCGAGGCGGTGTTGACGATGACGCCCCGGTCGCCGTCGACCGGGTCCTGGCGGCCGATGGCCGCGGCGGCGAGGCGCATCACGTTGAAGACGCCGGTCAGGTAGATCTCGATGGTCCGCCGGAAGCCGTCCAGGTCCAGCGGCGAGCCGTCCCGGCCGACGAGCCGCCCGCCGCTGGCCGGGCCGCCGTGCGCGTCGACCGAGATCCGCAGCGGGCCCGCGGCCTCCGCCTCGGCCAGTGCCGCCCGCACCGAGTCCTCGTCGGTGGCGTCGGTCCGGACGTAGCGGACGCCCAGCTCCTTCTCGAGGGCCGTGCCCTTGTCGTCGGCGAGGTCGGCGACCACGACGTTCGCCCCGGCCGCGTGCAGGCGCCGGACGGTGGCCTCGCCCAGGCCGCCGGCACCGCCGACGACGACCGCTGAGCTCCCACGGATCTGCATCAGCGTTTCCCTCCCTTGAAATCGGCACTCTTGATTGTGAGAATAGCATTCTCATGAACATCTCCATGATCCTCGAGATGGCGGCCTCGGCCGGCGGCCGCACCGCGGTGACGGGCGGCGGCCGGTCGCTGACCGCCGCCGACGTGCTGCGCCTGGCCCGCGCTGCGGCCACCCGTTTCCGGCGGCACCAGGCCGTTCTCTACGTGGGCGCCAACCACCTCGCCTACCCCGTGGCGCTCTTCGGCGCGGCCCTGGCGGGCGTGCCCTTCGTGCCCCTCAACTACCGCCTGGGCGAGCAGCAGCTCGACGGCCTGCTCGCCCGGCACCCCGGGGCGCTCGTGCTCCGCCCGGACGACTTCGACGACCTCCTCGACACCACCACCGACAGCGACAGCGACACCGACGCCGCCGAGGACGCGGCGGCCCCCTCCGACCCGGACGGCGTCGCCGCGCTGCTGTACACCAGCGGCACGACGTCCGAGCCCAAGGCGGCGGTGCTCCGGCACCGGCATCTGCTGGCCTACATCCTGAACACGCTGGAGTTCGCGTCCGCGGCGGAGGGCGACGCGGCGCTGGTCGCGGTGCCGCCCTACCACGTCGCGGGCCTGGCCAACGTGCTGACGAACCTCTACACCGGGCGCCGGGTGGTCTACATGGCCGCCTTCGACCCGGGGGAGTGGCTGGCGACCGTACGGCGGGAAGGCATCACGCACGCGCTGGTGGTGCCGACGATGCTCGCGCGGATCGTCGACACCGCGGGCGACGACGCCGGGGTTCCGACGCTGCGCACGATCGCGTACGGCGGGGCGCGCGCGCCGCGGCCCGTGGTG
The DNA here is from genome assembly GCF_040643285.1 of Spirillospora sp. NPDC047279. Classification (NCBI taxonomy): domain Bacteria; kingdom Bacillati; phylum Actinomycetota; class Actinomycetes; order Streptosporangiales; family Thermomonosporaceae; genus Spirillospora; species Spirillospora sp. NPDC047279. Next base: position 143,981 of record NZ_JBEYUA010000009.1, read on the forward strand.
GAACGGGCCCTGCGCGCCTTCCCGGAGACGGGCTTCGTGAACGCCTACGGGCTCACCGAGACGGCGTCCTCCATCGCGGTGCTGGGGCCGGACGACCACCGCACGGCGCTCGCGTCCGGCGATCCGGCCGTCGCGGACCGGCTGAACTCGGTCGGCCGGGCGCTGCCCGGGGTCGAGTTCCAGATCCGCCGCGACGAGGGCGGACCGGCCGGGCCCGGCGAGACGGGGCTGGTGTTCGTCCGGGGGGAGCAGATCTCCGGCGAGTACGGCGGGCGGAGCGTGCTGGACCCCGACGGCTGGTTCGCCACCCGAGACCGCGGCCGGCTCGACGCCGACGGCTACCTGTTCATCGAGGGCCGCGCCGACGACACCATCATCCGGGGCGGCGAGAACATCGCCCCGGCCGAGATCGAGGACGTCCTGCTCGGCCATCCCGGCGTCACCGAGGCCGTGGTGCTCGGCGTGCCCGACCCCGAGTGGGGGCAGCGCGTCGTCGCCGTCGTCGTCGGCGCGGGCGACCCGGCCGAGGTCCGCCGGTGGGTCAAGGACCGGCTGCGCTCCTCCAAGACCCCCGACACCGTCGTCTTCCGCGACGAGCTGCCCAAGACCGAGACCGGCAAGACGCTGCGCCGCGTCCTGCTGGCAGAGCTGGAGTCCACCCATGCCTGAGGCCGTCATCGTCTCCGCCCAGCGCACCCCCATCGGCACCGCCATGAAGGGGACCCTGCGCGACACGACCGCGTACGACCTGGCCCACCACATCGTCACCGCCGCGTCCGAGGGGCTCGACCCCGCCCAGGTCGACGACGTCGTCCTCGGCGAGGGCCTGTACGGCGGCGGCGTCATCGCCCGGCACGCCGCCCTCACCGCCGGGCTGCCGTCGGTGGCCGGGCTCGCGCAGAACCGGCACTGCGCCGCGGGCCTGTCCGCCGTCCAGACCGCGGCGGCGAGCGTGCGCGCCGGGATGGACGAGCTGGTCATCGCCGGCGGCGTCAACTCCGCGTCCACGTCGCCGCGGTCCCGCTTCCGGGTGGACGGCGAGTGGGCCGACCCGTGGAGCCCGCCCACGCATCCCGACCGGCCGGACGCGCCCAACCTCGACATGTCGATCACGGTCGGCTGGAACGCGGCGGTCCGGGCGGGCGTGTCCCGCGAGGAGATGGACGCGTGGGCGCTGCGGTCGCACCGCAACGCGGTGCGGGCCATCGACGAGGGGCGGTTCGAAGCCGAGGTCGTCCCAATCGGGACGCCGCACGGGCTGTTCGCCGTGGACGAGCACCCGCGCCGCGGCACCAGCCTGGAGAAGCTCGCCTCGCTCAAGCCGCTGCACCCCGAGATCGAGGGCTTCAGCATCACTGCGGGCAACGCGGCCGGCGCCAACGACGGGGCCGCCGCGCTGGTGGTCGCCAGCGACCGGCTGGGCCTGCCCGCGCTGGCGACCGTCCGGTCGTGGGCGTCGGTCGGCGTCGACCCCGCCGAGACCGGGCTGGCGCCGGTGAAGGCCATCCCCAAGGCGCTCTCCCGCGCGGGGCTGGCCGTCCACGACGTCGACCTGTACGAGATCAACGAGGCGTTCGCGTCGATGTGCGTGGCCACGGTCGGACGCCTCGGCCTGGACCCCGACCGGGTGAACGTGAACGGCAGCGGCTGCTCGCTCGGCCACCCGGTCGCGGCGACCGGCGCGCGGATGCTGGTGACGCTCGTGCACGAGCTGCGCCGGCGCGGCGGCGGCCTCGGCGTCGCCGCGATGTGCGCGGGAGGCGGGATGGGGTCGGCCACGGTCATCGAGGTGCCGGCGCCGTGACACCGCCGCGATGAACGTCCCCGAGCTGGTCGCCGCGGCCCGCGCGGGCTCGGTCCGCGCGGCCGGGCGGCTGCTGACCCTGGTCGAGGGCGAGCGCCGCGCCGAGGTGCTCGAGGAGCTGGCCGCGCTCGCGCCGGCGGACGCCCGCGTCGTCGGCGTGACCGGTCCGCCCGGCGCGGGCAAGTCGACGACCGTGGCGGCGCTCGTCGGCGCGTACCGGGGGCGCGGGACGCGCGTCGCGGTGCTCGCCGTCGACCCGTCCTCCCCCTACAGCGGCGGCGCCCTGCTCGGCGACCGGATCCGGATGGCGGCGCACGCGGGCGACCCCGGCGTGCTGATCCGTTCGGTGGCGGCGCGCGGGCATCTGGGCGGGCTCGCCGCCGCGGTTCCGGCGGCGCTGCGCGTGCTGGCCGCGCTCTCCTTCGACGTGGTGCTCCTGGAGACGGTGGGCGTGGGGCAGTCGGAGATCGAGGTGGCCGCCGTCGCCGACCCGGCCGTCGTGGTCCTCACTCCCGGGGCGGGCGACGCCGTCCAGGCGGCGAAGGCCGGCCTGTTGGAGGTCGCCGACCTGGTCGTGGTCAACAAGGCCGACCGCGACGGCGCCGACCGGACCGTTCGCGACCTGCGGGGCGAGACCGGCGTGCCGATCCTGACGCTGGTCGCCACCAAGGGTGAGGGACTGGAAGGCCTGGTCGAGGCGATCGACGCGCACCATCGTGCGGACACCCCCGAACGGCGGGCGGCGCGGGCCCACGCGCAGCTGCTCTCGCTCGCCCAGGCGAGGCTGCGCTCCCATCCCGCGCTGGCCCGCCTGGCGGCCGAGGTCGCCGACGGCCGCCGCGATCCCTACGCGGCCGCCGACCTCCTCGTCCGCGGCGTCCTCGACCGCGTCATCGACTGACGCGCAGCAGCGCCTCCTGGGCGTAGGAGGCGACGAGCGAGCCGTCCCCGGTGAGGACGTCGCCGCGCCCGAAGCACCGGCCGTGCGCCAGCAGCGGGCTGTGCTGGCGGAGCAGCAGCCAGCCGTCGGTGCGGAACGGGCGGTGGAACCAGAGGGTGTGCGAGGTGACGGCGGAGGTGAACGCCGTGCCCGCGTCCCGCTGCCCGACGCCGTCGAGGGGGCGCAGCGCGGTGCCGATGAGCGTCAGGTCGGTCGCGTACGCGGTGAGGGCGGGGGCCAGCGCGGGGTCGGCCTCGGGGGTGCGCATCCAGAGCTCGGCCTCGGGCGGGCCGGGCTTGGGGGAGTCGAGGTCCGCGGTCGTCCGGGTGTCCCAGGGCAGCAGGTCGAGGGCCACCCGGTGCTCGGCCCCGATCACGGCGGGGACGTCGGCGACGGCCTGGTGGTCGGCGCCGTCCTCGCGGGCGTGCATCGACACCGACGCGGTGGCGACGACGCCGCGCTCCTGCCGGGCCACGACGCTCAGCGTCGCGAACGTGGAGCCCTCGTGCGAGCGCTGGACCTCGTAGGCGACGGGCTCGCCGGTGCTCCCGGGACGCGGGAACAGCACGTGCAGGGACTTGAGCGCCTTGTCCGGGCAGGACAGCTCGGCGGCCCTGGCGAACTGCGCCAGGAACTGCCCGCCGAAGACGCGGTGGTAGCTCAGCCGCTGGTTGCGCCCCTCGAACCGCCCCTCGTCGAGGGGCGTGAGGTCGAGGCAGCCGAGAAGGTCGCTCCAAAGATCATGCTCGGGCATGCCCCGAGTGTAAGCCACGCTCTAGTGAAATGAGAATGACATTCTCGTGGCGGTCGCCCGAGCGGGCCGTTCAGGCGCCGGCGAACCCCTTGGAGCAGAAGTCCCAGACCTCGTCGCTCGTGATCGGGTGCGCGGTCTCGTGGTCCTCGGCGCCGCTGGACTGGGCGATGAACATGATCGACGACATGGTCAGGGCGGCGGCCCGGCGCGGGCTCATGCCCTCGCGCAGGCGTCCCGCCTCGCCCGCCTGCTCCATCAGCTCGGTGAACAGGGCCAGAAGCGGCCGGTGCGCGATCTTGACCTCGGTCGGGTGGCTCATCAGCAGCTGGGGGGCGAACTCGGTGAACAGCGGGCGCTGCGCGGCCGGGTCGGGACGGCAGAGCTCGAACAGCAGCTGGACGGCGACCCTGAGCCGCTCCAGCGGGTCGTCCTGGCCGTCGGCCGCGGCGCGGATCTGGTCCGCGCTGCGCCGCATGGCGTCCTCGAAGAGTGCGAGGAGGAGCTCGTGCTTGCCGTCGAAGTGCTGGTAGAAGCTGCGCAGCGACTGGCGCGAGCGGTCGACGACCTCCTGCACGGTGAAGTCGGTGTTGCCCTTCTCGGTGATGATCGCCTGCGCCGCGTCCAGGAACCGCTCGACGCGCTGTTCGGCCCTGAGCTTGGCCGCCTTGGTGGAGCGCTCCACCGCCCGCTGTTTCCAGGCCGGCTGTTCGTCGGGGGTGCTCGTCGACGGATCCGCTTTCTGCGACATAGGTAGAACCTTACTGCACCTTTTCGGTAGGTCACTTGCGATCGGCTCGCGTGTCACGCAACGGAAGCGAGACTCTTACTTTCACTCTACGAGAATGTTATTCTCACTGCTGCGTGCATCACACTCGCGAGGAGGGCCGTTCGGGATGCTCTTTGAGTTCGACGCCGACCAGCGCCTGTGGCAGGAGACCGTCCGCGAGGTCGTCGCCAAGGAATGCCCGCCCGCGCTGGTCCGCGGGATCGCCGACGCCGGGGCGGACCCCGAGCCGCTCTGGAAGGTCTACACGGGCCTCGGCTGGACCGAGCTGACCGACCCCGCCGAGACCGTGGAGCTGGCGATCGTCCTGGAGGAGCTCGGCCGGGCCACCGACCCGACGCCCTACCTGGCCACGATGACGCAGTTCGCCCCGCTCGCGCCGGGAGACCTCCAGCCGGGCCGGCGGGGGGCGGCCGTGACCGGCGGCGTCACCGCCCGGCCCGACGGCGGCGGCTGGATCCTGGACGGCACGGCGCGCCACGTCCTCGACGGCGACCGCGCCGACCGGCTGGCCGTGGTCACCGAGGCGGGCGTGTTCGCCGTCGGCGCCGCCGAGGCCGCCGCCGAGCGCGTCCCGGTCTTCGACCCGGTGCTGCACGTCGCCGACGTCACGTTCACCGGAGTGCGCGTGACCGAGGACGACCGCGCCGGCGGGGACCCCGCGCGGGCCCGCGAGCTGAGCCTCGCCGGGATGTCCCTGACCATGGTCGGCGCGTGCCGCCGCATCCTGGAGATGGCGCTGGAGCACGTGCGCGAGCGGCACCAGTTCGGCGCGCCGGTCGGCTCCTTCCAGGCCGTCCAGCACAAGGCCGCCGACATGCACGTCGCGATCGAGCGCGCCCGCGCGCTCGCCTACTTCGCGGCGCTCACCATCGCCGAGGACGACCCGCGCCGCGGCAACGCGGCCGCGATGGCCAAGGCCGCCGCGGGGGAGTGCCAGGCCCTGGTGTTCCGCAACGGCTTCCAGCTCTTCGGCGCCATGGGCTTCACCTGGGAGAACGACCTTCAGTTCGCGCTCAAGCGGGCCAAGGCCGGCGAGCTGATGCTCGGCGGCGCGGCGGCCCACCGGGCGCTGATCGCCGAGGAGTACCGTGCGGCTCACCTTTGACGCCGGCGTCGAGAACTTCCGCGCCGAATTCGTCGCGTTCCTCGACGCGCACCTGCCCGGCGAGGCCGAGGCCGGCGAACGGCCCCGCTCCAGCGCGCACGTCCCCGGATGGGCGCGCCGCTGGCAGCGGCTGCAGTTCGACGAGGGCTGGCTGCTGCCCGGCAACCCGCCGGAGTACGGCGGGCGCGACGCCGACCTGATCCAGCAGTACGTGCACCGCGAGGAGCTGTCGCGGCGGCGGATCTACCACAGCTTCAACCCGCAGGGCGTCGGCATCGTCGCGGCCTCGCTGCTGACGTTCGGCACCGAGGAGCAGAAGCGCCGCTGGGCCCGGTCCATCCTGCGCGCCGACATCACCGCGGCGCTGGGCATGAGCGAGCCGGGCGCCGGATCGGACCTGGCCTCGCTGCGCACCCGGGCCGTCCTGGACGGCGATTACTTCGTGGTGAACGGGCAGAAGGTCTGGACGTCGGGCGCGCACGACGCCGACGTGCTGCTGACGTTCGTGCGGACCGACCCGGACGCGCCCAAGCACAAGGGCATCAGCGTGCTCCTGATCCCGACCGACACCCCGGGCGTGACACGGCGGCCGTTCGGCTCGCTGATCGCGGCCGACGACCTGGACTTCAACGAGGTGTTCTTCGAGGACGCCCGGGTGCCCGCCGCCAACCTCGTCGGCCCGCTCAACGAGGGCTGGCGCGTGGCCACCGGATCGCTCGGCCACGAGCGCACCATGATGTGGCTCAACTTCGCCGAGCAGGCGGAGTGGATCCTGCGCGACTTCCGCCCGGAGACCCCGCTCGACCGCGACTGGTACGCCACGCTCGTCATGGACGTCCAGGCGCTGCGGCTGCTCGGCTCGGAGGCGCTGGCCCGCGCGGCCCGCGGCGAGCAGGACGTCGCCGCCCTGTCGGTGCTGAAGCTGCTCGGCTCGGAGGCGGTGCAGCGGGCCGGCGAGCGCGCCCTGGAGTCGGCCGGGCCCGGCGCCCTCGGGCACCCCGGCCGTACCGCGCCCTTCGAGCACATGGCTCTGGAGGACCTGTCGTCCGGCTGGTTCGAGCGCTACGCGCGCAGCTTCGGCGGGACCATCGCCGGCGGCACCTCCGAGATCCAGCGCACGATCATCGCCGGGCGGGTGCTCGGCCTGCCCCGAAGCTGAGGAGCCCCCCTCGTGAACGTCCGCTACGAGGTCGCCGACAAGATCGCGACCATCTCCCTCAACCGGCCCGAGGTCGCCAACGCCCAGAACGCGGCGCTGCTCGACGAGCTGGACGCCGCCTGGACCCGGGCCGCCGACGACCCCGAGGTGGTCGTGATCGTCCTGCGCGGCGAGGGCAGGCACTTCTCCTCGGGGCACGACCTCAAGGGCGACCGGCCCGTCCCCGACAAGATCACGCTGGAGTCGATCTACGAGGCGGAGAGCCGCCGCTATCTGGAGTACACGCTCCGGTGGCGCAACGTGCCCAAGCCGTCGATCGCGGCCGTCCAGGGCCGCTGCATCGCGGGCGGGCTGATGCTCTGCTGGCCCTGCGACCTCATCGTCGCCGCCGAGGACGCGCTGTTCTCCGACCCGGTCGTCACCATGGGCATCGGCGGCGTGGAGTACCACGGCCACACCTGGGAGCTCGGGGCGCGCAAGGCCAAGGAGATCCTGTTCACCGGCCGCCCGCTGACCGCGGAGGAGGCCGAGAAGGTCGGCATGGTCAACAAGGTGGTGCCCCGCGCCGACCTGGACGCTGAGGCGCGCGCGCTCGCCGAGCGCATCGCCGCCATGCACCCGTTCGCGCTCCGGCAGGCCAAGCGGGCCGTCAACCAGACCCTGGACGTGCAGGGCTTCCACGCCGCGATCCAGTCGGTCTTCGACGTCCACCAGACCGGGCACGGCAACGCGCTGAGCGTCGGCGGCTACCCCGTCCTGGTCGACCTCGCGCAGATGAAGGCCAAGCTCCAGTAGCTCACAGCCGGACGAGGCGCGGGGCCGGGCGCTCTGAGAACAGGAGCGCACCGGCCCCGCGCGTCAGTTTCCGGGCGCTGCTCCGTGCTCGGGCTGGACGCCGAAGGTGTTGAACGCCATCGCCATCAGCGTGTAGCCGCCGACGGTGAAGACCAGGTCCATGCGCTGGCGGTCGTCCAGGTGCGCGCCGAGCTCCGCCCAGGTCGCGTCGGAGACGGTCGAGGCCTCGTCGAGCTCGTCCACCGCGCGGAGCACCGCCGCGTCCAGCCCGCCCGCGGCCTCGCCGCGCCCGGCCGCCTCGATCTCGGCCTCGGTCAGGCCCGCCTTCGCGGCCATCATCACGTGGTGCGACCACTCGTACTCGCACTCGCGGCGGCGCGCCACGCGCAGGATCGCCAGCTCGCGCAGCCGCGGCGGCAGCGTCGACCGCACCAGCAGGTGCGCGCTGAAGGTGAGGAAGGCCTCGGCCAGGTCGGGATGCCGGACCAGCGTGGCGAGCGCGTTGCCGGCGCCCTCGGGGTCGCGTCGGCGCGCGGGCAGCAGTACGGCGAGCGCCGCACGTTCGCGCTCGTCCCACTCGTCGCCCGGGAGGGGTGGCAGGCGCAGGGCCGCGGTCGGCATGGGCGGTCTCCTTCCGTCAAGGTTGACGCTTATTCGATTATGAGAATAGCATTCTCCTATTCCGAGATCGATGCTACCGTCTCGTCGCAGAGCAGACCGGAGGACCAGAGCGCATGGCACACTTCCCGAAGCCCGCCGAGGGTTCCTGGACGGAGCACTTCAAGCTCGGTACGGAACCGATCTCCTACGCGGACTCGATCTCGCCGGAGCACTACGAGCTCGAACGCGACGCGATCTTCCGCCGTACCTGGCTCAACGTCGGCCGGGTGGAGCAGCTGCCCAAGATCGGCAGCTACTTCACCAAGGAGCTGGACGCCGCCCGCACGTCGGTCGTCGTCGTGCGCGACAAGGAGGGCGCGGTCCGCGCCTTCCACAACATCTGCCGGCACCGCGGCAACAAGCTGGTGTGGAACGACTACCCCGGCGAGGAGACCAGCGGCGTCTGCCGCCAGTTCACCTGCAAGTACCACGGCTGGCGGTACGGCCTGGACGGCGGCCTGACCTTCGTCCAGCAGGAGTCGGAGTTCTTCGACCTCGACAAGGCCGACTACGGGCTCGCGGCCGTGCGGGCCGAGGTGTGGGAGGGGTTCATCTTCGTCAACCTCGACCCGGGGGACACCACGCCGCTGGAGGAGTACATGGGGGGCCTCGGCGCCGGGCTGGCGGGTTACCCCTTCGAGAAGATGACCCAGGTCTTCAAGTACCGGGCCGACGTCGGCAGCAACTGGAAGTTGTTCATCGACGCGTTCACCGAGTTCTACCACGCGCCCGTCCTGCACCAGAAGCAGGCGGTGTCGGAGGAGTCCCGCAAGCTCGCCAAGGTCGGCTTCGAGGCGCTGGCCTACGACATCGAGGGCCCGCACGGCATGGTGTCGTCGTGGGGCGGGATGGCGCCGCCCAAGGACCCGAGCATGGTCAAGCCCATCGAGCGGGCCCTGCGCAGCGGGCTCTTCGGCCCGTGGGACCGGCCCGTCGACGTCGACCTGCCGGCCGGCCTCAACCCCGCGCGGCACCCGGCCTGGGGCGTCGACTCGTTCCTGTTCTTCCCCAACTTCATGCTGCTGGTCTGGGCGCCGAACTGGTACCTGACCTACCACTACTGGCCGACGTCCTACAACACGCACATCTTCGAGTGCGGCCTGTACTTCGTCCCGCCCAAGAACGCGCGCGAACGGCTGGCGCAGGAGCTCGCCGCCGTCACCTTCAAGGAGTACGCCCTCCAGGATGGCAACACCCTGGAGGCGACCCAGACCATGCTCGAGGCGGGCGCGGTCAAGGAGTTCCCGCTCTGCGACCAGGAGATCCTGCTCCGCCACCTGCACAAGGTCTGCAAGGACTATCTCGACGACCACGCCGGGCGCACGCCCGGCACGCCCTTGCGGGCCACGGCCGTGTCGTGACGCGGGACACGGACTCACCGAGGAGACTGACCATGCCCATCCTGCCCGCCGCGTTCGCCGACCTCGAGCCGTACGGCGAATGGTCGCTGCGGACCGAGCGCGAACGGTACGCCAAGCGCCTTTCGAGCTCGATGGAGGAGCTCCAGGCGTTCTACGACGCGACGTTCCCCCGGCTGGAAGACGCGCTCGCCCATCTCGACGGCCTCGACTTCGAGGAACTGCCCGAGGACGCCGAACGGCTGCTGTGGCTCTACTACTCGGTGGTGAACGCCTCCTTCCCCGTCGAGGTCTGGCGTCAGGCGCGGGTTCCCGACAGCGGTGCGGCCAGCATCGACTGCGTCGTCGAGCCCGCCGTCTGACGCGGGCGACCGGCGAGAGGAGCGCCCCGGTGGCCGCCAGACGCACGCCGCGACCGCCCGTCCACCTGCGTGCCGCGCGCATGCTCGACGTGGACAAGGGCGAGCTGATCGAACCCGGTGACCTGCTGGTCGAGGACGGGCGCATCACCGCCGTCGCGCCGGCCTCGGTCCCCGCGGACGCCGAGGTCCACGACCTCGGCGACGTGACCCTGCTTCCGGGGCTGATGGACATGGAGGTCAACCTGCTGCTCGGCGGCCCCGACCACCGCAGCCCCCTCAACCCGGTGCAGGACGACCCGGCCGTGCGCACCCTGCGCGCCGTCGCCAACGCGCGGCGGACGCTGCGGGCCGGGTTCACCACGGTGCGCAACCTCGGGCTGTTCGTGCAGACGGGCGGGCTGCTGCTGGACGTGGCGCTGAAGAAGGCCATCGACCACGGCTGGATCGAGGGGCCGCGCGTCGTGCCCGCCGGGCACGCCATCACCCCGACCGGCGGGCACCTGGACCCCACGATGTTCCAGGCGTTCGCGCCGCACGTCATGCCGCTCACCGTCGAGGAGGGAATCGCCAACGGGGTCAGCGAGGTCCGCAAGGCCGTCCGCTACCAGATCAAGCACGGCGCCCGGCTCATCAAGGTCTGCGCGTCCAACGGCGTCATGTCGCACACCGGGCCCGCCGGGGCCCAGCAGTACTCCGACGAGGAGCTCGCCGCCATCGCGGACGAGGCGCACCGCGCCGGTCTCAAGGTCGCCGCCCACTGCATGGGCGACACCGCGATCCGGGCCGCGGTCGCCGCCGGCATCGACTGCGTCGAGCACGGCTTCCTCGCCAGTGACGACACCCTCCGCCTGATGATCGAGCACGGGACGTTCCTGGTGGCGACCAGCTACCTCGCCGACGGCATGGACGTCTCGCGGGCGGCCCCCGAGTTGCAGGCCAAGGCCGCCGAGGTCTTCCCGCGCTCCCGGGCCACGATCAGCCGGGCGATCGAGCTCGGCGTCCGCGTCGCCTGCGGCACCGACGCGCCCGCCATCCCGCACGGCCGCAACGCCAAGGAGCTGCTCGCGCTCGTCGACCGCGGCATGACGCCGCTGGCCGCCCTCCGGGCGGCGACGACCGTCGCCGCCGACCTCATCGACGCCGACGACCGGGGACGCCTGGAACCCGGGCTGCTGGCCGACGTGATCGCCGTGCCCGGCGATCCGCTGGCCGACATCACGGTGACCGAGGACGTGCGCTTCGTGATGAAGGACGGCCTCGTGCACCGCGACGACACCCACCCCCAGCCCATCGGGGACAGGACCGAGGAGGAATCCCCGTGAAAACGCAGAGAACCATCGCCGCGCTGGCGGCGGTCGCGCTGTTCGCCGCCGGGTGCGGCGGGCGGAGCGGCACCAGTGGCGAAGAGACGCCGGCCGGAGCCGCACAGCCCGTGTCGGGCGACTTCGGCGACCTGAAGAACGTGTGCGGCAAGGGGAGCGCGTCGAGCGCCCCCGCCCAGGGCGTCACGGCCAAGGAGATCAAGGTCGGGGTGTTCTCCGACGTGGGCTTCACCAAGAAGCCCGAGTTCGGGGACGCCGCGAAGGTGTTCACCTCGTGGTGCAACGACGCGGGCGGGATCAACGGGCGCAAGCTCGTGCCCGTCACCCGCGACACCAAGCTCCAGGAGGTCCGCCAGCGCATGCTCGAGTCGTGCCGCGAGGACTTCGCCGCCGTCGGCGGCGGCGCGGCATTGGACGCACTGGGCGTCAAGGAACGGCTGACGTGCCTGATGCCCGACTTCCCGGCGCAGACCAGCATGATCCAGAACATCGGCTCCGATCTCCAGATCAACCAGGTCGCCGCCGGAGCCTCCTACAACCGTTACGCCGGCTACTACACCTGGCTGCTCAAGGAGGCCTACCCGTCCTCCGCGAGCGCCGTCGGCATGATCTCCGGCGACTCCCCGGTCACCAAGGGCCTGCGCGGCCAGGTCAACGAGGGGTTGAAGGCGGCCGGCGCCTCGTTCGCCTACGACGACCTCTACCCGGCGGCGGGCGTCTCCGACTGGACGCCGTACGCCCAGGCCATCAAGAGCAAGAAGGTCAAGGGCCTGGTCTTCTACGGCGACTTCCTGAGCCTGGCCAAGCTCGAGCAGATCCTCACGGGCATGAACTACAAGCTCGACTGGATCGACGCCAACAGCAACGCCTACGGCTCCACGTTCATCAAGCTCGCGGGCAGGTCGCTCGCCTTCCAGAACAACCTCGCCGACCTCAGCGGCGTCCATCCCCTGGAGGCGGCGGCCGCCAACCCGGCCACCAAGCAGGTCATGGACCTGTACGCCAGGTACGCGCCGAAGTCCGAGGTGACCTTCCCCGCCGTCCGGGCGTTCTCGGCCTGGCTGGCCTTCGCCAAGTCGGCCGCGAGCTGCGGTGACGCCCTGACCCGCAAGTGCGTCTACGAGGCGGCGCGCAAGGAGACCGCCTGGACCGGCGGGGGACTTCAGGCCACGGTCGACCTCTCCAAGTCCGACGCCCCGCTCCAGTGCTTCAACGTGGAGAAGGCCACGCCCGAAGGCTGGAAGGCCGCCGACTTCAAGCCCGACAAGGGCGCCTACCGCTGCGACGCCCCCGCGCAGAAGCTCACCGGGAACTATGGCAAACCCCTCACGCTCGCCGACGTCGGCAAGAGCATGAGCGACTTCAAGTAGATGGAGCAGTTCCTCACCTTCGGGATCGTGGGGCTGAGCACCGCGGCCGTGTACGCCATCATCGGCAGCGGCCTGGTGCTCACCTACACGACCACCGGCGTGTTCAACTTCGCCCACGGGGCGGCGGGCATGCTGGCGGCGTTCTCCTACTGGCAGCTCACCGTCGGCTGGGGCTGGCCGGTCGTGCCGGCCCTGGCCGTGGTGCTGCTCGTGCTCGCCCCGGGGTTCGGCCTCCTCATCGAACGGGTGCTGATACGGCCCGTCCAGGCGCTCGGGGAGGCCGAGAAGCTGGTGATGACGGTGGCGCTGCTGAGCGGCGGCATCGCGTTCGCCCGCTGGGTGTGGGACCCCAACGCGCCCCGGCCGCTCCAGCCGTTCTTCGCCGACCGCGCGCCCTTCCACGTCGGCCCGGCCACCATCACCTGGCACCAGGCGCTCACCATGGTCGTCGCGGTGGCGGTGGCCGCGGGCCTGTGGGCGCTGCTCAACCGGACGCGCACCGGCACCGAGATGCGGGCGACCGTCGACGACCGGGCGCTGGCCAAGCTGACCGGGGCCGACCCGGTGCGCGCCAGCAGGGTCGCCTGGATCCTGGGCACCCAGCTCGCCGCGGTCGGCGGCATCCTCATCGCGCCCGCGGTCGCGCTGGACGCCGGGCAGCTGTCACTGCTGATCGTCAGTGCCTACACCGCCGCCGTGTTCGGCCGGCTGCGGAGCCTGCCGCTGACGTTCGCCGGCGCGGTGGTGGTCGGCTGCCTGGAGAGTTTCCTGACCGGCTACCTGCCGCAGAACCCGTACCTGCCGGGGCTGCGGCTGGCGGCGCCCGCGCTGCTGCTGTTCCTGGCGCTGCTGCTGTTCCCGCACCGGCGGCTGCGCGGAAGGGAACGGCGGCTGGCGCGCGTGCCGGTGCCCACGATGCGCGGGACGGCCGTCCTCGCGGCGGCGATCGTCATGGCCGGGGTCGTGCTGGCGACCGTGCTGGGCGAGGCCGACCTGGTCACCTACGGGCCGCTCTTCTCGCTCGGGGTGGTGGCGCTGTCGTTCGTCCCGCTGACCGGGTACGCGGGGCAGATCTCGCTGTGCCAGCTCAGCATGGCGGGCATCGGCGCCGTCGCGTGGGCGCACCTCGGCGCCCATGGCGAGGTGTGGGCGCTCGGCGCCGCGGTGGCGATCGCCGCGCTGGCGGGCGCGCTCATCGCGCTTCCGGCGTTGCGGCTGTCGGGGGTCTACCTGGCGCTCGGCACGGCGGCGTTCGCGGTCGTGCTGGACCGGTGGATCTTCACGTTGCCCTCGTTCGACCTGCTCGGGATGCGGATCGCGCTGTTCGAGCAGGGGTCGGTCGAGGTCGCCGGGCCGAGCCTGTTCGGATGGCGGCTGGACGGCGGGGCCGAGCTGATGGTGTTCGCCGCGATCTGCCTCGCCCTCGCCTCGCTCGGGGTGGCGGCGCTGCGGCGCGGCAGGTTCGGGCGGCGGCTGATCGCGCTGCGCGACAGCGAGGCCGCGTACGCCACGCTCGGCGGCCGCCCGCTGGTGGCCAAGGTGCTGGCGTTCGCGCTGGCGGCCGGGATCGCCGGGCTCGGCGGTGCGCTCTACGGAATGCAGCACCGGTCGATCACGGCCGAGCAGTTCAACCTGGTCGCCGGTCTGCCGATCTTCCTGGTCGCGGTGATCGGCGGGCTCGGCTCGGTCGGCAACGGCCTGTTCTCCGGCGCCGCATTCGCCGGGCCGAGCGTGCTGGTCGGCCTCTGGCCCGGGACGCGCGACCTCGCCGCCGCGGCCCCCGCGCTGGCAGGGATGGGGCTGGGCCACAGTCCCGACGGCCTGGTGTCGCGGTTCCGGCGGCAGTGGGATCCGGTCGGGCGCGACCGCCTCGTCCTGGCGGCGCTGCTCGCCGGCCTCGCGGTCGCGTGGGCGCTGCGGCTCGGCGACGTGATCGAGGGGTGGGTGTTCTTCTGCGGCTCGCTGGCCGTGGCGCTGCTGGCGCGGGTCTGGGCCGCGGCCCGGTGGCGCGCCGGGATCGCCGCGCCGGACGTTCCGGTCGAGTGGTGGGGCGTGCGGCGGGACTGGCGCCGGGGCGACGAGGAGGTGCTCGCGCGTGGCGTGGCTGGAGGTTAGCGGGGTGACCGTCGCCTTCGGCGGCAACCGGGCGCTGGACGGCGTCGGCATGTCGGCCGAACGGGGCCGGGTCTCCGGGCTCATCGGGCCCAACGGAGCGGGCAAGAGCACGCTCTTCGACGTCGTGTCCGGGCTGCGCCGCCCGTCGGCGGGGCGCGTGGTGCTCGGCGGCCGGGACGTCACCCGGATGGGCCCCGCCCGCCGCGCCGGCCGGGGCCTCGCCCGGACGTTCCAGCGGCTGGAGCTCTTCGGCCGGCTGACCGTCCGCGACAACCTGCTCGTCGCCGCCGAACTGGGGCCGGAACGGCGCCGGGCGGCGTCCGCGGTCACCGCCATCCTCGAACGGCTCGGCCTGACGGAGGTGGCGGGCATGACCGCGGACGCGCTGCCCACCGGCGTCGCCCGCCTGGTCGAGGTCGGCCGGGCCCTGGCGGTGCGGCCGTCGCTGCTGCTCCTCGACGAGCCCGCGGCGGGCCAGGACGACGCCGAGACCGAACGGTTCGCGGCGCTGCTGCGGTCGCTGGCGGGCGACGGCACCGCGGTCGTCCTCGTCGAGCACGACATGGGCCTGGTCATGAGCGTGTGCGACGAGGTCACCGTGCTCGACCTCGGGAAGGTGATCGCGGTCGGGCCGCCCGAGGTGATCCGCGCCGACGAGACCGTCCTGGCGGCCTACCTGGGGGACGCGTGAACGGGCCTCTTCTCGAACTGTGCGACGTGCGCGCCGCGCACGAGGGCATCACCGTGCTGCACGGCGTCGACCTGAGCGTGCGCGCCGGGCAGGTGGTGGCGCTGCTCGGGCCGAACGGCGCGGGCAAGACCACCACGCTGCGCGTCGCGGCCGGCGCCCACCCGGCCGCCTCCGGGCGGCTGCTGCTGGGCGGGCGCGACGTCACCGGAGCCGACCCGCGCGACCTCGCCCGCGCCGGGGTCTGCCTGATCCCCGAGGGGCGCGGCGTCTTCCCGAACCTGTCGGTCCGCGACAACCTCCTGATGATGACCTTCACCGGCCGCTCGCGCGCCGAGGTCGAGGAGATCGCGTTCGCGCGGTTCCCCGCCCTGGCCCGCCGCGCCGGCCAGGCGGCCGGGACCCTGTCGGGCGGCGAGCAGCAGATGCTCGCCCTCGCCCGCGGGCTCGCCACCGACCCCGCCGTGCTGCTGGTGGACGAGCTGTCCATGGGGCTCGCCCCGCTGGTCGTCGGCCGGCTGTACGAGCAGGTCGCCGAGATCGCCCGGCAGGGCGTCGCCGTCCTGGTCGTCGAGCAGCTCGCGGCGGCCGTCCTCGGCATCGCCGACCACGCCGCCGTGCTCGTGCGCGGCCGGATCGAACGGCGGGGCCGCCCCGACGACGGGCTGCGCGCCGAACTGTCCGCCCTCTACCTGGGGAGTTCCCTATGACGTCCATCGAGCCGCGCGCGGACCGGTTCGTCCGCGAGCTGGCGGAGCTGAAGATCCCCGACCCGGCCGCCGCCCGGTCCGCCCTGTGGTTGCGGATCGGGGTCGCCCTGATGGCCCTCGGGCTGGTGGCCGCGGGGTCGGCCTACTTCCTCGCGCACGGCACCCGCGATCCGCTGGTCCAGCGCGACGCGCTCGCGATCGGCCTCGGCGGGGTCGCCGCGTGCGTCGTGGGCTCCGCCCTTTTCCTGCGATTCTCGCTGACGGGTTTCCTGCGCTTCTGGATGGCCCGCCAGTCCTACGACCTGAACCTGCTCGCCGACCGACTGACCGAACCCGCTCACCTCCTCACAGAAGGGGACACCGGCCATGGCCGCACCGGCACCGACCCAGCTGCGTCCCGGTGACCAGCTCGCCAGCACCGTCTGCACGACCCGCGTGGTCGTCGTCCGCGCACCCGCCGGCTCCGGCGCGGTGCTCACCTGCGGGGAGGCCCCGATGGTCCCCGCGTCCACCGTCCCGGCGGCCAAGCCCGGGGGCGGGGGCCAGGGAGGCGACGACGGCACGGGCACGCTCATCGGCAAGCGCTACACCGACGCCGGCGGGACGATCGAACTCCTCTGCACGATGTCGGGCGCGGGCGAGCTGCGCTGCGACGACGCCCCGATGACGCTCAAGTCGGCCAAGCCCCTGCCCGCGTCCGACTGACCGCCGCGGCCGGGGCGGTGACCTCGTCGACGAGGCCCCACGCGAGGGCCTCGGCGGCGGTCAGCGCGACACCCGACAGCGCGAGGTAGGCGGTGCGCTCCCGGCCGATGCGGACGGGCAGGCTCGCGGTGCCGCCCGCGCCGGGGATCAGGCCCATGCCCACCTCGGGCAGGCGGATCTCCGTGTCCGGCGCGGCGGCGACCCGGCCCGCGAACGCCGGAAGCTCGATCCCGGCGCCGACGCAGGCGCCGTGCAGGTGTGCGGTGACGCGCGGTCCGCACCGCTGGAGCAGCGCGGCCGGGCTGCGGTGCAGCCGGACGAGGTGGGTGCCGGCGGGGTCGTGCGAGGTGCCGAACTCGCTGAGGTCGCCGCCCGCGCAGAACGAGGGGCCCTCGCCGCGCAGGTCGATCGCGCCGATGGACGGGTCGGCGACGGCGACGTGCAGCGCCTCGCACAGCGCGTCGCGCGTTCCGGCGTCCATCGCGTTGCGCGCCCCCGGCCGGTCGAGCGTGATGGCCAGCCGGTCGCCGTCCCTCGCGATCCGTACCGGCGCGGCGGCCGGACGCGGCGTGCGGACCGGCGCCGCCGCGAGCCACGCACGGAAGTCGTCGCCCGCCTGGAGAGCGGAGTAGGCCAGCGACTCCGCCACGAGCCGTTCGGGGGGAGCGAGCCGTACGCCCATCCGCAGCACCTGCGCCAGCACGATCGAGGCGGCCGGGTGGGCGGTCACGGCCTCGGCCAGCCGGGCGGCCGTGGCGTGGGGGTCGGGGCACGCCACCCACGGCCTGGGCGGGCCGGGGCGGGCGGTGAGCAGCACGTCGCAGGACTCGCCCGGCTCGGGGAGGTCGGCCGAGACGCCGACGACGACCCGCTCCGGCGGCCCGGCCGGAACGGGCGGCGCGGCTTCGCGGTCCAGGTCGACCAGCAGGATCGGCGGGTCCATGACCTGAGAAGTGTAAATGGCGTTTCCGATGATTGAGAAGCATGATTGTCGGGTGGAGAAGGTGGATCTCGCATCCTGGGCGGAGCCGGTCGAGTCGTTCCTGACGCCGCTCACCGCGGTCGCCGGCTCGTTCACCGCGCTCACGGGCGTGGTGGTGGACGCGCGCACGGTGTTGTTCCTGCGCGCGGAGCTCGCAGGTCTCCGGCGGCCCGGCAGGACGTCCGCGAACGGCACCTGCCATCTCCTGCGCGCCGCCGACGGCTGGACGGCGGTCAACCTGGCCCGTCCCGACGACCTCGCCGCTCTCCCCGCCCTGCTCGGCTCCCTCGGCGCGACCGGACCGGCCTCGCTGGACGGGCTGCGCGCGGCGGCCCGCCGCGTCCCGGCCGCCGATGTGGCCGCCGCCGCGCAGCTGCTGCACATACCCGCCGCCGCGCACGGCTCCGCGCGGGGGAGCGGCCCTCCGGCGACGGCGGAACGCCACGGGACCCCGAGCGTGCGCCCGCCGGCGGAGCCGCGCGTCGTCGACTTCTCGGCGATGTGGGCGGGCCCCCTGTGCGCGCGGCTGCTCGGGCTCGCGGGCGCCCGCGTGACGAAGGTGGAGAGCACGGCCAGGCCCGACGGCGCCCGCTCCGGCTCGCCCGCGTTCTATCGCTGGCTGCACGACGGCCACGAGAGCCGCGTCGTGGACTTCTCCTCGCCGGGCGCGCTGGCCGGCCTCGTCGAGCAGGCCGACGTCGTCATCGAGGCGTCGCGGCCCAGGGCGCTGCGGCGGCTCGGCCTGCACGCCGAACGGTTCCTCGCCGAACGCCCTGGCCGGGTCTGGGTGAGCATCACCGGCTACGGGCGCGACGACGACCGGGTCGCCTTCGGCGACGACGCGGCGGTCGCGGGCGGGCTCACCGGGCGCGCCCCGGACGGTTCTCCGGTGTTCCTCGGCGACGCGATCGCCGACCCGGTCACGGGCGTGTTCGCCGCCGAGGCCGCCGCCCGGTCCCTCGCCGGGGGCGGCGGCGAGCTGGTGCCGGTCTCGATGTCCGCCTGCGCCGCCACCCTCGCCGCCTCCGCAGCGCCGGCGGCGCCGTGCTGACCCGGGGCGCGCCGAGCCGGGACGTGCTGCTCGGAGACGTGCTGATCAGAGACGTGGAGGTCGAGGGCGCCGGCCGGGTGGACGTGCGGATCGCGGCCGGGCGGGTCGCCGAGATCGGCCGCCGCCTGGCAGGGCCGTGCGACCTCGACCTCGACGTCGACCTCGACGTCGACGGCCGGGGCGGCGCCCTGCTGCCCGGGCTCCACGACCACCACGTCCACCTGCTCGCGACCGCGGCGCAGGCCGCCTCGGTACGGGTGGGCCCGGCGGACGTGCACGACCGGGACGGCTTCGTCGAGGCGCTGCGCGCTGGGCCGCCGGGGGAGTGGGTGCGCGCCGTCGGATATCACCAGAACGTCGCGGGTGACCTCGACCGCTGGGCCCTCGACGCGTACGCGCCCGACCGGCCGGTGCGCGTGCAGCACCGCAGCGGCGAGCTGTGGGTCTGGAACAGCGCCGCCCTGCGCGCGGCCGGGCTGGAGGGCGACGGGCGGTTCTGGCGTGAGGACGAGCGGCTGCGCGGATTCACGCCGCCCGTGCGGCTGGACCTGGAGGGCGTGGGCCGCCGCGCCGCGGCCCTGGGCGTCACCGGGTTCACCAACGCCGACCCGCACCCGGCGGACGGCCTGGCCGCCACGCTGGCGGCGCTGCCGCAGCGGGTCCAGATCATGGGGATCGACGCGCCGCTGAAGATCCTGCTGGACGACACGACGCTGCCGACCCCGGACGAGCTCGCCGCCCGCCTCACCGCGGCCCGGCCGGGCCCGGTCGCCGTGCACTGCGTGACCCGCGTCCAGCTGCTGGTGACGCTGCTCGCCCTCGACGCCGCCGGGCCGGCCACGGGCGACCGGATCGAGCACGGGTCGGTGATCCCCGCCGAGACGATCCCCTGGCTGCGGCGGCTGGGCGTGACGGTGGTGACGCAGCCGCACTTCCCCGCCGAACGCGGCCGGGAGTACGCGGCGGACGTGGACGCCGGCGACAGGGACCACCTCTACCGGTGCCGCTCCCTCGCCGAGGCGGGCGTGCCGGTCGCCGCCGGGACGGACGCCCCGTTCGGCACCCACGACCCCTGGGCGGTCATGCGCGCGGCGGCCGGACGGGCGGACGGCGAGGCGCTCGGCCGGAGGCGGGCGCTCGATCTCTTCACCGGCGAGCCCGGCCGCCCCGGACGCCCCCGGACGGTGCGCGCGGGCGTGCGCGCCGACCTCTGCCTGCTTCACGTCCCGCTGCGCGAGGCGCTCGGCGAGCTGTCCGGGGAGACCGTCCGGGCGGCTTTCGCCGGCGGCGTTCCGATCACCTCGGCGTGACCCTTGTCACACAGTCGAAACCAACCTAATGTGCATTCAGTAGGTTGGTTGAAGGGAGTCCGGTGACCGACCAGCGCCCGTACGCTGCCCTCCTCGCCAAGGGCGAGGACCGCAGGCAGCGCATCATCGCCGTCGCACGGCGCCTGCTGACGCGGAACGGATCGCGCGGCACCACGCTCGGGGAGATCGCCCGCGAGGCGGGCGTCACCCCGGCGGGTCTGCTGCACCATTTCGCGTCGAAGGAACAGCTCGTCCACGCCGTGCTGGACGCCCGCGACGACTATGACGACGCGCACGCCGACCGGACGGGCGACATCCTCGAACAGCTCGCGGCGATCCCTGCGAGGTTCCGGGAGAGCCCCGATCTGATCGGCATGTTCACCGTGCTCCTGGCGGAGAACCTCGCCCCGGAGGCTCCGCTGCACGAACGATTCCTCCACCGGCACCGGGCCGCGGTCGACACGATCGCCGCGGGCCTCCGGCGGGGGCAGAGCGAGGGCAGGTACCGCGCCGACCTGGATCCGGCCGTCAAGGCAGTGGAGATCGTCGCCTTTCTCAACGGGATAGAGACATCATGGCTGCTCGACCCTTCGATACCGCTGGCGGAGGTGTTCAGGGAGTACACCGGGTCGCTCTTCCGGTCGCTCGTCCTGGACGGCGCCAGCTGAGACACCAGCTCGTGGTGGTGACACCACGGATGACCGAGGCGGTGCGCTTCGCCGGCGGCTGGGCCTTCGACCTGGCCATGGCGGGCTGGGGCGTCACGGTCCTCACCGCCGAGCGCGCCGACGCCCGCCCGCTGCGCATCCTCGGCGCGGGCGTGCTCGAACTGGACCCGGTGCTGGCCGCGCCGTCCCGCCGCACCTGCCCGCAGGCGCTCGCCGTCTGCGGTGACCTCTACGGCTCCGACCCGCGCGTCCGGCGGATGGTCCGCAAGGCGGCGGGCGAGGGCGGGGCCGACGTCCGCCTGTGGGCCTCGGACGTCGGCGCCGGAGTCGTGCGGCACCGGCTGAGCGTCGCCGCGCGGGCGTTCAAGGCCCAGGCGCTGGCGGCGGCGGCCGTGCCGGAGCCTCCGGCCGACAACACCGAGATGTTCTGGAGGGGCGACCTGCTCGGGGTGTCCTGACGTAGGCCGCGGGCGGGCCCTACTCGTGCGGCAGATCCTTCAGGCGCTCGGCGGCCAGGTCGCGCACCTCGCTGGACTTGATCTTCGAGCTGCCGGTGAGGGTGATCTCGTCCGCCCGGAAGAACAGCACGTGCCGGGGCACCTTGTAGGCGGCCAGCCGCTCGCGGAGGAACCCGCGCAGTCCGCCGGCGTCCAGGGCCGCGCCGTCGTGCGGCACGACGCAGGAGACGACCACCTCGCCGAGGGTGTCGTGCGGCACCCCGACGGTGTGCGCCACCCGGACGCCCGCGTGGGCGGCGAGGGCGGCGTCGACCTCGCGCGGCGAGACGTTGGCGCCGCCGGTCTTGATGATGTCGGTGAGCCGGCCCTTCCAGTAGAGGCGGCCCTCGCCGTCCAGGTGGCCGCCGTCGCCGGTGTGGAAGAACCCCTCGGCGTCGAGGGTCTCGTCGAGCGGGACGCCGAGATATCCGAGCATGAGCGTCGGGCCCTTCACGCAGATCTCGCCGCGCTCGCCGCGCGGCACGACGGCGCCGGTGAGCGGGTCGACGACCTTCACCGTGACGCCCGGCAGCGGCTCGCCGCTGGAGCCCGCGATGATCTCGGGCGGGGTGTCGGCGGGAAAGCAGGTGGTGATCGTGAACGTCTCGGTGGTGCCGTACGCGTGGCCGGGCTCGGACCACGTGGCCGACACGGTCGGGTGGCGCGCGATCGGGGTGCCGGAGTCCACGAAGCGCATCGCGCTCAGGTCGGTGCCGTCCCACGTCGGCGCGGCCTCGAGCTGGGCCCACTGGTGCGGCCAGGCGATCGGCAGGTTCACCCGCTCGGCCTGCATGAGCGCCAGCGCCTCGACGGGATCGAAGGTCGACTGCAGGACGAGCGAACCGCCGCTCGCCAGCGTCGTGCCGATCGCCATGCCGAAGTTGCCCGACCAGAAGAATCCGTTGGCCGTCCAGCATCGCACGTGGTCGTCGGGCCCCACCTGGTACATGCGCGCGAAACGCCACAGCTGGATGCCGACGCCGCGGTGCGCGCTGAGGATGCCCTTGGGGAGGCTCGTGGAGCCCGAGGAGAAGAAGAGCACGGCGGTGTCGCTCGGACGGGTGGTGGCCGCCGTCGCCTCGACGAGCTCGCGCGGCTCGCTCCGGCCGCGTGCCAGGAACTCGTCCCAGGTGTCGATCGCGCGCTCGCCGTCGCCCGAGCCCGCGTCCGCGTCCGCGTCCGCGCCGACCATCGCCAGGTGGCGCAGGAACGGGAAGCGCGCCGGCCGTCCCGCGCCCAGCCCGGTCAGGACGGCGGCGAAGTCCTTGCCCGCGACGGTGCGTTCGAACAGCAGGACGGAGACGCCCGACACCTGGAGCAGGTGGTCGAGCTCGGGGCCGGTCGAGAACGTGCTGAGCGTGACGGCGACACCGCCCGCGAGGGACGTGCCGAAGACCGCCGCGAGCCACTCGGCGCGGTTGGTCATCAGGACGCCGACCCGGCCGTCCCGGCCCAGGCCGAGGGCGCGCAGCGCGCGTGCCACCTCGACGGCGCGTTCCCACAGGTCGGCGTAGCTCCACCGGACGGCCTCGCCGCCGGGACCGCGCTGCACGAGCGCCTCGCGCGCGGCGTAGCGGGCCGTCACCTCGCGCAGGAAGCCGGGCAGCGTGAGCGGGCCCAGCCCGGGCTCCTCGCTCAGCGGCACGCCGGACACGATCGAAGGAAGTACGGAGCCCGTCATGGTGGCCTCCTCGTGGTCAGGGCGGACGCTGTGAGAACGGACGCTGCGAGAACGGACGCTGTGGGAACGGACGCTGTCAGAGCGGACACGTCAGAGCGGAAGCTCGATCTCCGCCGTGCAGGAGACCAGCACGCCGCCGTCCTGGTCGGTGAGGCGCAGCTTGACCTGGACGAGCGGCACACCCCAGGTCGTCTCGGTCTCCTTGCCGACGACCTCGGCGTCGAAATAGGTCACGTCGCCCTCGAACGCGGGTGCGCGGAAGTCGGCCTTGGAGTGGCGGACCATGCCGTCGTGCCCGGCCCAGTAGGAGAGGTAGTCGGTGCACCAGGCGCCCATCGTCGCGCCGTAGCCGTAGGCGCGCGCCATGCCGACCTCGCCCGCCCGGTCGGCGTCGATGTGGCCGCGCGACGGCCCGAGGTAGAGGCCGTCGCGCTTGCGCGGATCGATCACCGCGCCCTCCTCGTCGAACGCGAAGTCCGCGCCCCAGCCGGGGTCCTGGTTGATCCAGGGGTCCTCGACGCCGGGCGGCGCCACCCAGTGGAACGTCCCCCAGATGTTGAAGAGGAAGGCCCGGTACTCGGTGGTGAAGGTGGCGATGCTGTGCGGGCCGATCACCCGCCGGGGCAGCGTGTCGCCGGCCTTGACCTCGCCGAAGCGCGGCGAGACGCCCTCACGGTTCGACAGGATCCAGTCGTGCCGGACCCCGGCGATCTCTTCGAGCTCGGCCTCGGACCAGGTGCGCACGGCGCCCAGCCGGGCCTCGTACATGCCGCGCCTCCTGGCCTCCGCGGACAGGTACCGGATCGCGGTCGAACGTTCGCGCGCCACCGGCGCGCCGTGCTGGTTGGTGTGGACGGTGTCCCCGCGCGAGAACACGGTCGGGCCCGCGAACGAGGTCTCCGCCACCTTGTAGTCGTGGAACCGCCGCTCCTGGAAGAGCGTGTCGCCCGGCCGGACGGGGGAGCCGTAGTACCACCACTCCTCGCCGCCGAAGATCAGGTGGCTGCCGGGGATGTGGCCCACGCACGCGGGCTGCGCGCCGTGGCCGTAGTCGAGCGCGATCGCCATCGACTGCGGCGCGACGATGCCGCCGTACGCGGAGTCGCGGGCGAAACTCTCGTTCCAGTGCACCGGGTTGGGATAGTCCATCGCCATCACCCAGCGGCGGACGTCGGAGGCGGTGCACGGCTCCCACAGCTGCGCGCCCCCGACGGGCTTCCCGACGCGGTGCTCCACGTCGGACAGGTCGAGCTCGGTCACCTCGGGTCCGTCGGACGTCTCGCTCACTCCGTGCTCCCGGTTGCTTCAGGTACTGGCGGTGCTGTCAGGTGCTCCGGCGCTCGCGGATGCTCGGGTCATCGGGTGACGTCCACGACGACGCGGCCGCGCACCGCGCCGTCCAGGAGCTCGCGCGCGGCGGCCGGCACGCCGGCGAGCCCGATCTCCCGGGCGATCTCGTCGAGCGTGCCCGGATCGAGGTCGCGGGCCAGGCGGTCCCAGGCCGCGGTACGGCGTTCGGCGGGCGCCATCACGCTGTCGACGCCGAGCA
This sequence comes from Spirillospora sp. NPDC047279, assembly GCF_040643285.1. Classification (NCBI taxonomy): domain Bacteria; kingdom Bacillati; phylum Actinomycetota; class Actinomycetes; order Streptosporangiales; family Thermomonosporaceae; genus Spirillospora; species Spirillospora sp. NPDC047279. Next base: position 168,353 of record NZ_JBEYUA010000009.1, read on the forward strand.
GGGACACCCCGCGCAGGATGAACGGCGCGACGGTCGCGGGCAGGTCCATGCCCTGGGCCAGGCCGCAGGCGGCGACCGCGCCGCCGTAGCGCGTCTGCGCGCAGGCGTTGGCCAGGGTGCCGCTGCCGGCGGTGTCGACGACGCCGGCCCAGCGCTCCTTCTGCAGGGGCTTGCCGGCCTCGGCGAACTCGGCGCGGTCCAGGACGGTGGCGGCGCCGAGCTTCTGGAGGTAGGGGGCCTCGGCGGCCTTGCCGGTGGCGGCGGCCACCGTGAAGCCCGCCTCGGCGAGGAGCGCGATCGCGACGCTGCCGACCCCGCCGGTCGCGCCGGTCACGAGGACCTCGCCCTGGTCCGGGCGCACGCCGTGGCGCAGCAGCGCCTCCACGCACAGGCTCGCGGTGTAGCCGGCCGTGCCGATCGCCATCGCCTGCCGGGTGCTGAACGCGGCCGGCAGCGGCACGAGCCAGTCGCCGTCGAGGCGCGCCCGGCCGGCGAGGCCGCCCCAGTGCCGTTCGCCCACGCCCCAGCCGTTGAGGACGACGCGGTCGCCGGCGTTCCACGCGGGGTGCGCGCTCTCGGTGACGACGCCGGCGAGGTCGATGCCGGGGACCATCGGGAACGTGCGCACGACGGGCGAGACGCCGGTGACGGCGAGGGCGTCCTTGTAGTTGAGCGTCGAGTACTCCACGTCGACGGTGACGTCGCCGTCGGGCAGCCGCGCCTCGTCCAGGCGGGTCACCGTGACCGTCTGGCCGGCCGTCTGACCGGCCTTCTGGCCCGCCTCGCCCCGCTCGATGAGGATCGCCGGAAACATCTGGAAATTATCCTTCCGCCAGCAGAGAATCGAATTCTCAACAGTGAGTTGGAGGTTGCCATGGGCGGTCTCCACCGTCAACCCCGAAGCGGAGGCCCACATGTTCATAGGATGTAATCCTTACAAGGATTGTGATATCAAAGGGGCGTCAGCGACGACGACGATCGCCGGGAGTGCGTGATCATGTTGTTGCAAGGGACGCGCTACACCGGCGCGGCATCGACCGACCTGGCCGCGGGCTGGAGCCTGGAGCGGCTCATCCCGCCGAGCCGCCTCTTCGGCGCCAACGGCCTGCGCACCGGCCCCGACGGCCGCGTCTACGTGGCGCAGGTGGCCGGCAGCCAGATCAGCGCGCTCGACGTCGACACCGGCGAGCTGGAGACCGTCAGCGCGCAGGGCTCCGACATCGTCGCGCCCGACGACGTGGCCTTCGACGAGCGGGGCGACCTCTACGCCACCGAGTACTACGACGGGCGCGTGAGCGTGCGCGGCCGCGACGGCCGCACCCGGGTGCTGCGCGACGACCTGCCGGGCGCCAACGGCATCACCTTCCACCGGGGCCGGCTGTTCGTCGACGAGTGCAGGATCGGCGGCCGCCTGCTGGAGCTCGACCCGGCCGGCGGCGCGCCCCGGGTGATCCTGGACGGCCTGCCGCTGCCCAACGCCATGGAGTTCGGGCCCGACGGCAAGCTCTACTACCCGATGCTCGGCAGCAACGACATCTGGCGCGTCGACCCGGACGGCGGCGAGCCGGAGCGGGTCGCGGGCGACCTCGGCGTCCCCGACGCCGTCAAGTTCGACTCCGCCGGCCGCATCGTCTCGACCCAGGCCGCCAGCGGCGAGGTGCTGCGCATCGACCCCCGCAGCGGCGAGCGCACCGTCCTCGCCGCCATCGGCCCCGGCCTGGACAACCTGACCTTCGCGGGCGACCGCCTGTTCGTGTCGTCCTTCACCGGCCGGATCACCGAGATCCTCGGCGAGGGGAAGACCAGGGACGTGCTGCCGGGCGGCCTGACCTGGCCGCTGGACCTCACCGTCGGCGGTGACGGCACCGTCTACGTCGCCGACGGCACCTACTTCTACGCCGTCCCTCCCGGCGGCGGCCCGCGGATGCTGGGCATGCTCTTCAGCCCCGGCTGGCCGGGCTACGTCCGGGGCGTGACCTCCTCGGGCGAGGGCGAGTTCATCGTCACCACCTCGCTCGGCCAGGTCACCCGGTGGCGGCCCGAGAGCGGCGAGGCCGACGTGCTGGCCGGCGAGGCCGAGCCGTTCGACCAGCTCTACGGCCTCGCGACGGCGCCCGACGGCGCCGTGGTGGCCGCCGAGCTCGGCGCCGGGCGCGTGGTGTCGGTGCGCGGCGGCGAGGTGGCGACCCTGGCCTCCGGGCTCGACCGGCCGATGGGCGTGGCGTTCGGCGCGGACGGCGCCCTGCTGGTGTCGGAGTCCGGCGCCGGGCGCGTCGTCTCGATCACCGGCTCGGGCGTCGACACCGTGGTGGACGGCCTGGAGACGCCGCAGGGCATCGCCGTCCGCGGCGGCGCGCTCGTGATCGTCGACGCCGGCGCCAAGACCCTGATCGAGGTCGACCTCGACAGCAAGGCGCGGACCACGATCGCCCGCGACCTGCCGGTCGGCGCCCCGCTCGGGGCCCCGCCCAAACCACTCAGAGGGCTGATGCCCTTCACCGGGCCGCAGGGCCTGTACGCGGGCATCGCCGTCGGCCCCGACGGCACCCTCTACGTGTCCGCCGACGCCGAGGGCGGCGTCCTGGCGTTCCGGAAGGCGGGATGAGCGGCATGCTGGACTCCGACCTCCTCGGGCTGGCCGGGCGCGTCGTCATCGTGGCGGGCGCGGGCGGCGGCGGCATCGGCACGGCCGTGACGGCCCTGGCCGCGCGCGCCGGCGCGACCGTGATCGCGGTGAGCCGCTCGCAGGACAACCTCGACGAGCACGTCGGGCCGCTCGCGGCCGAGGGCCTGTCCGTCGTGTCCGTCGCCGCCGACGTCTCCACCGACGACGGCATCGCGGCGGCGATGGAGGCCGCCGCGCGGGCCGACGGCGACCTGCACGGGCTCGTCAACGTCGCCGGCGGTGCCGCCCCGGCGACGTGGATGCCCGCGACCCGGGTCACCCGCGAGGACTGGCGCGCCCTGTTCGCGCAGAACCTGGAGACGATGTTCTTCATGAGCCAGGCCGTCGCCGCCGAGCTGCGGTGGCGGGGCCTGCCGGGATCGATCGTCTCGATCTCCTCGATCAGCGGCATGAACACCGCGCCGCTGCACATCGGCTACGGCACCGCCAAGGCGGCGCTGGTCGCCGCGACCCGCACCCTGGCCGTCGAGCTCGCGCCCGACGGCGTCCGGGTCAACGCGGTCGCCCCCGGCGTCACCCAGACCCCGGCGTCGGGCACCTACGTCGACGAGGACCCCGAACGCGACGGCCGCGCCATCGCCATGGGCCGCCGCGGGCGCCCGGAGGAGCAGGCCGGTGCGGTCGCCTTCCTGCTGTCGGACCTGTCGAGCTACATCACCGGCCAGACGATCTTGGTGGACGGCGGCCTCAACCTCAAATGGACCCATCTGGCCGCCGACAACACCTCCCTCTTCCTCAAGGACGAGTCGTTCCGCGCCGCCATCACGCGCTGAGGAGAAAGCCATGAGCGAAACCGTCGAGACGTCCCAGCGAACGGCCCCGGAGACGGCGGAGCCGCCAGCGGAGCCGCTGTCGGAGCCGATGACGATCGGCGTGGAGGCCTACCTGTCCGAGGAGTACGCCCGCGCCGAGGGCGACCGGCTCTGGGCCAAGGTGTGGCAGCAGGCCGCCCGGGTCGAGGAGCTTCCCGAGGTCGGCGACTGGCTCACCTACGACATCGCCGACGACTCGATCATCGTCGTGCGCACGGCGAAGGACAGGTTCCGCGCCTACCACAACGTCTGCTCCCACCGTGGCCGCCGCCTCGTCGACCCCCCGCCCGGCGCGCACGACGCCCGCGGCCACGGCCGCCGGTTCGTCTGCGGCTTCCACGGCTGGCAGTACAACATCGACGGCGACTGCACCCACGTCCCCGAACGTGAGGACTGGCCGTGCGGGCTGACCGACGAGCGGGCCGGGCTCAAGCCGGTCGGCGTCGACACCTGGGGCGGCTGGATCTGGGTCAACATGGACCCCGACCGCGAGCCGCTGCGCGACTACCTCGAGCCGGCCGCCTCGCTGCTCGACCCCTTCCAGCTGGAGAACATGCGCTACCGGTGGCGGCGCTGGCTGGTCTTCGACTGCAACTGGAAGGTCGCCTTCGAGGCGTTCATGGAGACCTACCACGTTCCCTACACCCATCCGGAGTTCATGAAGTTCGGCGGGTTCCTCGGCTGGGCCAGGTCGCAGGGCAAGCACAGCAACATCGGCTACGACGCGCCCAAGAACATGGACGAGAACCAGGCCAAGCTGCGGCTGGGCACCGGCGACGACCCGCGCGTGTCGACGGCCGAGCTGCAGACGTTCACCTGGGAGAACGCCAACACCAACACCACCTGGACGCTGGTCGAGGTGGCGCAGGAGCTGGTGAAGGACCTGCCGGAGGGCACCCCCGCCCACGAGGTGCTCGGGCACTGGCTCTCCACCGCCCGCAAGAAGGACGCCGAGCGCGGCGTGATCTGGCCGGTCGTCCCGCCCGAGATCACCGCCAGGGCGGGCACCGCCTGGCAGATCTTCCCCAACTTCCAGATCGGGCACGCGCCCAACAACATGCTCTGCTACCGGTTCCGGCCCTACGGGCACGACCCGGACAAGTGCGTGTTCGAGGCCGCCGTCTACGAGCTGTTCCCGCCCGGCGAGGAGCCGGAGACCGAGTGGGTCCTCACGCCGCAGGACGACCCGGGGTGGCGGACCGTCCTGCCGCAGGACTTCTCCAACATGGCGGCCGTCCAGCAGGGCATGAAGTCGCGCGGCTTCACCGGCCCCAAGCCCAACCCGTACCGCGAGCGCAGCGTCGTCAACCTGCACCACAACCTGGCCCGCTACATGGGGACCGGCGCCCCACGTGACCTCACCTGACCCGGGAGCCGACGATGCGGGAATGCACGCCGACCGACACGCCGGAGATCGACCACGCCGCGCTCCGGGCGCGCTACCTGGCCGAACGTGACAAGCGCCTGCGCCCCGAAGGGCAGAAGCAGTACGTGGAGGCCGAGGGCGAGTTCGGGGACTACTACGAGTCCGACCCGTACACGCGGGTCACGCCCCGGGAGCCGATCTCCGAGGACATCGACGTGGCGGTGCTCGGCGGCGGGTTCGCCGGGCTGATCGCCGCCACCCGGGTCAAGCAGGCCGGCGTCGCCAGCGTGCGGATCATCGAGCTCGGCGGCGACTTCGGCGGCGCCTGGTACTGGAACCGGTACCCCGGCATCCAGTGCGACACCGACAGCTACTGCTACCTGCCGCTGCTGGAGGAGACCGGCTACATGCCGACGCAGAAGTACGCGTTCGGCGACGAGGTCTTCGAGCACTGCCAGCGGATCGGCAAACACTTCGGCCTCTACGACCACGCGGTCTTCAGCACGCTGGTGCGCTCGCTGACCTGGGACGAGGAGATCAGGCGCTGGCGCGTCGGCACCAACCGGGGCGACGACATCCGGGCCCGCTTCGTGGTCATGTGCCAGGGGCCGTTCAACCGGCCCAAGCTGCCGGGGATCCCCGGCATCACCGAGTTCGAGGGCCACACGTTCCACACCGCGCGCTGGGACTACGACTACACCGGCGGCGACATGAGCGGCGGGCTGCACAAGCTCGCCGGCAAGCGGGTCGCCGTGATCGGCACGGGCGCGAGCGGCATCCAGGTCGTCCCGCACCTCGCCCGTTCCGCCGAGCACCTGTACGTGTTCCAGCGCACGCCGTCCTACATCGACGAACGCGGCGACGTCCCCACCGACCCCGAATGGGCCGGCTCGCTGACGCCCGGCTGGCAGCAGGAACGGCGGCGCAACTTCCACACCGCCGCGTTCGAGGCGTTCGCCCCGGGCCAGCCGGACCTGGTCTGCGACGGCTGGACCGAGGTCAGCCGCAACCTGGCCGCGCATTTGACCGCCACCGACGGCTGGGCCGCCCTCGCCGACCCGGCGACGTTCGTGGAGCTCCGGGAGATCCAGGACTACCAGGCCATGCAGCGGCTGCGCGACCGGGTCGACGACCTCGTCGAGGACCCGGCGACGGCCGAGGCGCTCAAGCCCTACTACCGCTTCCTGTGCAAGCGGCCCTGCTTCAACGACCAGTACCTGCCGACGTTCAACCGGTCGAACGTCACCCTCGTGGACGTGTCGAGCACCAAGGGCGTCGAGCGCGTCACCGCGAAGGGCATCGTCGCCGGCGGCACCGAGCACGAGGTCGACTGCATCATCTTCGCCAGCGGCTTCGAGATCACCACCGACCTCGACCGGCGCCTGGGCATCCAGCCGTTCGCCGGCCGCGACGGCCTCTCGCTCTACGACCACTGGGCCGGCGGCTACCGCACCCTCCACGGCATCACCAGCCACGGCTTCCCCAACCTGCTGTTCACGGGGTTCGTCCAGGGCGGCGTGACCGCGAGCACGACGGCGATGTTCGAGCAGCAGTCCGACCACATCGCCTACATCATCAAGGAGGCGCTGGCGCGCGGCGCGCTGAGCGTCGAGCCCACCCCCGAGGCGCAGCAGGCCTGGTGCGACACGATCAAGGAGAGCGCGGTCGACAACACCGCGTTCCAGCGCGAGTGCACGCCCGGCTACTACAACAACGAGGGCGAGCAGAACATCCGCTCGCACCTGGGTGAGCCGTACTGGCCCGGCTTCTACGCCATGGAGGACGTGCTCCAGGCCTGGCGCGACACGGGCCGGCTGGAGGGCCTGGTGCTGGACGGGGCGGCCGGCCATGACTGAGCTGAGGTTCGACGGCCGCGTCGCCGTGATCACCGGTGCCGGGCGGGGACTCGGCCGCGCCTACGCCCTCCTGCTCGCCGCCCGGGGCGCCCGGGTCGTCGTCAACGACTCCGGCGGCACCCTGGCGGGGGAGGGCACGGACGGCGGGCCCGCCGACGAGGCCGTCCGCGAGATCAAGGCCGCGGGCGGCGAGGCCGTCGCCTGCACCGAGTCGGTGGCGACCGCCGAGGGGGGCCGGGCGGTCGTCGACGCGGCGCTCGACCACTTCGGCCGGATCGACGTGCTCGTGCACAACGCGGGGATCGTCCGTTCGGCGCCGCTGACCGAGATGACCTACGACGACTTCGACGCCGTTCTCGACGTCCACCTGCGCGGCGCCTTCCACGTGGTGCGGCCCGCGTTCCCGCTGATGCGCGAGGCGGGCTACGGCCGCGTCGTGCTGACCTCATCGATCGGCGGCCTGTACGGCAACCACGGGGTCGCCAACTACGGCGTGGCCAAGGCGGGCGTGATCGGGCTGTCCAACGTGGTCGCGCTCGAAGGCGCCGCGCACGGCGTCAAATCCAACGTCATCGTCCCCGCCGCGGTGACGCGGATGGCCGAGGGCATCGACACCTCCGCCTACCCGCCGATGGGTGCCGACCTGGTCGCCCCGGTGGTGGGCTGGCTGGCGCACGAGACCTGCTCGATCACGGGCGAGATGCTGGTGTCGATCGCCGGCCGGGTGGCGCGGGCGTTCGTCGCCGAGACGCCGGGCGTCTACCGGCCGTCCTGGACGATCGAGCAGGTCGGCGAGCACCTGGCCGCCGTGCGCGACACCGGCGACCCCTGGTTGTTGCCGATCGTCCCCTCGGCCCACGTCGACCACATCCGCAACAGCTTCGCGATGGCCACCGGAGGGCAGTGAGCGTGCCGGTCAAAGTCTACGAACGCCTCCTCGACCTCTTCGAGGCCGAGGGCATCACCACGATCTTCGGCATCCCCGATCCGAACTTCGTGCACCTGTTCCACCTCGCCGACGAACGCGGCTGGACCGTGGTCGCCCCCCACCACGAGGAGTCGGCCGGCTTCATGGCCGAGGCCGTGTCACGGATGACCGGCAGGCCGGCGCTCTGCATCGGCACGCTCGGGCCCGGCGTGGCCAACCTGGCCGGCGCGATGATGTGCGCCAAGGTGGAGAACTCCCCGGTCATCTTCCTGGGCGGGCAGCGCGCCCGCGTCACCGAGCAGCGCGTGCGCCGCGGCCGCATCCAGTTCGTCAAGCAGTCCGGCCTGTTCGAGCCGTCGGTCAAGTACGCCGCCAGCATCGAGTACGCCGACCAGACCGACGAGATCATCCGGGAGGGCCTGCGCCGGGCGCTGACCGGCACACCGGGCCCGGTCTACATCGAATACCCCTCCCACGTGATCCAGGAGGAGCTCGACGTCCCGCCGGCGCTGCCGCCGGAGGCCTACCGCCTGGTCGGCCAGACCGCCGGGCCGGACCGCGTCGCCCAGGCCGCCGAGGCGATCAGGGCGGCCGAGGAGCCGGTCCTGCTCGTCGGGCACGGCGTGCACACCGCGCGCGCGGGCGCGCAGGTCAAGGCGCTCGCCGACCTGATGGCCTGCCCGGTCATCCAGACGTCCGGCGGCACCTCCTACATCAAGGGGCTCGAAGACCGCACGTTCCCCTACGGCTTCTCGCCGTCGGCGATCGACGCGGTGGTGCGCTCGGACCTGTGCCTGGCCCTCGGCACCGAGCTCGGCGAGCCGGTGCACTACGGGCGCGGGCGCCACTGGGCGGACAACGAGGCCGACCGCACCTGGATCCTCGTCGAGCAGGACCCGGCCGCCATCGGCGTCAACCGCCCGATCGACGTCCCGCTGGTCGGCGACCTGCGGGCCGTCGTCCCCCAGCTCACCGAGGCGCTGAAGGACTCGCCGCGCGACCCGTCGCCGCGGCTGGACGAGTGGATCAAGCAGGACGCGGCCCGGCTCGCCGAGCTCGCCGGCACCGCGCCGTCCGGCATGTCGCCGGTGCACCCGGCACGGCTGATCGTCGAGGCGACCAGGGCGTTCCCGGCCGACGGGATCATGGTGCGGGACGGTGGCGCCACGACCATCTTCGGCTGGACGTACTCGCAGGCCAAGCCGCACGACGTGATGTGGAACCAGAACTTCGGGCACCTCGGCACCGGGCTCCCGTACGCCATCGGCGCCTCGGTCGCGGAGGGGCGCACCCGGCCCCTGATGCTCATCACCGGCGACTCCTCCTTCCAGTTCCAGATCGCGGAGCTGGAGACGGCGGCGCGCCTGGGGCTCCCGCTCGTCTGCGTCGTCGCCGTCGACTACGCCTGGGGTCTGGAGGTCGGCGTCTACAAGCGGACCTTCGGCCAGGGGTCGCGGGAGACCGCCGTGCACTGGAGCACCGACACGCGCCTGGACAAGGTCGCCGAGGGCTTCGGCTGCCACGGCGAGTACGTCGAGCGCGACGAGGACATCGCCCCCGCGATCAAACGTGCCTACTCCAGCGGCAGGCCCGGCGTCGTCCACGTGGCGGTCGACCCCAAGGCCAACTCCGAGGAGATGCCGAGCTACGCCGAGTTCCGGACGTGGTATGCCGAGGGAATGCAGTGACGACGATGAGGACGGGCAGGTCATGCGCGAGTACGTGAAGTTCTACATCGGCGGCCGGTGGACCGACCCGGCGGAGCCGCGGGCACTGGAGATCGTCAACCCCGCGACCGAGGAGGTCTGCGGCACCGTCGCGCTCGGCTCGGCCGCCGACGTGGACCGCGCGGTCACGGCGGCGCGCGCGGCCTTCCCCGGATGGTCGTCCACCAGCGTCCAGACGCGCGTCGAGCTCCTGGAGAGCATCGCGGAGGTCTACCAGAAGCGGTCGGCCGACCTGGCCGCCGCGCTGACCGAGGAGATGGGCGCCCCGGCCGCGCTGGCCGGCGGTTTCCAGGTGGGCCTGGGCGCCGGGCATCTCGCCAAGGCCGTCGAGGTGCTGAAGAACCTCGCCTTCGAGGAGCAGCGCGGCGAGACCCTCGTGGTCCGGGAGCCGATCGGCGTCTGCGGCCTGATCACCCCGTGGAACTGGCCGATGAACCAGATCGCGGTGAAGGTCTTCCCGGCCCTGGCGACCGGCTGCACCATGATCCTCAAGCCCTCGGAGCGCTCGCCGTTCACCGGGCAGATCTTCGCCGAGATCCTCGATGCCGCGGGCGTGCCCGCCGGGGTGTTCAACCTCGTCCAGGGCGACGGCCCCGGCGTCGGCGCGCCGCTGGCCGCCCACCCCGGCATCGACATGATCTCCTTCACCGGCTCGACCCGCGCGGGAGTGGAGATCGCCAGGAACGCCGCTCCCACGGTCAAGCGGGTGACGCAGGAGCTCGGCGGCAAGAGCCCCAACATCATCCTGGACGACGAGGCCTTCGCCGCCAACGTCGCCCAGGGCGTCGGCAGCATGATGGGCAACTCGGGGCAGACGTGCAGCGCGCCGTCCCGGATGCTGGTGCCGCGGGCCCGCATGGACGAGGCCGCGGGCATCGCCCGGCAGGCCGCCGCCGAGGTCGTCGTCGGCGATCCGGGCGGCGACGTCGTGATGGGCCCGGTGGTCGCCGGCGACCAGTTCGACAAGATCCAGAAGCTGATCCAGCAGGGCATCGATGAGGGCGCCACGCTGGTGGCGGGCGGCACCGGGCGCCCCGACGGCCTCGACCGCGGCTACTACGTCAGGCCGACCGTCTTCGCCGACGTCACCAACGACATGACCATCGCCCGCGAGGAGATCTTCGGGCCGGTGCTCACCATCCTCGGCTACGACGACCTCGACCACGCGATCGAGATCGCCAACGACACCGTCTACGGCCTGGCCGGCTACGTGGCGGGCGCCGACCTCGACCAGGCCCGCGCCGTGGCCCGGCGGATCCGCGCGGGCTGGGTCGCCGTCAACGAGGCGTTCGACTTCGGCTGCCCGTTCGGCGGCTACAAGCAGAGCGGCAACGGGCGCGAGTGGGGCGAGTTCGGCTTCCACGACTACCTGGAGACCAAGGGCATCCTCGGCTACGCCCCCGCCGACTCGGGGGGCCAGGGCTAGGGCGTGCCTCGAAGTCGGCTGCCCTGCTCCGCGACGCCCAGGCACGCACCTCGCGGAGTTGTCGCCGGTCACCGGCCGACACCGGGCTGCCTCCCTCCTCCGCCCCCGCGAGGCACGCACCCGGACGCCGCTCGCCACGGACGCCGACCTCGAGACACGCCCTAGAAGCCGCGGGTCTGGATGACGCGGGCCTGCCGCTCCAGCGCCTCCCGGAAGTCCGGGTGGGCGACGGCGATCAGGCGGCGGGCCCGTTCGGCCAGCGTGCGGCCCTTCAGTTCGGCCGCGCCGAACTCGGTGACGATCACGTCCACCTCGCTGCGCGCGGTGGTGACCGGGCCCGACAGCGCGGGGGTGATCCGGCTGATCGTCCCGCCCTTGGCGGTCGCGGGCAGCGCGATGAGGGCGCGGCCGCCGGGCGAGCGCGCCCCCGCGCGGACGAAGTCGACCTGGCCGCCGGTGCCGCCGAGGTAGGCCGGGCCGCTCTGCTCGGCGTTCACCTGCCCGGTGAGATCGACCTCCACCGCGGAGTTGATCGTCACCAGCCGGTCCAGCCGCGCCAGCACGGCCGCGTCGTGGGTGTAGGACGTGGCGCACAGGCGGATCGCGGGGTCGCGGTCGCAGGCGTCGTACAGGCTCCTGGTGCCGATCAGGGCGCCGGTGATCGAGACGCCGCGGTCGATGGGCTTGCGCGCGTTGGTGACGACGCCCGCCCGGACCAGCTCGACCAGGCCGTCGCCGATCATGCCCGAGTGCACGCCGAGGTCCCTGCGGTCGTGCAGCAGCCGCAGGACGGCGTCCGGGACGGCGCCGACGCCGGTCTGGATCACCGCGCCGTCCTCGATGTAGGCGGACGCGTGCCGCGCGATGGCCTCGTCGACCGGGCCGATCGCCGCCGGAGGCACCTCGACGGGCGGGCGCGACACGTGCACCGCGTGGTCGATCTCGCCGGGGTCCAGCAGCTCGCCGTGGACGAACGGCACCTGGTCGTTGACCTCGGCCACGACGACCCGCGCCGCGGTCACGGCGGCCCGCACATGGTCGCCGATCAGCCCGAAGCTGTGCCGGCCCTCAGCATCGGTCGCGGCGCTGACCTGGACGAACGCGATGTCGCACCCGAGGGTCCCGGCCTCGATCATCGGGCCGACCTGGCTGACGTGGCACGGGATCACCTGGAGCCGGTGCTCCTTGGCCAGCGCCCGCAGCGTGCCGATCGCGCCCATGCTGGCGACCCGGATCCGCGCCGTGGACGCCGGGGTGAACAGGCCGGAGAAGCTCGTCGCGATGAACGCCGACAACCCGCCGATGCCGCCGCCCTGCTCGATCAGGGCCTCGACCAGGGTGGTCGGCTCGCCGCACGCCTGGCCGATCACGATGCGGTCGCCGGGGCGCAGCAGCCGTGCCAGGTCCAGCCCGGTGGCCTCGTGCACGGCGGTCATGGCGTGCGGCCCGCCGCCGCCAGCAACGCCCGCGCGCGGGCCAGGTGGGGGCGGTCGAGCATCGCGCCGTTGTGCCCGACGGTCCCGGCGCCGGGATGGGCCGCGAACAGGTCGACGATCTCCTGCGCGGCGGCCAGTTCCTCCGCCGACGGCGTGAACGCCTCGTTGATGACGTCGACCTGGGCGGGGTGGATGGCCAGCATGCCGCGGTAACCGTCCCGCCGTACCCCCTCGGCGCGGGCGCGCAGCCCCTCCAGGTCGCGGTAGTCGCCGTGGATGGTCTCGACGGGCGTCACCCCGGCCGCGGCGGCGCCGAGCAGGCACAGGCTGCGGGCCAGCTCGTAGGTGAAGCCGTAACCGCCGCCGGGGGAGCGGTTGTCGCTCGCGCCGACCGCGTCGGCGAGGTCCTCCGCGCCCCAGGTCATGGCGGCCAGCCGCGGCGCGCCCCGGTAACCGCCGGTGGTGAACATGGCCTCGGCGGTCTCGGTCACCAGGGCGATGACCCTGGTCGCGCCGCGTTCGGAGCCCGCGGCCACCTCCAGCGCCGACAGGTAGTGGTCGAGGACCTCCACGTCCGCTCGGCCGCGCGCCTTCGGCAGCATGATCCCGCCGGGGCGCGCGGGGACCACCGCGGCCAGGTCGGCGAGCGCGTGCGGGCCGTCCAGCGGGTTGACGCGCACCCACAGCCGGTGCCGGTCGCGCGCGGGCCGGCCGTCGAGGAACGCGGCGACCGCGGCGCGCGCGCCGGGCTTGCCCGCCTCGGCGACCGCGTCCTCCAGATCGAGGACGACGACGTCGGCCGGGCCGGCCGCGGCCTTCTCCATCTTGCGCTCCGCGTCGCCCGGCGCGAACAGCCAGGAACGTGCGGCGAAAAGGTCCATCGCTGGTGTGTGCTCCCTGGGCTCGGGGACTGGGGCGGATCCGGGCGGACGCGGGCCGGGCTCAGTAGGACCTGGGCAGGTCGAGCACCCTCTCGGCCAGGTAGTTGAGGATCATGTGCGGGCTCACCGGCGCGGTGCGCGGGATGAGGATCTCCCGGAGGTACCGCTCGACGTGGTACTCCCGCGCGTAGCCCATGCCGCCCAGCGTCAGCATCGCGGTGTGGCAGGCCTCGAACCCGGCCTCGGCGGCCAGGTACTTCCCGGCGTTGGCCTCGACGCCGCACTCCGCGCCCTGGTCGAACAACGTCGCGGCCTTCATCACCATCAGGCCCGCGGCCTCCAGTTGCGCCCAGCACTTGGCGAGCGGGTGCTGGACGCCCTGGTTCATGCCGATGGGCCGGTCGAAGACGATCCGTTCCCTGGCGTAGCGGGCGGCGCGCTGGATCGCCGCCCGCCCGAGGCCGATCGCCTCGGCGCCGAGCAGGATGCGCTCGGGGTTCAGGCCATGCAGGATGATCTTGAAGCCGTCGCCCTCGGCCCCGATCCGGTCCTCGTCGGGGATCCACAGGTCGGAGATGAACAGCAGGTTGGAGTCGACCGCGTGGCGGCCCATCTTGCGGATCCCGCGCACCTCGATCTTCGACCGGTCGAGGTCGGTGAAGAACAACGACAGGCCCTCGGTCTTGCGCTTCACCTCGTCCAGGGGAGTGGTGCGGGCCAGCAGCATCATCTTGTCGGCGACCTGCGCGACCGAGATCCAGATCTTCTCCCCGTTGACCAGGTAGCCGCCGTCGCGCCGCTCCGCCCGGGTGCGCAGCCGGGTGGTGTCGAGGCCGGCGTCGGGCTCGGTCACCGCGAAGCACATGCGCTGCGCGCCGCTCAGGATCGGCGGGACCATGCGCGCCTGCTGCTCCTCGGTGCCGAACAGCGCCACCGGCTGCATGCTGAAGACCGGCCCGTGGATGCTGGACGCCGCCGCCATGCCGCCGCCCGCCTCGGCGACGGCCTGCATCATGATGGCCGCCTCGGTGATGCCCAGGCCCGCGCCGCCGACCGACTCGGGCATGGCGACGCCGAGCCAGCCCGCCTCGGCCATCGCCTTGTGGAAGTCGTGCGGGAAGACGCCGTCGTCGTCGCGTTCGAGCCAGTAGTCGTCGGAGAACCGGGAGCAGTGCTCGACGACGGAGTCCCGGATGAGCCGCTGGTCGTCGGTGAGGGAGAAGTCCACGATCTCGCTCCTGGTGTCGGTTGCCGGAGGCGTCCCTGGCGGAGGCGAACCTCAGCGGAGGCGGTCACCGATCTCGTCCATGACCTCCCGGGTGTGCGCGCCGAGCCGCGGGGCGGGCCCGGCGACGTGCCCCGGGGTGCGGGAGAACCAGGTCGGCGGCCCGGGAAACCGCACCGGGCCGTTGGGGGAGTCGACCGTCTCGAAGAAGCCCGCCGCGTTGAGGTGCGGGTCGTCGAACAGGTCGTCCAGGGTGCGGACGGGGGCGGCGGGGATGTCGAGCGAGCGCAGCAGCGACAGCCAGTCGCCGGTGGTGCGCTCGAGGAAGGTCTCGGCCAGCAGGCCGTAGACGGCGTCGATCCGGCGCGCGCGCTGCTGGACCGTGGCGAGGTGGTCCCCCGCCCACGGCGGGCGCACCGCGCCGACGAACGCGTTCCACTGCTTGTCGTTGTAGACCAGCGCGGAGATGTGGCCGTCCTTGGTGCGGTAGGGCCTGCGGTTGGGCGCCACCGCGCGGGGGTAGGCCGCCGGGCCCAGGGGAGGGCTGAACAGCGCGCCGTTGGCGTGCTCGACCAGCATGAACGAGGCCATGGTCTCGAACATGCCGACCTCGACCTCCTGCCCCTCGCCGGTGCGTTCGCGGTGGAAGAGAGCCATCATCGTCGCGTAGACGGCGGTCAGCCCGGCGACCTTGTCGGCCAGGATGGTGGCGACGTAGCCCGCCTCGCCCGTCAGCCGCTCCTGCACCGACGGCAGCCCGCACGCGGCCTGGATGGTGTCGTCGTAGGCGGTGAGGTCGGCGTCCGGCCCGCGACGGCCGTAGCCGTAGCAGTTGGTGTAGACGATCGACGGGGTGACGGCGGCCACGTCGTCGTAGGCGAACCCGAGCCTGGCGATCGCCTTGGCGCGCATCGAGTGCACGAACACGTCGGCGTCGGCGACGAGACCGCGCAGCGCGTCCGCGCCCTCGGCGGTGCGCAGGTCGAGGACCACGCTGCGCTTGCCGCGGTTGACGTTGGCGAACACTCCCGCCATGCCCGGCTCCGGCCCGGTGGAGACGTAGCGGGTGGTGTCGCCCGCGGGCGGCTCGACCTTGATCACGTCCGCGCCCATGTCGGCCATGATCTGCGTGGCGTAGGGACCCATCACCATCGCGGTGAGGTCGACCACGCGCACTCCGGACAGCGGACCTGTGTGCTTCATACGGCGCCCATCGAGCCCATCGGTAGAATCTTTGTAAGGATAGTGTTATCAAGATTTCGTGAGCAGCACCATCGCAGGAGTACTCGACGCCCCGCTGTCCTCACGTCCGCGCGCCACCGCGGTCGAGGCGGCCTCCGGATCGTGGACGTACGCCGAGCTCGACGACCGGGCGCGGCGCGCGGCCGGTGCGCTCTGGTCGCTCGGCGTCCGTCCCGGCGACCGTGTCGCGGCCTGCCTGCCCAACGACCTCGCCATCGTCGCCGCCTTCCACGGGGCGCAGCGCATCGGCGCCGTCTGGGCGGGCATCGGCGAGGCGCTCGCCGAGCCCGAGCAGCGCGACCTGTACGACATCTGCGCGCCGGCCGTCGTCCTGGCCGGGGAACGCTGCCTGCTGGAGGTGCCGGGCCGCGTCGGCTCCGGCCGGTGGGAGGAGCTCCTCGCGCGCGGCGAGCCGTTCCCGGCGATCGAGACCGCCGCGGACGCGCCCGCCGGGATCGCGTTCACCAGCGGGACGTCGGGCCGTCCCAAGGCGATCGTGCACAGCCAGCGCAACCTGCTGCTGCCCGGCGCCGTCCTCACCGCCACCCGGGGCTGGGGGCCCGGCCTGCGCAAGGGCGACAGCTTCCCGCTCACGATCCTCAACCTCATGGTCCTGTCCACCCTGCTCACCGCGCAGGCCGGCGGCTGCGCGGTCGTCATGGACCGGCGCGACGCCGGGGGCGTCGCGGAGTGGATCTCCGAGCGGCGCGTCACCGTGTGGAACGGCGCGCCCGCGCAGCTCTACGACCTCGCGCGGCGGCCGGGCCTGGATCTCGGCTCCCTCCGCGAGGTGTGGAGCGGCGGCGGCGACACCCCGGACACGGTGCGGCACGCGTTCGCCGAGGCGTACGGCCTGACGCCCCACGCCACCTACGGGCTGACCGAGGCGCCGACCGTCGTGTCGATCGACCCGCCCGGGGACGAGTGGCGCCCCGGTACGAGCGGGCGGGTCCTGCCGCACTACGACGTGGCGGCCTACGACGACGAGGGGCGCCGGCTCCCGCCCGGCGAGCTCGGCGAGCTCCGCCTGGGCGGTGCCGCGGACGGGCCGTGGGCGGGCAGGTGGACGCCGATGCTCGGCCACTGGGAGGACGGGCGCGTCCGCCCGCCGGAGCCGGGCCCGACCCCCACCGGCGACGTCGGGACCGTCGACGGCGACCGATGGCTGACCGTGCTCGACCGCAAGAAGCTCGTCATCATCCGCGGCGGGGCGAACGTCTACCCGCTCGAGGTGGAACGGATCATCGCGGCGCACCCCGACGTCGCCAGGGTCGCCGTGTGCGGCGTGCCCGACGACCGGCTCGGGCAGCGGGTGGCCGCGCTGGTCGAGAGCGCCGGGCCGCCCCTGGACTTCGGGGCGCTGGCCGAGCTGTGCCGGGGCGCGCTCTCCCCGTACAAGGTCCCGGAGATCTGGACCCGGGTCGACGCCCTGCCGCTGAACGCCATGGGCAAGGTACGGCGCGCGGACCTCGCCGGTCTCGTCGGACCTCGCTGATCTCGTCGGAGGACGTCCATGCCATCACTGCTAACCTTGTAATCGTGGAACGTGCAGGAGCTCAGCACGCCAAGATCTCCCAGATGCGCATGGCGGAACTGGTCGCCTCCGCGCTCCGCGACCGCATCCTCGACGGCGGCATCGTGGACGGCTCGTCGCTCCCCAAGCAGGACGAGCTGGTCGAGGAGTTCGGCGTCAGCTACCCGTCGGTGCGCGAGGCGCTGCGGATCCTGGAGACCGAGGGGTTCATCACCGTCCGGCGCGGCAACCGCGGCGGTGCGATCGTGCACGCCCCCGACATCGGGACCGCCGGCTACGCCCTCGGCCTGACGCTCCAGGCGATGCAGGTCAAGGTCCCCGACCTCGGCGCCGCCCTCGCCACGCTCGAGCCGCAGTCCGCGGCGCGCTGCGCGGAGCGGACCGACCGCGAGAAGGCCGTGGTGCCGCGCCTGGAGGAGCTGCTCGCCGAGTGCGACGACCGCATCGGCGACGGTGCCGCGTTCACCCGGGCCTCGCGGGAGTTCCACGACGTCCTCGTGGGCTTCGACCCCAACGCGACGCTGCGCGTGGTGGTGGAGAGCCTGACCTCGCTGTGGTCGGTCCAGGAGGAGGCCTGGGCGGACGCGCAGATGTCGCGGGGCGCCTACCCCTCGCCCGAGGACCGCGAGATCGCCCAGCGGGCCCACCGGCAGCTGGTGCGGAGCATCGCCAAGGGCGACGCCCGCAAGGTCGAACGGGTCGCGCGCGAGCACCTCACCGCGACCCAGCACTGGGTGTGCCGCACGTTCGAGGACAGGGTGATCGACGCCGCGTCCAGCCGGAGCCGCCTGCGTTTCCGCCGCGGCTGACCCCGGCCCTCGCGCCGCCGTCACCGGGCGTGGCCTCCCGGCCGTGAACCCTCCACCCTTGCCAGGACGGACGGCTCTCGTGGCGCGGCCGCGCGGAGTCGTGCAAGCATTGCAAATATTATAAGGATTGCCTACCGTCGTCCCCATGGACTTCACGATGGGTCCGGCCGCCACGGAGCTCCGCGGCGAGTTGCGCAGGCTGGTGTCCGAGCACGTCCCGCGCGGCTACCTCGGGGCGTTCACCGACGACCCGGCGGACCTGGAGACCGCGCAGAAGTTCAGCCGGCTGCTGGCCGAGCGCGGGCTTCTGTGCCCGGCCTGGCCGCGGGAGTACGGCGGCTGGGGCGCCTCGCCCTGGGAGCAGACCGTCGTCCGCGAGGAGATGTGGGCGCACCACGAGCCGCGCGGCGCGCAGTACATGGGCGTCAACTGGGTCGGCCCGACGATCATGCGGCACGGCACGCCCGGCCAGTGCCGCCGCCACCTGCCGCCCATCGCGCGCGGCGAGGTGATCTGGTGTCAGGGCTTCAGCGAGCCCGACGCCGGCTCGGACCTGGCGGCGCTGCGCACCACGGCCCGGCGGGACGGCGACGGCTGGCTGATCTCGGGACAGAAGGTCTGGACGTCCTACGCCACCATGGCCCAGTGGTGCTTCCTGCTCGTCCGCACCGCCCGCCGCGAGCGCCGCCAGCAGGGCCTGACGATCTTCCTGGTGCCGATGGACGCCGAGGGCATCGAGGTGCGCCCGATCGGATCGCTCATGGGGCCGCACCACCTCAACGAGGTGTTCTTCGACGATGTGCGGGTCACCGAGGCCGACGTGCTCGGCACCCTCGACGAGGGCTGGAAGGTCGTCCAGGAGGTCCTGTCGTTCGAGCGGGTCGGCATCGCCCGCTACGCGCGCTGCGAGCGGCTGCTGCAGGCCGCGCCGCGGGTGCTGGGCGACGCCTGGGACGGGCTGCCCCCCGAGCTGCGGGTGCGCTGGGCGCGGATGCTGACGCACTGCCGCCGTGCCCGCCTGCTCGCCTACCGCGTGATCGCGATGCAGAGCGAGGGACGGGTGCGGCCCAACGACGCGGCGGCCTACCGGATCGCGGTGACCCGGCTCGACCAGGAGAGCGCCGACGTGCTGGTGGAGATCGCCGCGGCGGCGCCCGGGGAGGGCGAGGAGGCCTGGCTCTTCCGCCGCGAGGTCGACGACCACTGGCGCTACTCGCACGCCTCGACCGTCGCGTCGGGGAGCATCGACGTCCAGCGCATCCTGCTGGCCCGCGCGCTGCTGGCGGACGCGTGAACCTCGAGCCGAGCGAGGCCGCCGCCGAGTACGGCCGCCAGGCGCTCCGGGCGTTCGAGGCGGCCGGCGGCGACCGGCTCGTCCAGGACGCGGAGCGCGAGCCCGCCCGCCGGCACGACCTGGTCGCGCCCGTCCTGGAGGAGCTCGGCGCGTGGGACCTCGACCCCCGCGGCGACGCCGACGACCTGGAGGCCGCGGCGGCCCTGTGCCGCAGCGCCGGCCACTGGGCGCTCGCCTACCCGCTGGCCGAACGCCTCGCCCGCCCCGCCGGCCCGGGCACCGACGGACTGCTGGTCGTCGACGGCCCAGCCCCGCAGGCACCGGTCGCCGGCCTCGGCCTGCGCTGGACCGCGGTGACGCTCGACGGCCGGCGCGGCGCCGCGGTCGCCGCGCCCCCACCCGGCCCGCCGCGCACCACCGCGTTCGTCACCGCGCTCGACGTCGGGCCGCTCGACCGGGACGGAGGGGGAGACGGCGGGGGAGACGGCGGGGGAGACGCCGCGCTGGGCCTGGTCCTGCCGTGCTGGACGTTGCTCGGGATGCTCGACCGCGCGATGGAGCTGACCCGGTCGCACGTGCTCGTCCGGCACCAGTTCGGCCGCCCGCTGGCCGAGCAGCAGGGTGTGCAGTTCCAGCTCACCGACGCCGAGGTGGAGCGCAGCGGCGTCGAGGCCCTCGCCGCCTACGCCCTGTGGAGCGTCCAGGCCGGCCTGCCGGAGGCGCTCGACGACGCGCTCGCGCTCCGCCTCGCCGCGCTGGAGGCGGCCGACACGGTCTTCCGCACCGCGCACCTGCTGCACGGCGCCATCGGCTTCTGTGACGAGTCGCCGCTGTCGTGGTTGTCGCGCTACAGCCAGCCCCTGCGGCGGCTGCCGCTCGGCCTGTCGGCGACGCGCGACCGGCTCACCCGCCAGATCGGACGGCGCGGCCTGACCGGCCTCTTCCCCGGAGCGACCGCGTGACCTCCGACTTCCGCGCGCACGTGCGCGACTGGTGCCGCGCGCACGTTCCAGGCGACTGGCGGCGCGCGCAGACCGGCGCCTCCGACGAGGAGTTCGTCCGTTTCCAGAAGGAGTGGTTCCAGGAGCTGCGCGAGGCGGGGTTCGCCGTCCCGCACTGGCCCTCCGCGTGGGGCGGCGGGATGCCGGTCGCCGACCAGGCCGTGCTCTACCAGGAGTTCGCCGCCCATGACGCCCCGCGGCTGGTGCTGGCCTTCGTCGGCATCCACCACGCGGCGTCCACGCTGCTGGCGGCGGGCACCGACGCGCAGCGGCACCGGCACCTGCCGGCCATCCTCGACGGAGAGATCTGGGCGCAGGGCTTCTCCGAGCCCGGCGCCGGGTCCGACCTGGCGGCCCTCACCACGTCCGCGCGCCGGAAGGGCGACGCCTACGTGGTCAACGGCCAGAAGTGCTGGGCGAGCGGCGCCGCCCACGCCGACTGGTGCCTCCTCCTCGCCCGCACCGGCGCGCCCAAACGCCAGGGCATCTCCTACTTCCTGATGGACATGCGGACGCCGGGCATCGACGTCCGCCCCACCCGGCAGGCGACGGGCGAGTCCCACTTCTGCGAGATCTTCCTGGACGACGTCGTCATCCCCGCCGCCAACCTCGTCGGGCCTGAGAACGGCGGCTGGCGGGTCGCCCAGTCGACCCTGGGCGCCGAACGCGGCATGACCATGCTCGAACTGGCCGAACGGCTCGGCACCGGCGGCTTCCGGCGCCTCCTCGACCTGTGCGCGCCCCTCGCCGACCCGCTCGCCCAGGACCGGCTCGCCGCCCTGGAGATCGAGATCACCGGCCTGCGCGCCCTCTGCGCCGACCTCGTCGCCGCCGACGACCCGGGCCCGGCCGACGCCTCCATCGTCAAGCTCCTCTACAGCGAGCTGCTGCAGCGCATGACCGACTTCGGCGCCGAGATCGCGGGCCTGGCCGCCCACGCCGAGCTGGCCAAACCCCTGTCGGGCGGCTGGGAGTCGGGAGCCTGGGTGCTGGACTTCATCGGCTCCTGGGAGTGGACGATCCCGGGCGGCACCAGTGAGATCCAGCGCACCATCATCGGCGAGCGCGGACTGGGGCTGCCCCGATGACCGCCGACCTCTCCGAACTCCACGACGACCTGCGGGCGGTCGCGGCCGGCCTGCTCGCCGGTTCGCCGGGGTGGCGCCAGATCGCCGACGCGGGCTGGCTGGGCCTGGAGGCGCCCGCCGGCCTCGGCGGCGCGGGCGCGGGCTTCGCCGAGGTCGCCGTCGTCCTGCGCGAGATGGGCCGCGCCGCCGCCCCCGGGCCCTACCTGTCGGTCGCCGTCCTCGCGGCCGGTGCCCTGGGCCTCGCCGCACCCGCCCCGCACCGCGACGACCTCCTCCGGGCCACGGTCTCGGGTGAGGCCGTCCCCGTCCTCGCGCTCCCCGCGGAGACGCCCGGCATCCCGTTCCGCATCGACGGCACGCGCCTCTCGGGCACCGCCGCGTTCGTCCCGGACGCCCCGGTCGCCGACCACCTCCTCGTCCCCGCCCTCGACCCGGGAGGCGTCCCGCGCGTCGTCGTGCTCGACCCGCGTACCCCCGGCCTCACCATCACCGAGCAGCCCGTCGTCGACGCCACCCGCACGTTCGGACAGATCGTCGCGGACGACGTCCGGCCCGGCCCGGAGCTGCGCCTCGGCGGCGGCGCCCTCCAGCGCCTGCACGACCGCGCCGCCGTCGCGATCGCGTGCGACAGCCTCGGCCTCAGCGAGGCCATGCTGGACGCCACCGTCGCCTACGCGGGCATCCGCGAGCAGTTCGGCCGCAAGATCGGCTCCTTCCAGGCGGTGAAGCACGCCTGCGCCGACATGCTCGTGCGGATCAGCGTGGCCCGGAAGCTGGTCGACGTCGCCGTCCGCGCCCAGGCCCACGACGAGGCGGACGGGCCCGCGACCGCGTCTGTGACGGCCCCCGTGACGGCCTCGGTGGCCGCGTCGATGGCCAAGTCCTACGCGTGCGCCGCCGCCGTCGAGATCGCGGGCAAGGCGATGCAGCTCCACGGGGGCCTGGGCTACACGTGGGAGAGCGGTGTCCACGTCCACCTCAAGCGCGCCGCCCTCAACCGCGCCCTCTACGGCACGCCCGCCCACCACCGGCGCCGGCTCTCCGCCCGCTACCGCCGAGAGTGAGGACGCGCCGCCGGGCGCTCAGTGCGCGAGGTCGGTGCCGTCGGAGCGCGGCGGCCCGTCCTCCAGCTGTTCGAGGGCCTCCCTGGTGCGCCGGGTGTGCGGATGATCCACGCCGAGCACCTTCCTCCTCGCCTCCAGCACGGTCCGCAGCGCGGCCGCGGCCTCGCGCCGGCGCCCCTGGGCCGCCGCCACCCGCGCGATCCAGTGCCGGGTCGTGAGCGTGCTGGGGTGATCGCGTCCCAGCACCCGTTCCCGTCCCGCCAGCACCTCCTGGAAGCCCGCCTCGGCCTCGCGATGGCGGCCCCGCGCCGCGGCCATCCGCGCGATCCAGTGGCGGGTCGTCAGGGTGTCGGGATGGTCTGGGCCGAGCGTCCGCGCCTCCACGGCATGGACCTCCCGGTAGGCGGAGCCGGCCTCGTCGTACCTCTGCTGGGCGGCGGCCATCCTGGCGATCGCGTAGAGGATGGTCAGCGCGTCGGGACGGTCGGGGCCGACGACACGTTCCTCGACGGCGAGCACCTCCCGGTAGATGGTCCTGGCCTCGCCGAGCTCGAACGGCGGCTCGCCGCCGCGGCCCGGAGCCCCGGGCCGTTCGAACGGGAACGAGGCGGCGAGCAGCTCCCGGTAGACGCCCTCGGCCTCGTCATAGCGCCCCTGCTCGCCCAGCATCCGGGCGATCCCGTAGCGGCTGCGCAGCGTGTCGGGATGACCGGCGCCCAGGACGCGCTCCTCGACGGCGAGCACCTCGCGATAGACGGCCTCGGCCTCGCCGTACCGGCCCTGGGCGGCCGCCACCCGGGCCAGGCCGTAGCGGGCGTTCAGCGTGTCGGGATGGTCGTTGCCCAGCACCCGCATCCGGGCCACCAGTACCGCCAGGTAGGCGCCTTGGGCCTCGTCGTTTCTGCCCTGCGCCGCGGCCATCCGGGCCAGGCCGTAGCGGGCGTTGAGGGTCTCGGCGTGGTCGCCGCCGAGCACCCGCGTCCGGGCCATCAGCACCGCGCGGTAGGCCGCCTCGGCTCGCCGGTAGGCGCCGGTGGCCGCGAGGTGGCGGGCGCTCATGTAGGTGGCGAACGCCGCGTTCCGCCAGGCGCGCCGCCCGGCGTGCGGAGCGTCGCGCCGCAGCGCCGCGAGGACCTCGGTGGCGTGCGGCACCAGCGCCGACCAGTTCGGCCAGGCGCCGGGACGCTCCGGCGGGCCGCTCTCCATGCCCCGCGCGGCCCGCGCGAGCAGCGACGCGGCGGCGGCGAGGTACCGCCCCTTCTCGTCGTGGGGCCGGCCGGCGTCCCGTACGAGAGGGTGCAGCCGGAGCACGGCCGTGCGCCCCGAGGTCGCGGTGGTCGTGGGCAGGTCGAGCAGGCCGGTGCCGGCGAGGGCCTGCAACGCCGTCCACAACCGGCGTCCGCTGACCGCGCGCGGCAGGATCCTCGCCTCCTCCAGCATCGCCGGCCGCAGCAGCAGCTCGTAGGGGATCGCCGCGTCGGCCATGCAGGCCAGCAGGCGGAGCAGCGGCCGCGACTCGGCGATCCCGCGGCGTTCCAGCAGTTCGAGCGACAACTCCCAGGTCCGCCCGACCATCTGGCGCGCCTGGCCGTCGGACAGGTGGACGTCGTGCTGGGCCGGGAAGAGCGTGTCGAACTGGTCCCGGTCGAGGGCGGCCCGGTACTGCGCGAAGGTCCGGGGGCACCCGGACTCGGCGAACACGGCCGGGGTCCGGTGCGCCTGCCCGAGGAACGAGGCGGCGAGCCGCAACGCCAGCGGCAGGCCGCCCAGCCGCTCGGAGAGCGACCCGGCGTCCTCCCGGCCGCCGGTCTCGTCACCGGTGTGGTCGAGGAGCAGGTCCGCGCCCTTGGACGGCGGCAACATCCCCACGGGATGCAGGCGGCACCAGGCGCCCCAGTCCGAGGCATGGCCGTGCCTGGTGGTCACCATCACCAGGCCTACCGGGGACCGCGGCGGGCGCAGCCACCCCGTCCCGTCGCGCAGCGGCGCGCCGTCCAGAGCCAGGACGCTCAGGTCGTCGGCGTTGTCGAAGACCAGCGCCCACGGCTCGTCGCGTTCCTCCAGCCTCTGCCACACCAGGTCCGCGATGCCCCGGTGGACGATCTGGGACTCGTCGAGCCCGAGGCGGCGGGCGAGCGCGAGCATTCCCATCGTGACCCGGTCGACGTCGGTCGCCGCGACCCACCACACCTCGGTCCCCACCGCCTGGAGGCGGACGGCCGCCTCCAGCGCGACGCTCGACTTGCCTCCGCCGCCGAGTCCGTGCAGCACATGGGTGCGCGTCCCCGGACCGGACCGCGCCGCCACCAGCTCGTCGATCAGGTCGTCCCGCCCGTGCAGCCGGCCGTGCTCGTAGCGGCGCCCCGCGGGCACCGCGATCGTTCCGGCGATCTCCGGGGACGCCCCGGCCGGCGGGTGGCCGATCCGCGTGCCGGGTCCCACCACCGTCTGCTGCTGGGCCGGGGCGTACACCACCTGGACGAAGGGGCCCCGGTCGGCCTGGAACCGGTCGACCCAGCCGTGCAGGTCGGCCTCGATCTCGGGCCGCTTCTCCAGAAGGTCGCCCAGCAGGCCCCGCCACACCGCCTCCTGGAGGCGGCGGGCCTGCTCCCGCTCGTGCTCGGGCGCGGCGGCCAGCTCGGCGCGCGACCATTCCAGGCGTTCCTCGGCGGCCGCGGCGCCGCCGGGCTCCCCGCGCCCGAGCAGCCGCGCCAGCCGCGTCTTGGCCACTTCCCAGCCGTCGGAGGCCATCGCCTGCACCACCGTGGTGCTTCCCGCTCCAGCCAACGCCGCAAGCGTCTCCGACAACACCGGCTCTCACCCCGCCAAGAGGTCCGTCCTCCACATGTACCCGGTATCGGCCGCCGCCGCTGCGTCATCGACCACAGACGCCGGAGCGGATGCCTGATAGGGGAGAGGTGAACGAACGCCCGGCGGGGCCCCGAGGATCACCAGCCGCGTTCGTGCCATTCGGGAAGGGAGGAACGTTCGCGGGACAGGGTGCTGTCCTTGCCGTGGCCGGGATAGAACCAGGTGGTGTCGGGAAGGCGGTCGAAGACACGTTCCTCGACGTCGGTGATGAGCTGCTTGAAGCGGGTGGGGTCGCCCCAGGTGTTGCCGACCCCGCCCGGGAAGAGGCTGTCTCCGGTGAAGAGGTGGGGGCGGTCGCCCTCGGGCGCGTAGAGGAGGGCGATCGAGCCGGGGGTGTGCCCGCGCAGGTGGATCACTTCGAGGGCGACCTGGCCCACGCGGACGGTGTCGCCGTTCTCGACGGGCTCGGTGACCGGCTCGGGCAGGGGCTCGGCGTCGAAGGGATGGGCGACGACCGGGGCTCCGGTGGCCTGGACGATGTCGCTCAGCGCCATCCAGTGGTCCTGGTGGCGGTGGGTGGTGACGACGCGGCTGAGCGGGCCGTCGCCGATGAGCTCGAGGAGGCGCGCCGGCTCGTTGGCGGCGTCGATGAGCAGCTGGTCGCCGGTCGCCGTGCAGCGGAGCAGGTACGCGTTGTTGTCGTACGGACCTACGGCGATCTTGGTGATGGTGAGACCGGGCAGCTCCCGGACGTCGGGCCTTCCGCCGACCTCGACGTAACCGGTGTAGCTCATTGTTTCCTCCTTGATGGGCTCCCGCCCATCCTCCCCCATCGCTGCCCCGGAGCAAGAATGAGTCACCAGACTCAACGCAGGCGTGCCGTACCGGATGGTTCCCCGCGCGGACTTGACGGACGATTCGACGTGGAAGGTCAGGTGCGATCCGGTGAGGACGGTGACGCGGTGGTGACGAGGACTTTCCAGGCGGGCCCTCCACGCGGGGACGACGCCCCGGACGAGCTGCTGAAGCAGGCGTGCTCGCTGGTGCGGCTGTGCGGGCAGGACGCGCTGGTGGCGGCGGTGGTCCTGGCCATGGTCCTGGTCGGCGTGGTCGCGCAGCTCGCGGCGCAGCGGCCGGGCGTGGTCGCGGTGGGGCTGCTCGCGGTGCTGACGGCGGCGTTCGTCACGTCGGCGGGGTTCGTGGCGCGGTCGCGGATGACGCTGGTGGCGGCACTGAGCACGGCCAGGGGCAACACGGGGGCGCCGCTGGACCCGGGCGTGCCGTGGCGGCCCTTCGCGCTGGACTCGGTGCTGGACTCGCGGGTGCGGGACGGCGAGCTGCGACGGCTCGTGGCGGCGGCGCACCGCTGCTCGGAGTTGTCGTGGCGGGCCGTGGTGTGGGGGGTGGTGACGGCGGTGACGTTCATCTTCTGGACGATGGCGATGGTGGCCCTGTGATCGGCGACGACGTGCGGACGGGCAGCTTCTGGGACCGGCTGTCGGCGACCGACCGGCAGGCGCTGCGCGCGATGGGGCGGCGTTCGGAGATCCCCAAGGGCGGCATGATCTGCTACCAGGGAGTGGTCGCGCCGGGCGTGTTCGTGGTGTTCAAGGCGACCGCGCGGACGGTGTCCAACGCGGTCGCCAAGGAGTTCGTCGACTCCAGCGAGGGCGACGAGTCGATCATCGATCTGTTCGGGCCGGGGGACCTGGTGGGCGCGCTGGCGCCGTGGGGGCACGCGCAGCGCGGCACCGTCGCCGCGCTGGACCAGGTCGCGGTGCTGCGCATCGACCGGCGCCAGTTCGCCAGCCTGCTGGCGGCCAACCCGCAGGTGGCCGAGGCGATGATGCACACCATCGCGGAGAGCGACACCTTCGGCGGGCGGCGGCACGCGGTCCGGGCCGCCGAGCATCCGCAGCGGCTGGCCTACCACCTGCTGGAGCTGGCGCACCGGTTCGGCGACCACACCTCGCAGGGGGTGCGGATCCCGCTGCGGCTCAGCCAGGCCGACCTGGCCAACTGGGCGGGCATCTCGCGGGAGACGCTGGTCCGCTGGTTCCGGGTGTGGCGGTCGAAGGGGATCCTGGACGCCAGGAGCCGCCCCCTGACGGTGTTGTCGCCGGAGGCGCTGCGGCGGGCGGCGAGCCCGTGGGGCGACGAATGGCCCGCCGGCCCGGTGCCCGCGCCGGGCGCGGCGGACCCGGCCGGCGCCCCGGCGGCCGAGGAGGCGCTGAACGTCCGGATCGCGACCAGGTCCCCGGTCCGGCTGCAGCCGGAGGGGGAGCGGCAGGTGCCGCGGCTGCCGCCGGACAACCCCTCGTTCACCGGCCGCGAGGTCGGCCTGGGCAAGCTCGACATGCTGGTGTCGCAGACCGACATGCCGCGCGCCGTGGTCGTGCAGGGCATGGCCGGGGTCGGCAAGACGACGCTGGCGCTGCACTGGGCGCACCGGGTGGCCGCGCGGTTCCCGGACGGGGTGATCTTCGTCGACCTGCGCGGCACCGCCCGCGCGCCGGTGACCGCGGCCGAGGCGATGGGACAGGTCCTGCGGGGCATGGGCGTGCCGGGCGACCAGCTGCCGCGGACCGAGGGCGAGCTGGTCGCGCAGTGCCGGTCGCTGCTGGCCGACCGGCGCGTCCTGCTGGTGCTGGACGACGCGGCGGGGGCCGGGCAGGTCCGGCCGCTGCTGAGCGCCATGGGCCCCGGGCTGGCCATGGTGACCAGCAGGCGGCAGCTTCCGGACCTGCTCGACGGCGCGGACGTCCGCACGCTGGAGCTGCGCGAGATGGTGGAACGTGAGGCGCTCGACCTCATGGCCGCCGTCCTGGGGCCGGGTGACCGGCGGGTCCGCGACGAGCAGAAGGCGGCGCTGCGGCTGGCGCGCGAGTGCGGGTTCCTCCCGCTCGCGCTGGGGATCATGGCGGCGCGGCTGGCCGACAACCGGGAGGAGTCGATCGCCGACGCCGTCCGCGAGCTGACCGACCACGACGGGCCCGCGCCGTTCGGGGCGGGCCTCACGGCCGGGGCGCTGCCCGCGGCCGCGGGCCTGCACGGCGTGCTGAGCCCGACGTTCGACGTGGCCTACCGCGGCCTGCGCCGTGACCAGCGGGCCGCGTTCCGGCGGCTCGGGCTCGTGCCCGGTCCCGACTTCACCGCGTCCGCGCTGGCGATGCTGCTCGACCAGCCGGTGGCCGAGGCGGCCGACCTGCTGGACGGGCTGCGGCAGGCCTACCTGGTGCACGACGTGGCGCCCGGCCGGTTCCGCATGCACGACCTGCTGCGCGACTACTCCCGCGACCGCGGTCTCAGCGAGGACGCCGACAACCAGCGGCTCGCGGCGCAGCGGCGCCTGCTCGCCGGCTACCTCGCCGAGGCGCGCGAGGCGGGGGAGGCGCTGGGACGCGGGCGGCGTCCCATGCTCGAGGCCGCGGACACCCGGAGCGCGGCACGGCCGGACGCCGTCGCCCGGGTGCACGGCCTGGCCTGGTTCGAGGCCGAGCGCCGCAACCTGGTGGCGGCGGTCGACCTGGCGGCGCGGCTCGGCCTGCACCGCACCTGCTGGGAGCTGGCCGACGCGCTGTTCGACTTCCAGGAGTTCCGGCGCTACAGCGAGGACAACATCACCGTCCACCTCGCCGGGCTGCGCGCCGCCCGCACCGAGGAGGACTGGCCCGCGGCGGCGGTCATGCTGCACAACCTCGCGGTCGCGCACTTCGACCTCGGCGGCTCGGTGCAGGCGATCGGCTACGGGGAGGACGCCCGCCGCGGGTTCCGGTCCGCGGACCCGCCGGACCTGCTCGGGGAGGCGCTGACGCTGGCGACCCTGGCCGACGTGCACTGCGCGCTCGGCCGCTACATGACCGCGATCGAACGGGCGCGGCAGTCCCTGGCGATCCACGAGTCGCTGGGCGACAGCCACGGCGTGGCGCGCGGCCACGACACGCTCGCCCGCGGCTTCGTGGGCCTGGCCGACTACGAGGCGGCCCTGGAGCACGCGAGCCGGGCGCTGGAGATCCGCCGCGGGATCGGCGACCTGACCGGCGTCGCCGGGACGCTCCTGACGGTCGCCCAGGTGCACCGGCGGCGCGGCGCGATCCACGAGGCGGTCTCGCACGCGCTGGAGGCGCTGTTCATCCGGCAGGAGCTGGCCGACAGCCACGGCGAGGCGCAGGCGCTGACCGAGCTGGCACGGGTGTACGCGTCGCTGGGCCTGCGCGACCTGGCGTTGCAGGACGCCGAGAAGGCGCTGGAGACCTACCGCGCCCTCGGCGCCCGGCACGGCGAGGCGCGCGCGCTGACCACGCTGGCCCGCCTGATGTGCGACGCCGCGCGGTTCGCCGAGGCGTTCACCTACTGCGGCCAGGCGCTGCGGCTGCACCGCGAGATCGGCGACCGGCACGGCGAGTCCGAGGCGCTCGCGCAGATCGGCATCGTGCACTGGCGGCTGGGCCGCTACCGGGAGGCGCGCGAGCAGCTCGTCCGCGCCCTGGAGATCCGCCGCGAGATCGGCGACCTGCACGGCGAGGCGCA
The DNA here is from genome assembly GCF_040643285.1 of Spirillospora sp. NPDC047279. Taxonomy (NCBI): domain Bacteria; kingdom Bacillati; phylum Actinomycetota; class Actinomycetes; order Streptosporangiales; family Thermomonosporaceae; genus Spirillospora; species Spirillospora sp. NPDC047279. The sequence continues at coordinate 198,069 of NZ_JBEYUA010000009.1, forward strand.
CGACCTCGAACACCTGTCGATGGTGATGCGGCGGCTCTACCGCGACCAGGAGGCGTTCGTCCTCGGCCTGGAGGCCCTCGACCTGTGGCACCGGCTCGGCGCGCAGGGCGGCCTGGCCACGACCCTCGGCAGCATCGCCCGCACCTACCTGCGGCTGGGCCTGCACGACGAGGCCGAACGCGCCGCCGAGCAGGCGCTGACGATCCGCCGCGACATCGGCGACCGCTACGGGCTCGGCACCGGACTGGACACCTACGCCCTGGTGCTGCGGCGCAGCGGGCGCCTGGAGGAGGCGCTCCAGACCGAGCTGGAGGCGCTGCGCGTGCTCGGCGAGGTCGGCGACCGGCACAGCGAGGGCACCGCGCTGGTGCACCTGGCGGCGATCTACCTCGACCTCGGCAAGACCGACGCGGCGCTGAGCACCGGCAAGCAGGCGCTCGACCTGGCGACCCGGCTCGGCGACACCCGCGAGCAGGCGTACTCGATGCACACCATGGGCCGCGCCTGCCAGCGGCAGGGCGGTCACCCCGAGGCGGTCGGGCACTTCGCCGCGGAGATCATCATCCGCCGCGAGGTGGGCGACCACTGGGGCCAGCGGCTGGCGCTGGAACGGCAGCGCGAGTCGCATCTGGCCCTCGGCGACGAGGCGGCCGCGGCCGACTGCGCGCGCCGGATGCGCGCGCTGGACATGTGGCTGGAGTCGGAGGGGGCGGACACGGAGGAGGGCCCGGCGACAGAATGATCTTCAATAGTCTTGAATGATCTTCGTGGTTCCGCCCGAGGACGCGCGGAACCGCCGTTCACGTCTGTGCAGTCCTACGCAGTCCATCGTCGCACTGCCGCGTTCACTTGAATCGGGAGGGCCTCGATGGACATCGGCACGTTCTGGGCCGCGCTGCCCGGCCCGGGGCGCAAGGCGCTCGAGGACGCGGGCACGTCGGTCCTGATCAAGCAGGGCGCGTTCCTGATGCGCGAGCACAACCGCTCGCCCCAGGTGTACGTGCTGCGCTCGGGCGCCGTGGAGGTCTGGGTCGACCACGCCGGCGAGCGGGTGATCCTCGACGTGCTCGGCCCGGGGGACCTGGTCGGCGAGATCGAGGCCGTCGACGGCGGCACCCGGGAGGCCAGCGTGGAGGCGCTGACGCCGGTCCAGGCCCTCGTCCTGCCCGCCGACCGGTTTCGCACGGTCCTGAACGGCGACCCCGACTGGGTGTGGGCGGTGGCCGGGGTGCTCGCCGAGCGGCTGCGGGACGCCAACACGCTGCGGGTCGCGCACTTCCCCGACGACGCCGCGCGGCGGCTCGGCACCCGGCTGCTGCGGCTCGCGGCGCGGTTCGGCGAGCCGGCCGGCGACGGGCTGGCCGTCCGGGTGCCGGTCTCCCAGCAGGATCTGGGCCGCTGGGCCGGCATGGGCCGCCGCAAGGTCGCGCAGATCCTGGCCGGCGAGCGGGTCAGGGACCGGGTCGTCGTCGCCCGCAACATGATCACCGTCCGGTCGGTGGACGCGCTCCACCGGCTCGCCGGCACCGAGCCCGACGACCCGGACCGGTGACCTGGCCGCCGATCCGGCCGGCGGCCGGTCAGAAACGCTGCGGATCGTGCGGCCACGGCGGCGGCACCGGCAGGACGCCGTCCGGCCGCATCGCCAGCCCGGAGCCGTCCGACCGGCCGCTCAGCCAGGCCAGCAGCGCCCGGCCCGACCCGGACACCTCGGGCCCGCCGGCCGTGCCGCGCAGGTCGGCCGCGTCGCCGGTGTCGGTGGCGACCAGCCGGAACCCGGCGACCCCGCCCCGCCGCTCCGCCGGCAGCCCGGCCAGGCCGGACAACGTCGCGGGCAGGGACCACCGCAGGTAGGCCTCCGGCCAGTCAGCCGGGCCGTAGCCGGCGGCGAGATCGACGTGGTGCGCCTCGACCTCGTTCCACCTGCGGAAGACGGTGTACCAGGCGGGCTGCGCGAAGCCCGACATCGCCCGCACCTCGGCGTCCCACGCCTGGGCCGGCAACGTCCTCGCCTGCTCGGCGAACCGCGCCGCCGTGCCCCGCACGTCGGCGACCAGCGCCGACCGGCAGCGGCCCGCGCCCGCCTCGATGTCGGCCTCGCGGGCCTCGAAGCTCGGGTACTGCGGGATCTCCTTGCCGGTGCGCGCCCACTCCAGCAGGTTCCAGAGGGAGTCGGCGTTGCGCGCGAGGTGCGCGGCCACGTGGCCGCGCGTCCAGCCGGGCAGGCCGGACGGCGCGGTGATCTCCTCGTCGGTCAGCCCGGACAGCGTGGTCACCACCCGTTCCGTCGCCGTGTGGATCTCCTCGAGGGCCCTCCGCCAGTCGTCCATCGCCCGCGCCTCCTCTTCCCGCCCCTATCTTCCACCCGCGGTGGCGCGGTTCGGCCAGGAGGAAGGGGTTCATTCGCGGGAGGGACGATGCGAGACTTGATCTTCCGAGAGGGAGTGATCGCCATGATGCGCCGTACCGGGGCCGTCGTCGTTGCCGGAATGCTCGTGCTCGTCACCGCTCCGGCGGCCGGGGCGGAGCACCGCGGATTCCCGACCGAGATCCAGCTGCCCGACGGGTGGCGGCCGGAGGGGATCGCGACCGGGTCCGGGCCGTACGCCTACGTCGGGTCGCTGGCCGACGGCGACATCTGGCGGGCCGACCTGCGCACCGGCAAGGGCTCTGTGATCAGCCAGGGGCCGGGCACCCCCACCGTGGGCATCAAGGTCGACCGCAGGGGACGGATCTTCGCCGCCGGCGGGCCCGCCGGCACGGCGCGCGTGGTCGACCCGCGCACCGGGGCGATCATCTCGAACACCCGGCTCTCCACCGGGACGCCCACGTTCATCAACGACGTCATCGTGACGAAGAACACGGCCTGGTTCACCGACTCGGCGACGCCCGAGCCGGCCCTCTACAAGGTGGGCCTGGGCCGGGACGGCCTGCCCAGGAGCGTCACGCGGCTCCCGCTGACGGGCGACCTGGTGTTCAACCCGACCGGCGCCAACGCCAACGGCATCGCCACCACGCCCGACGGCAGGGCGCTGCTGGTGGTGCAGAGCAACGCCGGCAAGCTCTTCCGCGTCGACCCCGGGACGGGCGTGACCACGACCGTCGACATCGGCGGCGAGTCCTTGGTCAACGGCGATGGAATGTTGCGGCAGGGCCGGACGCTGTACGTGGTGCAGAACCGTCTCAACGTCATCGCCGTGCTGAAGCTGAGCCGGGACGGGACGTCCGCGCGGGTGGTCGGCCGGATCACCGATCCGAGGTTCGACGTGCCGACCACGGTCGCCCCGTTCGGCGGCCGTCTCTACCTGCCCAACGCCAGGTTCACCACCACGCCCACGCCCACGACCTCGTACAACGTGATCGGGGTCAAGGCGCGGGGCGACCTCGGCTGAGGCGCGGGGGCCGCCCGGCGCGTTCCGGTGGCGAGAGATCTTCGAACACGTGTACGGTTCAAATGCGGTGACGCGCGCCGCCGTCTGACGGAGGCCGGGGGATTCTGTCGTACCCCCTGGCTAGCCTGAGACGGGACCGTTTCTCTTCGCTGTCTTTATTCGCCGCGCCCCAGAACAGGAACCGGGAAGAACGCTGTGCATGACCGACTCATCGTGCGTGGAGCACGCGAGCACAACCTGAAGGACGTCTCGCTCGACCTGCCGCGGGACTCCATGATCGTGTTCACCGGGCTGTCCGGGTCCGGCAAGTCGAGTCTGGCGTTCGACACGATCTTCGCCGAGGGCCAGCGCCGTTACGTGGAGTCGCTGTCGGCCTACGCCCGGCAGTTCCTCGGGCAGATGGACAAGCCCGACGTCGACTTCATCGAGGGCCTGTCCCCTGCGGTGTCCATCGACCAGAAGTCCACCAGCAAGAACCCGCGCTCGACGGTCGGCACGATCACCGAGGTCTACGACTACCTGCGGCTGCTCTACGCCCGCATCGGGCATCCGCACTGTCCCGAGTGCGGCCGGCCGATCACGCGGCAGGCGCCGCAGCAGATCGTCGACCGGGTGCTGGAGCTGGAGGAGGGCACCCGCTTCCAGGTGCTCGCGCCGGTGATCCGCGGCCGCAAGGGCGAATACCTGGAGCTGTTCCGCGAGCTGCAGTCCAAGGGCTACTCGCGGGCGCTCGTCGACGGCGCGATGATCCGCCTGGACGAGCCGCCCAAGCTCAAGAAGCAGGAGAAGCACGACGTCTCCGTGGTCGTCGACCGGCTCGCCGTCAAGCACTCGGCGCGCCAGCGCCTGGCCGACTCGGTGGAGACCGCGCTCGGCCTGGCCGGCGGCACGATCGTGCTCGACTTCGTCGACCTGCCCGAGGACGACGAGCACCGCACCCGGATGTACTCCGAGCACCTCTACTGCCCCTACGACGACCTGTCGTTCGACGAGCTCGAGCCGCGCTCGTTCTCGTTCAACTCGCCCTACGGCGCCTGCCCCGACTGCACCGGCCTGGGCACCCGCATGGAGGTCGACCCCGAGCTGGTCGTGCCGGACGTGGAGAAGACCCTGGGCGAGGGCGCCATCCAGCCCTGGTCCAACGGGCACGTCAGCGACTACTTCCTGCGGTTGTTGTCGGCCCTGGGCGACGCGATGGGCTTCGACCTCAACACCCCGTGGGAAAAGCTGCCCGCCAAGGCGCGCAAGGCCGTCCTCAACGGGCACGAGACCCAGGTCCACGTCCGCTACAAGAACCGCTACGGCCGCACGCGCTCGTACTACACCGCCTACGAGGGCGCGATCCCCTACATCCAGCGGCGGCACTCCGAGTCCGAGAGCGACGCGACCCGCGAGCGCTTCGAGGGCTACATGCGGGAGATCCCGTGCCCGACCTGCCACGGGGCCCGGCTCAAGCCGATCATCCTCGCGGTCACCATGGGCGGGAGGTCGATCGCCGAGGTCGCGGCGATGCCGATCGGCGAGTGCGCCAAGTTCCTGCTGACCATGGAGCTCGACGACCGCGAGAAGCACATCGCCGAGCGCGTCCTCAAGGAGGTCAACGCGCGGCTGGGCTTCCTGCTCGACGTCGGCCTCGACTACCTGACGCTCGACCGCGCCTCGGCCACCCTCGCCGGCGGCGAGGCGCAGCGCATCCGGCTGGCCACCCAGATCGGCTCCGGCCTGGTCGGCGTGCTGTACGTGCTGGACGAGCCGTCGATCGGCCTGCACCAGCGCGACAACCACCGGCTGCTGGAGACCCTCATCCGGCTCCGTGACATGGGCAACACGCTCATCGTGGTCGAGCACGACGAGGACACCATCCAGGCCGCCGACTGGATCGTCGACATCGGCCCCCGCGCGGGCGAGCACGGCGGCCAGATCGTGGTCTCCGGCACGCTCGACGAGATGCTCACGTCCAAGGAGTCGCTGACCGGCGCCTACCTCTCGGGCCGCCGCAAGATCGAGATCCCGGAGATCCGCCGCCCGCGCGCCAGGAGCCGGGAGGTCACGGTCAAGGGCGCCGCGCAGAACAACCTCAAGAACGTCGACGTGGCGTTCCCGCTGGGCGTCTTCACCGCCGTCACGGGCGTGTCGGGCTCGGGCAAGTCGACCCTGGTCAACGACATCCTCTACAACTCGCTGGCCAAGCAGCTCAACGGCGCCCGGGCGGTGCCGGGCAAGCACAAGCGGGTCAACGGCATCGACCAGCTCGACAAGGTCGTGCACGTCGACCAGTCGCCGATCGGCCGCACCCCGCGGTCCAACCCGGCGACCTACACCGGCGTGTTCGACCACATCCGCAAGCTGTTCGCGCAGACCACCGAGGCCAAGGTGCGCGGCTACCAGCCGGGCCGCTTCTCGTTCAACGTCAAGGGCGGCCGCTGCGAGAACTGCTCGGGCGACGGCACGATCAAGATCGAGATGAACTTCCTGCCGGACGTCTACGTGCCCTGCGAGGTCTGCCACGGCGCCCGCTACAACCGGGAGACGCTGGAGGTCCACTACAAGGGCAAGACGATCTCCGAGGTCCTGGACATGCCGATCGAGGAGGCCACGGTCTTCTTCGAGCCGATCACCGCGATCCACCGGCACCTCAAGACCCTCAACGACGTCGGCCTGGGCTACGTGCGCCTCGGCCAGCCCGCGCCGACCCTGTCCGGCGGCGAGGCGCAGCGTGTCAAGCTGGCCGCCGAGCTGCAGAAGCGCTCCACCGGCCGCACGATCTACGTGCTGGACGAGCCGACCACCGGCCTGCACTTCGAGGACATCCGCAAGCTCCTCGGCGTGCTCAACGGCCTGGTCGACAAGGGCAACACGGTGATCGTCATCGAGCACAACCTGGACGTGATCAAGACGGCCGACTGGATCATCGACATGGGCCCCGAGGGCGGCTCCCGGGGCGGCACCGTCGTCGCCACCGGCACCCCCGAGGACGTCGCCAAGGTCGAGGCCAGCCACACCGGCACCTTCCTCGCCAAGCTGCTCGACTAGCCCGATCGGGAGGGGGACGGTCCGCGAAAGCACGGGCCGTCCCCCTTCCGCATGTCCGGGATGTGCAAAGAGGGCGTCCGCCAGAGGAAAGACGGGACGCCCGGGGACGGGGTTCACTCGCGGCAAGTGACTCGTGGCGAGTGAGAGGAGCCGTTCGCATGCCCGAAGCCCCTGGTGCGGAGTTCTGGAAGAACCTCAAGCCGCTGGACAACTCCCAGAAGCCCGACGCGCTGCCGGAGGTGTACCTGTCCAAGGTCGCCACCGACGATGACCGCTACTACGTGCCGTTCACCGAGACGGTCGGGTCCCGGCCGCTCTGGATCAACGTCAAGGACAACACCTGGTCCGACATCCTGCGGGCCAAGGAGGCCGGGCTCGTCAACCGGCACTACCACCCCCACGAGGTGTTCGCCTACACCATCTCCGGCAAGTGGGGGTATCTGGAACGCGACTGGACGGCCACCGCCGGCGACTTCGTCTACGAGGCGCCCGGCGAGGGCCACACGCTCGTCGCCTACGAGCACGAGGAGCCGATGAAGACCTTGTTCATCGTCAAGGGCCCGCTGGTCTGGCTGGACGAGAACGGCGAACCCGACGGGATCTTCGACGTCCACGACTACATCGACATGTGCCGCCGGCACTACGACGAGGTCGGCCTCGGCGCCGACCGCGTCAACGCGCTCTTCCGCTGACGGGGAGGCCACGGCATAGGCTCGGGCGGCACACCACCCGAGCCCGGGGGAGGAGCACCCCATGCCGGCACCCGCGTTCATGATCAGCCAGGCGAGCACCGAGACCGTCGACCCGCGCGACCGCCTTGAGTACTGGGAGGACTACAACCGCCGGGCGCTGGTCGGGCTGTCCTGCACCTCCTACTCCGAACGGGGGCTGCTGGCGCGGCAGGCCAACTACCGGCTCGGCGGCCTCGGGCTGGCCGAGATCAGCGGCAACGCGCACGCCATCGAACGCACCCCGGAGATCGCCAGATCGGCGCCCAAGGACTCGGTGTTCGTGTCGCTGCTGGTCGAGGGGGAGGCCGTCTTCCTGCACGAGAACGGCTGTCTCGCCGCCACCGCCGGTGACCTCGTCGTGTACGACACGCGCCTGCCCTACCTGTTCGGGTTCTCCTCGGCCATGCGCAAGTTCCTGGTCGACATCCCCCGAGGCGTCTTCGCCGATGAGTGCACGGCGGGAGACGTCCCCGCGCCGTTGCTCTTCGGCCGTACGAGTGCCCGCGAGGGCGCGCTGGTCGTGGCGCTCCGCGCCGTCCTGGAGAACCCCGGCGAGGACGCCCGCGGCACGGTCCTCGACCTCGTCCGGCTGCTGGCGGCCGGCCGGACCGGCGAACGCACGGCGCCGGCCGCCTACCGGACCCAGCTGATCATCGCCCAGGACCACATCGAGCGGCACCTCCACGACGCCCGCCTCACCCCGGGCCGGGTCGCGGACGCCATGGGGATGTCCGCCCGGCACCTCGGACGGATCTTCGAGGCCGCGGGCACCACCCCGGCCCGGCACATCCTGGAGCGCCGCCTCCAGCGCGCCCACGCCGACCTGGCCGGTTCCGGCACCACGATCGCCGACATCGCCCACCGGTGGGGCTTCTCCAGCCAGGCCCATTTCACCCGGCGTTTCCGTGCCCGCTTCGGCCGTACTCCCACCGAGGCCCGTCACTCACCGAGATAGGCGGGATCGGGCTGAACCGGCCCGGCGATCCATCCGTGTCAGTAGTACGGCGGGGTTCCGCCGTGACACATGGCCCAGGGGAGGTCGTCCGATGCGTCAGCCATTCCGGGGGACGAAGGCGGACCGGGGCGGCCGGCGCGACCTCCTCGCGGGGGCGGGGCTCGTAGGACTGGCCGGGATGGTGCCGGCGTGCGGTGGCTCGGACAAGAGCGGTGCGACCTCCGCGAGCCCGGCCCCGACCGGCCAGTCCTCCGCGCCCTCCGCCCCGGCGCCGTCCACGACGGCGCCGCCCCCGAAGACGGCCGAGCCCGCGGGCAAGGAGGTCGCCAAGACCGCCGACGTCCGGGTCGGCGGCGGGACGTTCGTCGAGGGCGGCCGGGTCGTGGTGACGCAGCCCGAGCGGGGCGAGTTCCGCGCCTTCAGCGCGGTGTGCACGCATCGCGGCTGCCTGGTCAAGACGATCTCCGGTGGCACGATCAACTGCCCGTGCCACGGCAGCGAATACTCGGTCGAGGACGCCTCGGTGGTCTCCGGACCGGCGACCCGCCCACTGGCCCGGCGGAGGATCACCGTCGAGGGCGGCGGGATCTACCTGGCCTGACGCTTTACGCCCGGCGTAATTGCCGCCGGCCGGGCGGGTCGCCGAGCCTGGCCGCATGGCATACCACTTCGACTGCGACACCGAGGCCGTTCCGCGCGCCGCCGGCGTGCACGACGTCCAGATCACCGGCCGCTGGCAGGCCCTGCACGGGGCGCCGCTCGGCAGTTACGCGCTGGCCGCCGGGGTGCGGGCGCTCGGCCGCCAGATGGTTCATCCCGAGCCGCTGGCGGTCTCGGCCCACTTCCTGCGTCCGGTCGAGGTCGGCCCGGCGGAGGTCCGGACGGAGATCGTCCGGACGGGCCGTCGCATGGCGACGGGCGAGGCGCACGTCTGGCAGGGCGGCAAGGAACGGTTGCGGGCGGTCGCGACGTTCACCGACTTCGCGGAGATGAACGGGCGGACGGCCACGTTCGAGGATCCGCCCCGGCTCCCGCCCCCCGGCGAGTGCGTCGACCCGCTGGCCGGTGTCACCATGCCCGGCGGCATGACCCTGCTGGACCGGGTCGAGTTCCGTATGGCGGGACGACCCGGCTGGCTCGGCGGCGCGCCGGGCGGTACGCCCTCCTGCGATTTCTGGATGCGCTTCCGGGACGGGCGGGAGCCCGACGCGCTGGCGCTGGTCTTCCTCTGGGACGTGATGGCGCCGATGGTCCTGGAGATCGGCGAGGCGCCGTCCACCACGCTGGAGGCGACCGTCCACATCCGCGGGGTCCCCGCCCCGGGGTGGCTGGCGTGCCGCGTCGCCACGAGCCATGTCACCGGCGGCCTCTGCGAGGAGGACATGGACATCTGGGACTCGCGCGGCCGTCTCGTGGCCCAGTCGCGCCAGCTCACCCTGCTGCGGTGACGAGGGCCGCGAGTCCGGCTTCGAGGCCGGACGGCCCGGTCGGCACGACGGTCAGGGGCAGCCGGAGGAACGCGGCGGCCTCCTGCGCGGCGGCGCGCAGTTCCGGTGTGGGCGACTGGGCCAGCCAGACCGCCCGCGTGTAGTGCCGGAAATAGTCGGCGAGCAGGACGGGGCGGCGGTCGAGCCCGAGCTGCGCGATCACGGTCTGCCCGAACGAGCGCACGAGGAAGTCGGTCAGGACGTACGTCCCCGGCTCGTCGTCCATGAGCGCCCGGTAACGGTCCGGTCCGGCGAAGACCTCGTAGCAGTGGGCGCCGCGCAGCCGCCCGACGCCGAGCCGTTCGCACACCTGGTCGAGGGCCCCGTACGTGCCGCAGTCGGCGTAGGCGACGGCGACCCGGGCGTAGGAGCCGCGCAGGGCCGTCACCCGTTCCCCGACGGCGGCGGCGATCCGATCCGGGCGATTGTGCAGGAGCGGGGCGAGGGCGTGCACGTCCACCGGCCAGGCCTGGCGGGCGGCGATGGCGGTGACGTGCGGGGCGAGGGCGCCGCAGGCGACGACCGCGACCCGGTCAGGGGAACGCGAGGTTGGCGATGAAGCGGTCGTTGAAGTCGGCACGGTCGGAGAGCTCGACATATCTCACCTCCTCGAGCAGGGCGTCGGCACCGGCCCGTTCGCGGCGGCTGAGAAGGGCCAGCTTGGCGCCCTCACCGGCGACGTTGCCCGCGCTGACCACGCGGGGCACCGGCAGGGCGGGCACCAGGCCGATGCGGATGGCGTTGGCGGGGGAGAGGTAGGAGCCGAACGACCCGGCCAGCAGCACCTGGGCGAGGTCGCCGGCGCCGATGCCGGCCTCCTCCAGCAGCAGGCTCCAGCCGGTGGCGATCGCGGCCTTGGCGAACTGCAGCTCGCGGATGTCGCGCTGGAAGAGACGGATGCCGCCGTGCAGGATGAACGCCCGCTCGCCGTTGACCTGGGTCAGGCGGCCGGCCAGCATCGGCGCGTCGGCGGCGGTCGTCAGCCGGCCGGAGGCGTCCACCAGGCCCGTGCGGACGAGCTCGGCGACGGCGTCGACGAGGCCGGAGCCGCAGAGCCCGGTGGGCGCGACGTCGCCGATGACGCCCAGCTCGACGCCGTCCGGGGCCAGCCGGACGGTCTCGATCGCGCCGGCGGCGGCGCGCATGCCGCAGCGGACGGCGGCGCCCTCGAACGCGGGCCCGGCGGGCGCGGCGGTGGCGACCAGCCCCGCGACCGAGCCGAGCACGATCTCGCAGTTGGTGCCGACGTCGATGAACAACCGCAGCCGCCGGTCGCGGTCCATGCCCGAGGCGAGCAGCCCGGCCACGATGTCGCCCCCCACGTACGCGCCGAGCGCGGGGAACACCGTCGCCCGCGCGGCCGGATGGACCGCGACGCCGAAGTCCGCGGCCCGGGACTCGGGCATGGTCCGGGCGGCGGGGATGAACGGGGCGACGCCGAGCGGCTCGGGGTCCAGGCCCAGGGCCAGGTGGATCATGGTCGCGTTCCCGGCCACCGCGATCTCGTACACCTCGCCGGGCTCGGCCTCCGCCTCCTTGCACACCTCCTGGGCCAGCTCGTCCAGCGTCGCGTGCGCGAGGTCGCGCAGCCGGGGGAGCGCCCCGGCGTCCATCATCGTCGCGCTGATCCGGGTGATCACGTCGGCGCCGAACGGCTGCTGCGCGTTGAGCCGCGACGCGGCCGCCAGCGGCGCCCCGGTGGCCAGGTCGAGCAGCGTGGCCACCACCGTCGTCGTACCGAGGTCGAACGCGATCCCGAACCGCCGGGCCGTCGTGTCGCCCGGCTCGACGTCGATCAGCACGTCGTCGGCCACCACCGCGGTGACCTTCCAGCCGGCCGCGCGCAGCACCGGGCCGAGCCGCCGCAGCACGTCGAGGTCGGCGCGCGGCTCCAGGTCGTCGAGTGCGGCCTGGAGCCGTTCGAGGTCGGAGCGCTGGTCGGCGAGGCAGGGCTCCGCCAGTTCGAGGTAGCGCTTCTGGACCGCGGGCCGCAGGATCACCTGGCGGCCCACGCCGACCGTGGCGGCCTTCGGGCGGGTCCCCAGCGGCGGCACCTCGATCGTCAGATCCTCCCCGGCGACGGCCCGGCAGGCCAGCCGCCAGCCGTCGCGCAGCCGGTCGGCCTCGTACGCCCGCCCGTCCAGCGGTGTCGGCGGCACCGACCCGCCGGTGATCCGCACGCCGCACTTGCGGCAGGTGCCGTGGCCGCCGCAGGTGGAGTCGATGGCGATGCCGTTCCAGCTCGCCGCGTCGAACGCGGTGACGCCCGGCGGCACGCTGATCTCCCGTTCCCGCCCGTCGTCGAGCCGGTAGACGAGCCGGACCCGGCTCATGGCGTCCGGCTCCGGCTCCGGTAGGCGGAGATCCAGGCGCCGCCCCACGGGTCGTTGCCCAGCAGCAGGTCGCCCGCCCGCACGGCCTGGACGACCTGCGGCGCGCGGGCGTCCATGATGGCGCTGGTGAGCCCGTACGCCATCGCCATCGGCAGGAACGCCGAGCCGATCGTGTGCCGGTCCGGCATGCCGAACGAGACGTTGGACGCGCCGAGCGTCATGTTGACCCCGAGCTCCTCCCTGATCAGCGCGATCGTCTCGAGCGTCCTGCCGGTCAGCGAGGTGTCCGCGCCGACCGGCATCGCGAGCGGGTCGATGACGACGTCCTCCACCGGGATCCCGTACGTTCCGGCGGCCACGTCCACGATCTTGCGGGCGAGCTCCAGCCGGCGCCGCGGGTCCTCGGGGATCTCGTCCTCGTCGTTCGGCAGCCCGACGACCGCGGCGCCGTGCCGTTTGACCAGCGGCAGGATCTGGTGCAGCCGCTCGTCCTCGGCGGTCACCGAGTTGACCAGCGCCTTGCCCTCGTAGACGGCGAGCGCCGCCTCCAGCGCCTCGACCACCGACGAGTCGACGCAGAGCGGCAGGGTGGTGAGGCCCTGGATCATCTGGACGGCCCTGGTCAGCAGCTCGGCCTCGTCGGCGAGGGGGACGCCCATGTTGACGTCCAGCATCGTGGCGCCGCCGGCGACCTGCTCGGCCACGTCCCGCTCGATCCGTGACAGGTCGCCCGCCCGCAACATCTCGGCGAACCGTTTGCGGCCGGTCGGGTTGAGGCGTTCGCCGATCACGCAGAACGGCCGGTCGGGGCCGATGACGACCTCGGTGCCGCGCGATCGCAGGGTCGTGTGCACGGCGCGCGTCACGGCGCGGCCGCCACGGCGCGGCGCCGCTCGATGAGCTCCCTGGCGCGCTTGACCGCGGCCGAGGCGTCCGCGGCGTACCCGTCGGCGCCCACCGCGTCGGCGTACTCCTGGGTGACGGGCGCGCCGCCGACCATGACGATCACCTCGTCGCGCAGCCCCGCCTTGGTGAGCGCGTTGATGTTGGCCTTGAACATCGGCATCGTCGTGGTGAGGAACGCCGAGAAGCCGACCACGTCCGGCCGGTGCTCCCGGATCGCCTCCACGAACCTGTCCGGGGAGACCTGCACGCCCAGGTCGATCACCAGGAACCCGGCGCCCTCCAGCATGATGTTCACCAGGTTCTTGCCGATGTCGTGCACGTCGCCCTTGACCGTGCCCATGACGAACGTGCCGATCGAGGCGGCGCCGGTCTCGGCCAGCAGCGGGCGCAGGATCTCCAGCGCGCCCGCCATCGCCTTGCCCGCGATGAGCATCTCGGGCACGAAGAAGTCGCCCCGCTCGAAGCGCGCGCCGACCTCCTCCAGCGACGGGATGAGGGCCTCGTAGAGCATGCGCTCGGGGGACAGCCCGGTCTCCAGGCCCGTGTGGGTGAGCTCGAGCACGCGCGGGCCGTTGCCGACGAGCGTCTCGTCGTAGAGGCCGGTGAGGATCTCGTCTGGGGTCATGCCACGCCTTCTTCCGCAGGGCGGGACTGCTCGGGTCCGTCAGGGCGGCGGCCGGTGGCCGAGGAGCGCGGACAACGTCCCGGTCTCCTCCACCAGGAGCGCGCCGGCCTCGCCGGTGCGGCGCCGGTCGAGCCGCGCGGTCGGGCCGGTCACCGCGATCGTGGCGATGACCGCCGCGTCGGAGGCGAAGACCGGGGCGCCGATGGCGACGAGCCCGATCTCCAGTTCGTCGCGTGCCACCGCGTAGCCGCGGCGGTGGATCTCGGGGAACTCTCGGGCGAGGACGTCCGGGCTGGTGATGGAGCGCTCGGTCCGGGCCGGCAGGTCGCCGTCCACCGGGAGCGGCAGCCGCCCGTGGGCGTAGAAGACCTTGCCGGACGCGGTGCAGTGGGTCGGCAGGTCGAGGCCGATCCAGCTGGTCGCGCTGAGCAGGTAGCTGCTGTCGACCTGCGCGACCGTGATGACCTCGCCGAAGCGGGGCACGGCCAGGGTGACGGTCTCGCCGGTGCGCTCGCCCAGCCGTTCCAGCGTGGGCCCGGCCAGGTCGACGAGGGTGTCGGTGATGTCGCCGCGCAGCGCGTACCGGGTGAAGACCGGCCCGGCGCGGAACGCGCCCTCCTGGTCGCGGCGCAGCAGATGGTGGCGTTCGAGGGCCTGGAGGAGCCGGGACACGGTCGACTTGGCCAGGCCGGTCTCGGCCATCAGCGAGGTGAACGTGCGGGGCCGCTCCGACTCGACGACGAGCCGCAGCAGCTCCGCCGCCCGGTCGATGGCCTGGGTGCCGGTCGGCGCCGGAGCGGGGCCGGAGGTGCGATCCATGAGTTCCATCATATGGAACCTTGGTCCCATAGCTTGAGCGTAGAATTCGCCGCGGAACGCCGTCAAGGGGTGCGGATCACTCCCACAGCGCACCCTCAGCCCCACCGCGAGGGGAGCCGGGATGTTCGTCAACCGGATGCCGCGCTACGAGATCCTCTCGCCGGACGCGATGGCCGTCCTCGACTCCGGCTGGCGCCGCCTGATGACCGAGGTCGGGGTGGAGTTCGCCTCCCCCCGGGCCCTCGCGCTCTTCAAGCGGGCGGGTCAGCCGGTCGAGGGCGAGGTCGTCCGGCCCGACCCCGACTTCGTCCTCGAACAGGTGGCCAAGGCGCCGCGCGAGTTCGACGTCCGGGCCCGCAACCCGGCCCGGTCGCTGCACATCGGCGGCGACCACATGGCGTTCGGCGCCGTCTACGGCCCGCCGTTCATCCGCGAGGGCGAGGTGCGGCGCGACGCGACGATGGACGACTTCCGGCGGCTGGCGATGCTGACCCAGACCGCGCCGTCGCTCGACTCGGCCGGGGGAGTGATCTGCGAGCCGAACGACGCGCCGCTGGACTCGCGGCATCTGGACATGGTCCACGCGCTGCAGACCCTCACCGACCGCGTCTACATGGGCAACGTGGTGTCGGGCGAGAACGCCCGCGACACCCTGGAGATGTCGGCGATCCTCTTCGGCGGCCGCGCGGCCATCGAGGAGACGCCGGTCACGATCTCGCTCGTCAACTGCAACTCGCCGCTGCGCTGGGACGAGCGCATGCTGGACGCGCAGTTCGAGTACAGCGCCGCGGGCCAGCCGGTCGTGCTCACCCCGTTCCTGCTCATGGGGGCGATGTCGCCGGTGACCGTGCCGTCGGCGCTGGTTCAGCAGATCACCGAGGCGCTCGCGGGCATCGCGCTGTCGCAGCTCATCCGGCCCGGCACCCCGGTGATCTTCGGCTCGTTCCTGTCCAACATCGACATGCAGTCGGGCTCGCCGTGCTTCGGCACGCCCGAGTCGGCGACCGGGCTGCTGTGCACCGGGCAGATCGCGCGGCACTTCGGGCTGCCGTTCCGCTCCGGCGGATCGCTCACGTCCTCCCAGACGCCGGACGCGCAGGCCGCCTACGAGGGGCTGATGACGATGCTCCCGACCTTC
Organism: Spirillospora sp. NPDC047279; assembly: GCF_040643285.1. NCBI lineage: Bacteria > Bacillati > Actinomycetota > Actinomycetes > Streptosporangiales > Thermomonosporaceae > Spirillospora > Spirillospora sp. NPDC047279. The sequence goes on from NZ_JBEYUA010000009.1 coordinate 213,488, forward strand.
CTGGCCGGCGCCAACTGGGTGATGCACGCCGCCGGGTGGCTGGAGGGCGGTCTCGTCGCCTCGTACGAGAAGTTCGTCATCGACCTGCAGCTCCTCGACATGCTCCAGCAGGAGTTCACGCCGCTGGAGATCGACGAGGCGTCGCTGGCGTTCGGCGCGCACGAGGAGGTCGGCCACGGCGGGCACTTCCTCGGCGCCGCCCACACGATGGAACGGTTCCGGACCTGCTTCTACCGCCCGTTCCTGTCGTCCTCGCAGAACTACGAGCGCTGGACGAAGAACGGCGCCCACGACGCGGCCGCACGTGCCGCCGTGATCGCGCGGACCCGCATCGAGGAGTACGAGCCGCCGCCGCTGGACGACGCGGTAGGCGCCGAGCTCGCCGCCTACGTGGCCCGCCGCCGCACCGAGCTGGGCGACTAGGCCGGGGCTGGAGGACGGCATGTACGACTTCGTCATCGTCGGCGGCGGCTCGGCGGGCTGCGCGCTGGCCAACCGGCTCAGCGCCGACCCGGGCAACCGCGTGCTGGTGCTGGAGGCGGGGCGGCCCGACCACCCGTGGGACGTGTTCATCCACATGCCCGCCGCGCTGACGTTCCCGATCGGCAGCCGCTTCTACGACTGGCGGTACGAGTCGGAGCCCGAGCCGCACATGAACGGCCGCCGGATCTACCACGCGCGCGGCAAGGTGCTCGGCGGCTCCAGCAGCATCAACGGGATGATCTTCCAGCGCGGCAACCCGCTCGACTACGCCCGCTGGGCCGCCGGCCCCGGCATGCAGACCTGGGACTACGCCCACTGCCTGCCCTACTTCCAGAAGATGGAGCACCGCCTGGAGGGCGGCGAGCTGCGCGGCGGCTCCGGCCCGATCGTCCTGGAGACCGGGCCCGCCGACAACCCGCTCTTCGGGGCGTTCTTCGAGGCGGCCCGGCAGGCGGGACATCCGCGTACCGACGACGTCAACGGCCGCAGCCAGGAGGGTTTCGGCCCGTTCGACCGCACCATCCGCCGGGGCCGCCGCCTCAGCGCGGCCGGCGCCTACCTGCACCCGGTCAGGGACCGGCCGAACCTGACGGTCGCGACCGGCGCGTTCGTGCACCGCGTGCTCTTCGAGGGCAGGCGGGCCGTCGGCGTGGAGTTCACCCGGGGGCGCGGCCGGGCACCGCTGCGCGTACGGGCCGGGGAGGTGATCCTGTGCGGCGGTGCGATCAACACCCCGCAGCTGCTCCAGCTCTCCGGCGTCGGTGACGCGGCGGAGCTGCGCGCGCTCGGCATCCGGCCCGTCAGCGACCTTCCGGGGGTCGGCGAGAACCTCCAGGACCATCTCGAGGTGTACGTCCAGTACGCCTGCAAGGAGCCGGTCTCGATGGCCCCGGCCCTCAAGATGTGGCGGCGGCCGTTCATCGGCGCGCGATGGCTCTTCCTGCGGTCCGGGCCGGGCGCCTCCAACCACTTCGAGGGCGGCGGCTTCGTGCGGAGCAACGACGACGTCGCCTACCCCAACCTGATGTTCCACTTCCTGCCGATCGCCATCCGCTACGACGGCACGGCGCCGGCGGGCGGGCACGGCTACCAGGTGCACGTCGGCCCGATGTACTCCGACGCGCGCGGCACCGTGAAGATCCGTTCGAACGATCCGCGCGAGCACCCGGCGCTGCGCTTCAACTACCTGTCGACCGAGAGGGACCGGCGCGAGTGGGTCGAGGCGATCGGCGCCGCCCGGCACATCCTGAGCCGGCCCGCGCTCGCGCCCTACAACGGAGGCGAGCTGTCGCCGGGCCCGGAGGTGGAGACGGATGAGCAGATCCTCGACTGGGTGGCGCGCGACGGTGAGACCGCCCTGCACCCGTCGTGCACCGCGCGCATGGGCACCGACGCGATGGCGGTCGTCGACCCGCTCACCATGCGCGTGCACGGGCTGGACGGGCTGCGCGCCGTCGACGCCTCGGTCATGCCCTCCATCACCAACGGCAACATCTACGCCCCCGTCATGATGGTCGCGGAGAAGTCCGCCGACCTGATCCTGGGCGACACGCCGCTGCCGCCGCTCGATCACCCCTGAGGTACCGTTCCCCCATGGGCAACAGTCCCGCCCGCGAGGGGCCGGTGACCGTGCAGTCGGTGGACCGGGCCGTCACCGTCCTGGAGATCCTCGCGCGGGACGGCGAGGCGGGCGTCACCCAGATCGCCGCCGAGCTCGGCGTGCACAAGTCCACCGCGTTCCGGCTGGTCTCGGCGCTGGAGCACCGCGACCTGGTGACGCAGGACGGCGAACGCGGCAAGTACCGGCTCGGCCTCGGCATCGTGCGGCTGGCGGGCGCGACCACGGCGCGCATGGACGTCGTGCAGATCGGGCGCCCGGTGTGCCGTGAGCTGGCCGCGCAGATCGGCGAGACCGTCAACCTCACGCTGCTGTCGGGGCACGAGGTGCTGTACGTCGACCAGGTCGCCGGGCCGTCGACGCTCCAGCCCAAGAACTGGGTGGGCAGGCGCCTGCCGACGCACGCCACCTCCAACGGCAAGGTCCTGCTGGCGCACCTGCCGCCCGACCGGCTGGCCGACCACCTCGCGTGCCCGCTGGAACGCCTCACCGAACGCACCGTCACCGACCGCGGCGCGCTCGAGGACGAGCTGGCCGCCGTCCGCGACCGCGGTTACGCCACCGCGGTGGACGAGCTGGAGTTCGGGCTGACCGCCATCGCCGCGCCGGTGCGCGACGCGCGGGGGGAGGTCACGGCCACCGTGAGCGGGTCGGGGCCGAGCTTCCGGCTGCCCGCGGACCGTATCCCCGCGGTGGCGTCGGCGGTGTGCCGGGCGGCGGACGAGATCTCGCGCCGGCTGGGCTGGACGCCGTGACGCGGCCGCCGACCCCTTGACGTAACCGCTGCCCGGGGCTTTCATTCTTGCCCATAGCGAGACTTGTTGCGAAATAGGCAACTTGCCTCGCGCACTGGGCGACGGGCGGCGAGGGACGACGTGCCGGATCTCCACATCGGCGGGCGCTGGGTCGGCTCCGACAAGGGGGACCGGCGCGAGATCGTCTGTCCCGCCGACGGCACGGCCGTGGCCACCGTGGACGAGGCCGGTCCCGCCGAGGCCGCGGCCGCCGTGCTCGCCGCCCGCCGGGCGTTCGACGACGGGCCCTGGCCGCGCACCCCGGCGACCGAGCGCGGCGTGCTGCTGCTGCGGGTCGCGGAGATCCTGGAACGCGACAGGTTCGAGATCGCCCGCGCCGAGTCGCTGGACACCGGCAAGCGCGCCGTGGAGAGCGAAGCCGACGTCGCGGACGTGATCGCCGTCTTCCGGTACTACGCCGGGATCTGCGTGTCCGGTGACGACGGCCGCGTCGCAGACACCGGCCGCGACGACGTCTTCAGCCACGTGGTGCGCGAGCCGGCCGGCGTCTGCGCCCTGATCACGCCGTGGAACTACCCCCTGCTGCAGGCCGCCTGGAAGGTCGCGCCGGCGCTGGCCGCGGGCAACACGTTCGTGCTCAAGCCGAGCGAGCTGACGCCCTCGACCGCGATCCTGCTCATGCGGACGCTCATCGAGGCCGGCCTGCCCGAGGGCGCCGCCAACCTGGTCCTCGGCGCCGGGCCGGACGCGGGCGCCCCGCTGGTCGGGCACCCCGGGGTCGACCTCGTCTCGTTCACCGGCGGGCTGGTCACCGGCCGCGCGGTGATGGCGTCGGCCGCGGGCACCGTCAAGAAGGTCGCGCTCGAGCTCGGGGGCAAGAACCCCAACATCGTCTTCCCCGACGCCGACCTCGCCGCGGCGCTCGACCTGGCGCTCACCGCGGTCTTCCTGCACTCGGGCCAGGTCTGCTCGGCCGGTGCCCGGCTGCTGGTCCACCGCGACCTGCACGACGAGTTCGTCGGCGAGCTGGTCGCGCGCGCGGACCGCATCCGGCTCGGCGGGCCGTTCGACCCGGAGGCCGAGGCGGGCCCGCTCATCTCGGCGCGCCACCTGGCCAAGGTGGAGGCGTACGTCGCGGCCGGGCTGGCCGAGGGCGCCACGCTGCGCTGCGGCGGCGGGCGGCCCGGCGACCCCGGGCTGCGCGACGGCCACTTCTACCGGCCGACCATCCTCGACGACTGCATGAGCGGCATGCGCGTGGTCCAGGAGGAGTCGTTCGGCCCGGTGCTCACCGTCGAGATCTTCGTGACCGAGGACGAGGCGGTCCGGCTCGCCAACGACTCGATCTACGGGCTGGCGGGCGCGGTGTGGACGCGCGACACCGACCTGGCCCGGCGGGTCGCGGCCCGCCTGAGGCTCGGCACGGTCTGGATCAACGACTACCACCCCTACGTCCCGCAGGCCGAGTGGGGCGGCTTCAAGCAGTCCGGCGTCGGCCGCGAGCTGGGCCCCTCGGGGCTGGCCGAGTACCAGGAGACCAAGCACATCTGGCACAACACCCGCCCGCGCCCCCAGCGCTGGTTCGGAGGCTGACCGCGACCGGACCTCGACCACGATGGAGTGACATGACAGCTCGCAGCCCGGGCACCGCCGACACCGGGACTCCGGCCGCGACCACGCCATCGGACGAGGCGATGATCTCCGTGCGCGGGCTCTGGAAGATCTTCGGCCCGAACGCCGGCAAGCTCCTCGGCACTCCCGACGCCGACCTGCCGCGGGCCGAGCTGCGGGAGCGGACCGGCTGCACGGCGGCGGTGCGCGACGTCGGCTTCGACGTGGCGCCGGGCGAGGTGTTCGTCGTGATGGGCCTGTCGGGCAGCGGCAAGTCCACGCTGGTGCGGTGCCTGGCCCGGCTGGTCGAGCCGACCGCGGGCGAGGTGGTCATCGGCGGCGACGACATGTCGCGCGCCTCGCCGCGCGAGCTCCGCGAGATCCGGCGGCACCGGATCGCGATGGTGTTCCAGCACTTCGGGTTGCTGCCGCACCGCCGGGTCATCGACAACGTCGCCTACGGGCTGGAGATCCAGGGCATCGGCAGGGAACGGCGGCACGCGCGGGCCAGGGAGATCATCGGCCTGGTCGGGCTGGACGGCTACGACGGCGCGTACCCCGAGCAGCTGTCGGGCGGCATGCAGCAGCGGGTCGGGCTGGCGCGGGCGCTGGCGGTGGACCCCGACGTGCTGCTGTTCGACGAGCCGTTCAGCGCGCTCGACCCGCTCATCAGGCGCGACATGCAGAACGAAGTGATCCGCCTGCACCGGGAGGTCGGCAAGACCCTGGTGTTCATCACCCACGACCTGGCGGAGGCGCTCAAGCTCGGCGACCGCATCGCCATCATGCGCGACGGTGCGATCGTGCAGACGGGCACCCCCGAGCAGCTCGTCGGCGCGCCCGCGGACGGCTACGTCGCCGACTTCACCCGCGACATCGCCAAGGCCAACGTCCTGACGTTGCGCTGGCTGGCGCGCCCCGCCGGTCCGGGGGAGGGCGCCGGCGGGCCCGATCTGCCGGGATCGACGCTGGTCCGCGACGCCGTCCGGGCGGTGATGGAGGCGGACGGCCCGGTGCGGGTCGTCACCGGCGGCGAGATGGACGGCGTCGTCGACCGGGACGCGGTCCTGGCGGTCGTGGCCGAGACGGGCGAGGCCGGACGGCCGGCGGACGCCGGGGAGGTGGCCGGGTGACGGGCGTCCAGCTGGCGCGCCGGACGGCGGTCCGCGTCCCGCGCGGCGCCGCCGAGGTGACGGCGGTGGTCCTGCTCGCCGTCGCCTACCTGGCGTTCCGCGGCCAGTGGGTGCTGGCGCACGACGAGGAGCACCGCACGTTCCGGTTCCTGACCGACGTGCGCGAATGGGTGGACGACAACCGCAACTCCAGCCCGCTCTTCCTCTACGTGGTCAACTACGTCCGGCTCTTCATCGGGAACCTGTTCGAGGCCCTGCGCTCGCTGCTGGTCTTCACCGGCTGGCCCGGCCTCACCGCGATCGCCGGGGCGCTCGGCCTGGTGTTCGCCGGCCGGCGGGCGGCGCTCCTCGCGGTCGCGGGCGTGCTGAGCTTCGGCGTGCTCGGGTTGTGGGACGAGAGCGTCGACACCCTCGCGCTCACCGTCACCGCGGTGCTGCTCTCGCTGGCCGCCGGCGTCCCGCTGGGCGTGCTGGCGGGCCGCTCCGACCGGGTGCGCCACGCCTTCGACCCGGTGCTGGACGTCATGCAGATCATGCCGGCGTTCGCCTACCTGGCGCCGCTCACGCTCTTCTTCCTCATCGGCCCGGCGGCGGCCACCGTGGTGACGATGATCTACGCCGTCCCGGCGACCATCCGGATCACCGCCCTGGCCATCAGGAACGTTCCCGCCGAGACGGTCGAGGCGTCGGTGGCCCTCGGCTCCACCCGCTGGCAGACGTTGCGCAAAGTGCAGCTGCCGATGGCCCGGCCGACGCTCGCGCTCGCCGTCAACCAGACCATCATGCTGGCGTTGTCGATGGTGGTCATCACCGCGCTGATCGACGGCCCCGGGCTCGGCGAGACCATCGTTCAGGGGCTGGAGCGCATCAACGTCGGCATGGCCTTCGACGCCGGGCTCGCGGTGGTGGTCCTGGCGATCGTGCTCGACCGGCTCACCATGGGCGCGAGCCGCCGCGCCGAGGCGGCCCAGCACGCCGGGACCGGCCGCGCGCCCGATCCCCGCCGCCGGCGGCTGGTGCTCGCGGCGGGCGGCGCGGTCGCCGTCGCCGGCGTGGTCCTCGCCCGGATCCTGCCCGCCGAATTCCCGGAAGGGCTGGAGTTCCGCTTCGCGCCGTACGCCAACGACGTGGTCCAGTGGCTGGAGACGAACCTCTACGCGGTGACCGACGCCGTCAAGAACGCCGCCACCGAGCTCCTCCTCAACCCGCTGCAGGACCTGCTGACCTCCAGCCCGTGGTGGCTGATGGTGGTGGCGGTCGTGCTGCTCGCCCACCGCGTCAGCGGACCCCTCCCGGCGCTCGTCGCCGGTGCCGGCCTGCTGGCCATCGCGGGCCTGGGCCAGTGGGAGCACAGCATGCAGACGCTGGCGGCGGTGCTCGTCGCGGTCGTCCTCACGCTGCTGATCGGCGTGGCGCTGGGCGTGGCGGCGGCGCGGTCGCGGCCGTACGCGGCGCTCCAGCGCCCGGTGCTGGACGCCGCCCAGACGATGCCGTCGTTCGTCTACCTGCTGCCCGCGCTGGCGCTGTTCGGCGCGGGCCGGTTCACCGCGATCGTCGCCGCGGTGATCTACGCCGTGCCACCGGTGATCAGGCTGGTCGAGGACGGCGTCCGCAACGTCTCGCCGACCGTGGTCGAGGCGGCGACGGCGGCCGGGTCCACGCCCCGCCAGCTGCTGTGGAAGGTGCAGCTGCCGATGGCCCGGCGGGCCCTGCTGCTGGCGGCCAACCAGGGCATCGTCATGGTCCTGGCGATGGTGGTGGTCGGCGGCCTGGTCGGGGCCGGGGCGCTCGGCTACGACGTGGTGTCCGGATTCTCCCAGCTCGAGGACTTCGGCATGGGGCTGGCGGCGGGGCTCGCGACCGTGCTGCTCGGGATCATGCTCGACCGCATCACCCAGGGCGCGGGCGCCCGTTCCGACGAGTTCCGAGCCGCGCGCAAGGCCTGACGAGAGGAGTCGCAGAATGAAGCTGACCAGGGTCGGCCCGGTCATCGCCGCGGGCGCCGCGCTCTGCCTGGCGCTGGCGGGGTGCGGCGGGGCCACGGTGGACGACGAGGGCGGCGGCGAGAAGGGCGGCGGGTTCGTCAACATCGCCATCAACCCGTGGGTCGGGTACGAGGCGTCCGCGGCCGTCGTCGCCCACCTGCTGGACAAGGAACTCGGCTACAAGGTCCAGAAGAAGACCCTCAAGGAGGAGGTCGCCTGGCAGGGCTTCGAGTCCGGCGAGGTCGACGTCATCATCGAGAACTGGGGCCACCCGGACCTCAAGAAGAAGTACATCGACGAGAAGAAGGTCGCCACCGTCGCCGGCTCCACCGGCAACAAGGGCGTCATCGGGTGGTACGTGCCGTCCTGGATGGAGACCAGATACCCGGGCATCACCGACTGGAAGAACCTCAACAAGTACGCCGGCGTGTTCCGGACCTCCGAGTCGGGCGACAAGGGCCAGCTGCTCTTCGGCGACCCCTCGTACGTGAGCAACGAGAAGGCGCTCATCACCAACCTCAAGCTCGACTACAAGGTCGTCGTCGGCGGCAGCGAGGCGACGCTCATCAAGTCGGCGCAGCAGTCGGAGGCGCAGCAGAAGCCGCTGCTCTTCTACTTCTGGGACCCGCACTGGCTGTTCTCGAAGATCAAGCTCTCGCGGGTCAAGCTGCCCCCGTACAAGGAGGGCTGCGACGCCGACCCCAAGAAGGTGGCCTGCGACTACCCCGAGATGGACCTCGACAAGATCGTCAGCACGAAGTTCAGGGACTCGGGCGGCAAGGCCTACCAGCTGGTCAAGAACTTCAGCTGGACCAACGAGGACCAGAACGGCGTCGCCAACGACATGACCAACAACTCCATGACCGCCGAGCAGGCGGCCGAGAAGTGGGTCAACGCCAACAAGGCCAGGTGGCAGGCCTGGATCCCGAAGTGAGGGACGTCCCGTGACCCCTCGCGTCGTCATCGTCGGAGCCGGGATCGTCGGCTGCGCCACCGCCGACGAGCTGACCCGGCGCGGCTGGAGCGACGTCACCGTCCTGGACCAGGGGCCGCTGTTCGCGACCGGCGGCTCCACCTCGCACGCCCCCGGCCTGGTCTTCCAGACCAACCCGGTCAAGGCGATGGCCGAGTTCGCCGCGTACACCGTCGAGAAGTACTCCGCGCTCGGCGCGTTCGACCGCGTCGGCGGGCTGGAGCTGGCCTGTACCCCGGACCGGCTCGCCGAGCTGTACCGGCGGCAGGGCTGGGCGACGTCGTGGGGGATCGGCGCGCGGGTCGTCGGCCCGGACGAGTGCGCCCGCCTGCATCCGCTGGTCGACCGGGACCGGGTGCTGGGCGGGCTGCACCTTCCCGCCGACGGGGTGGCGCGAGCGGTCGACGCCGCCGCGCTCCAGGCCGCGGCGTCCCGCGAGCGCGGCGCGGTGTTCAAGGGCGGGCACGAGGTCCTCGACCTGGTGGTGCGGGGCGGCCGCGTCACGGGCGTGGTCACCTCCGAGGGGGAGATCGCGGCCGATCTCGTGGTGTGCTGCGCCGGGATCTGGGGGCCGAAGATCATGCGGATGGCGGGCCTGACGCTGCCGCTGACGCCGCTCGCCCACCAGCTCGCGTTCACCGGCCCGCTGGCGCCGCTGGCCGGCGCCGGAAGCGAGGTGCGGCACCCGATCCTGCGGCACCAGGACGCCGGCCTCTACTTCCGCGAACGGTTCGACCGGCTCGCCATCGGCAACTACCGGCACCGGCCGCTCCCGGTGCCGGCCGGCAAGCTGGGCGCCGACGCGCTCGCCCCCTTCACCGAGGACGACTTCGCCGGGGCGTGGCACGAGACCCGGCGGATCTTCCCCGCGGTGCGCGAGGCGGAGATCGAGGACGGCTTCAACGGGCTGTTCTCGTTCACGCCCGACAACCTGCCGCTCCTGGGGCCCTCGCGCGACGTGGACGGGCTCTGGGTCGCCGAGGCCGTCTGGATCACGCACTCGGCGGGGGTCGCGCGGGCCGTCGCGGAGTGGATGACCGGCGAACGGCCCGTCACGCCGCCGCGCGAGTGCGACATCGGGCGCTTCGAGGAACACCAGACCGGCCCCGCGTACGTGCTCGCCCGCGGCTGCCGGAACTACACCGAGGTCTACGACATCATCCATCCGCTGCAGCCCATGGAGGCTCCGCGGCCGCTGCGCACCAGCCCGTTCCACCCGCGGCAGCGCGAGCTCGGCGCGGTCTTCCTGGAGGCGATGGGCTGGGAACGGCCGCAGTGGTACGCGGCCAACGCGCCGCTCCTGGCCGAAGAGGGCCGCGACGTTCCCGAGCCGGGCGACTGGGCGGCGCGCCACTGGTCGCCGATCGCCGGCGCCGAGGCCCAGGTGACGCGCGAGCGGGTCGCGCTGTACGACATGACGGCGCTCAAGCGGATCGAGGTGAGCGGCCCCGGCGCGGCCGCCTTCCTCCGGCGCGTGACGACCGGGCGGGTGGGACGGCCCGCCGGCGCCGTCACGTACTGCCTGATGCTCGACGAGCACGGCGGCGTCCTGAGCGACGTCACGGTCGCGCGGCTGGGCGGGACCGAGTTCGTGGTCGGCGCCAACTCCGTGCTCGACGCCGACCTGCTGACCCGGCTCGCGCCCGGCGACGTCGTGGTCCGCGACGTGACGGCGGGGACGTGCTGCGTCGGCGTGTGGGGGCCGCGGGCGCGCGACGTCGTCCAGCCGCTGACCGAGGACGACCTCTCCGACGAGGCGTTCCGCTACTTCCGGTGCCGCCGGACGTTCGTCGGCACGGTGCCGGTGACCGCGCTGCGCGTGTCGTACGTGGGCGAGCTGGGCTGGGAGCTGTCGTGCCCGGCCGACATGGGGCTCAAGCTCTGGGACACGCTGTGGGACGCGGGGCGCGAACACGGGATCATCGCCGCCGGGCGCGCCGCGTTCAACAGCCTGCGGCTGGAGAAGGGCTACCGCTCCTACGGCGTCGACATGACCAGCGAGCACGACCCGTACGAGGCCGGGCTCGGCTTCGCCGTCCGCGGCGGCGCCGGCGAGCCCGCCGCGACCGGCGCCGCGCCGGAGCCGTCGCGGCGGCTCACCTGCCTCACCCTCGACGAGACGGTGATGGGCAAGGAACCGGTGTACGCCGCCGGCGCGCCCGTCGGCTACGTCACCAGCGCGGCCTGGGGCCACACCGTCGGGCACGGCATCGCCTACGCCTGGCTGCCCGGCGCGCTGGCCGAGCCCGGCACCACCGTCGAGATCGGCTACTTCGACCGGCGGATCCCCGCCGTGGTGGCGGCCGAGCCGCTGTTCGACCCCGGAATGGAGCGCCTGCGTGGATAGACCGTTCGAGCACCCCGGCTTCCTGTGGGAGGACCGCTCCCCGGACGGCTCGTACGACGTGGTGATCGTGGGCGCGGGCGGGCACGGCCTCGCCACCGCCTACTACCTGGCCGCGCTGCACGGCGTCACCAGCGTGGCGGTGCTGGAGCGCGGCTGGCTGGCCGGCGGCAACATGGCCCGCAACACCACGATCATCCGGTCCAACTACCTGTGGGACGAGAGCGCCGCGATCTACGAGCACTCGCTGAAGTTGTGGGAGGGCTTGGAGGAGGAGCTCGGCTACGACGTCCTGTTCAGCCGGCGGGGCGTGCTCAACCTGGCGCACAGCCTGCCGGACGTGCGCGAGGGCGTGCGGCGCGTCAACGCCAACCGGCTCAACGGGGTGGACGCCGAATGGCTGACCCCGGACGAGATCAGGAAGCTGGTGCCGATCCTGGACACCAGCGACGCGCCCCGTTTCCCGGTCCTGGGCGGCACGTTCCAGCCCCGCGGCGGCATCGCCAAGCACGACCACGTCGCCTGGGCCTTCGCCCGCGGCGCCCACGCGCGCGGCGTGCACCTCATCCAGAACTGCGAGGTCACCGGCTTCCGGCGGGCACCGGACGGCTCCGTGACCGGGGTCGAGACGTCGCGGGGCACGATCGGCGCGGGACGCGTCGCGCTGTGCGCCGCCGGGCACACCTCGGTGCTGGCGGCCAAGCTCGGCATCCCCCTGCCGCTGCAGAGCCACCCGCTGCAGGCGCTGGTGTCCGAGCTCCTGGAGCCCGTGCTCGACACGGTCGTCATGTCGAACGCGGTGCACGTGTACGTGAGCCAGGCGCACAAGGGCGAGCTGGTCATGGGCGCGGGCATCGACGCGTTCAACGGCTACGGCCAGCGCGGCTCGTTCCACGTCATCGAGCACCAGATCGCGGCGGCGGTCGAGCTCTTCCCGATCTTCGCGCGCGCCCACGTGCTGCGGACGTGGGGCGGCATCGTGGACGTCTCCCCGGACGCCTCGCCGATCCTCGGGCTCACGCCGGTCGGCAACGTCCTCATCAACTGCGGGTGGGGGACCGGCGGGTTCAAGGCCACGCCGGGGGCCGGCCACGTCTACGCCGACACGATCGCCCACGGCCGCCCGCATCCGCTGGCCGAGCCGTTCGCGCTGGAACGGTTCACGACCGGCGCGCTCATCGACGAACACGGCGCCGCCGCCGTGGCGCACTGAAGGGGCCCGCCGATGTTGCTGATTCCGTGCCCGTGGTGCGGCGACCGGCCCGAGACCGAGTTCCGGTACGGGGGACAGGCGGGCATCACCTTCCCGGCCGAGCCCGAGTCGCTGGACGACGCCGCGTGGGCCGGTTACCTCTTCATGCGCGACAACCCCAAGGGCTGGTTCGCCGAGCGCTGGGTGCACGCCGCCGGGTGCAGGCGATGGTTCGGCGTCACCCGCCACACCGTCACCAACGAGATCCTCCCGGAGGCCCCCGAATGACCTGTCCATTGCCGCGCTGGCGCCCGGCGGGTCGTGGGGCCTCCTGGCCTTCCCTCGTCGCTGCGCTCCCTGCGCTCCCTGCGCTCCCTGCGTTCCTCAGTCCAGACCAGGAGGCCCCATGACCGGCTCCCTCCGTACGGCGCGGGGCGGCTCGCGCATCGACCGCTCGCGGCGCGTGACGTTCACCTTCGACGGCGTCCCCTACGAGGCGCACCCGGGGGACACGCTCGCCTCCGCCCTGCTCGCCCATGGCGTGCGCGTCGTGGCGCGCGGGCCCTACAGCGGGCGGCCGCGCGGCGTCTACAGCTGCGGGGCCGAGGAGCCGAACGCCTTCGTCCAGGTCGAGTCGGGGCCCGGCGAACCGATGGTGCGGGCCACCCGGCTCGAGGTCCACGAAGGCCTGCGGGCGGTGCCGCTGGCGGGGCGGGGCCGCCTGGCCGGCCGCCCGGACACCAGCCGCTACGACCGGACGTACGCGCACTGCGACGTGCTGGTGGTCGGGGGCGGCCGGTCCGGGGTCGCCGCCGCCCGCGCCGCCGCCGAGGCCGGCGCCCGGGTGATCCTGGCCGACGACCAGCCGCGGCCCGCCGCCGAGATCGGGCCGTTCAGGGAGCTGACCGTCCTGCGCCGCACGACGGTCACCGGCTACTACGACCACGATCTGCTGACCGCGGTCGAACGCCGTACCGACCACCTCGCCGGGGCGCCCGCCCACATGGCCCGGCAGCGCCTGTGGCACATCCGTGCCGGGCGGACGGTCCTGGCGACCGGGGCGCTCGAACGTCCCGTGCTCTTCCCCGGCAACGACCGTCCGGGGATCATGCTGGCGCACGCGGCCGCCGCGTACATCGAACGTTACGGAGTCCTGCCGGGCCGCCGCGCCGTGGTCTTCTCCACCCACGAGGAGCCCGAGCTGCCCGGTGTCGAGATCGTCCGGCGGATCCGCGCCGGGGAGACGGTCACCGGCACCGAGGCCGGCGACGACGGGGTGCTCACCGCCGTGCTCGTCGGCGGCGAACGGGTGCCCTGCGACCTGCTGGCGGTCTCCGGCGGCTGGAACCCCAACCTGCACCTGTACGGCCAGGCCGGCGGGCGCACCCGGTGGTCCGCCGAGCACGGCGGGTTCGTCCCCGACGGAGGGGCCCGCGGCGACCTGAGCGTGGTCGGCAGGGCCCGCGGCGTGCCCGGAGCCTTCACCGAGCCGCCGCCCCCGCAGGACTCGGCCCGCATCTACGTCGACTTCCAGCGGGACGCCACGCTCGCCGACGTGTGGCGCGCCACGGGGGCGGGCCTGACGTCCGGTGAGCACGTCAAGCGCTTCACCACCATCGGCACCGCCGCCGACCAGGGCCGCACCTCCGCCGTCATCACCGCCCGCCTGCTGGGCGAGGAGAGCGTCACCACGCAGCGGCCGCCGGTGGAGCCGATCACCTTCGCCCTGCTGGCGGGCCGCGACCGCGGCGCCCTCCTCGCCCCCGTCCGCCGCACCCCCATGCACACCTGGCACGAGGAGCACGGGGCGCTGTTCGAGAACGTCGGCGACTGGAAGCGGCCCTGGTACTACCCGCGCCCGGGCGAGTCCATGGAGGACGCGGTCCTGCGCGAGTGCCGGGCCGCCCGCGAGGACGCCGCCGCCCTCGACGCGTCCACCCTCGGCAAGATCGACGTGCAGGGCCCGGACGCCGGCGAGTTCCTGGACCGTTTCTACACCGGCCGTTTCTCCACGCTGCGCACGGGCCGCTGCCGGTACGGCGTCATGTGCGGCACGGACGGCATGATCTTCGACGACGGCGTGGTCGCGCGGCTCGGCTCCGACCACTTCCACCTCACCACCACCACGGGCAACGCGGGCGCCGTCCTGGACCGGATCGAGGAGTGGCTCCAGACCGAGTGGCCCGGCCTGCGCGTCCGCTGCACCTCGGTCACCGACCAGTGGGCCACCGTCGCCCTCGTCGGCCCGCGGTCGCGCGACCTGCTCGGCACCCTCGCCGACCTGCCCGCCCGCTTCCCGTTCATGGGCGTCCACACCGGCAGGGTCGCCGGGCTCCCCGCCCGCGTCTTCCGCATCAGCTACAGCGGCGAGCCGGCCTACGAGATCAACGTCCCGTCCTGGCACGGGCTCACCCTCTGGGAGGCGGTCGTCAACGCCGGCGCCACCCCCTACGGCACCGAGACCATGCACGTCCTGCGCGCGGAGAAGGGCTACATCGTCGTCGGCCAGGAGACCGACGGCACCGTCACCCCCGCCGACGCCGGGCTCTCCTGGACCCTCGCGGCCGACGGCGACTGGATCGGCCGCCGCAGCCTCCGCCGCCCCGACACCGCCCGGCCCGGCCGCAAGCGGCTGGTCGGCCTCCGCCCGCTTGACGACGTCGTCCTCACCGAGGGCGCCCAGCTCGTCGACGCCCCCGGCGCCACCGCCATGCGGGGGCACGTCACCTCCGCCTACCGGGGCACCGTCGGCTCGTTCGCCCTCGGCCTGCTCGCCGGCGGCGCCACCCGCACGGGCGAGCGCGTCTACGCCGTCACCGCGGACCGGACCGTCCCCGTCGAGGTCACCGACCCCGTCTTCTACGACAAGGAGGGGAGCCGCCGTGACGGCTAGAAGCGCGATCGAGCACCTCTCCGGCGCGCTGGCCCGCACCGGCGGACCGGCCCGGCTGCACGAGCTGCCCTTCCCGTCCCAGGTCGAGCTGCGCCTGGACGACGAGGACGCCGACTCGTTCGGCCCCCGGGTGGGCCAGTTCCTGTCGTGCGACATCCCCGCGGCGGCCCGCGCCACCGGCGGGGGCGACCCGTACGTCCTGTGGCTGGGCCCCGGCTGGTACCTGATCGTCGACCGCCCGGGCCGCGCGCCCGGCCTGCTCTCCGGCCTGCACGGCGCGCTCGGCGGCGACTGCGGCGGCACCTGCGGCTCCGCCGTGGACGTGTCCGCCGCCCGCACCGTCCTGGAACTGACCGGCCCCGCCGTCCGCGCCGTCCTCAACCACGGCTGCGCCCTGGACCTGCACCCGCGCGCGTTCAAGCCGGGCGACTGCGCCCAGACCCTTCTCGCCCAGGCCCAGGTGATCCTGCACCAGACGGCCCCGCACGACTACCGCCTCTTCGTCCGCACCTCGTACGCCGACTACCTGGCCCGCTGGCTCCTGGACGCCATGAGCGAATACCAGGCCGCCTTCTCCTAGTCCGTTTTCCTGGTCTCAGAGGTCCGATGTCGTGGGTCGTCCCCCGGCGCCGGGGGCGATCAAGAATGATCCAGGCATGGCGGAGGAACGTGGCAGGGCGGGTTGCGCGATCGGTGCGGGCTCGGCGGGGGCGGGGCTGCTGGCCGCCGCCGTCGCCTACCTCGGGATGGCGGTTTCGTGGGCCGGCTGCGGGTCCGAACTCGAGCCCGGCGGCCGGCTCTTTCTCAACTTACTGGGCTTGGCCGGGCTCGTCGTGATGCCCTCGGTGGGGGTGGTGGCGGGCGGCCTGGCGGCGCTGGCGCGCAGGAGCGGGCTGCCGGCGATCGTGTGGGGCGGGATCCTGGTCGCCGCGGGCTGCCTGCTCGTCATGCTGGTCATCGGCTGGATCGTGGTCGGCGGCCCCCCGCCCGGTTACTGCCCCGGCGAACGGCCCTGATCAGAGGAGTCCCGTCGGCGGGTTCAGCCGGAACTCGCTGCCCCCGCGCGTCGCCGCTGGCGCCCCGACGCGCCGCCGGAGTCTCCCGTTCAGGTCAAGGGAGACGGAATCTTTCTCGTTTGAATTTGAACCTTCGGTGTGACACGGCCGTTTTCCTCAGTGACAGGGGAGAAGGATAGAGAGACCGAACGTGACACTGGAGGACGAGATTCATGGTGATGGAGCCCGCACCGCACGCGGAGAACGTGGACGTCGACGGCAGGCCGGCCCCCGCGGACCCCGGCACGGATCCCGGCACGGGGAGCAGCCGGCGCGGGCTGCTGATCGGGGTCGGGCTCGCCGGCGTCGCGGGCCTCGCGGTGGCCTGCGGCGGCGATGACGACTCCGGCGGCGACGGCTCGGGCGGGGGCTCGGGCGGCGGGGCCGGGGAAGGCTCCGGCGGCGGCACGGGGGGCGGGACGGTGCTGGCCCAGACGTCCGCGGTCCCGGTCGGCGGCGGCACTTTCGTCAAGGCCCAGAAGATCGTCGTGACCCAGCCGACCCAGGGCACGTTCAAGGCCTTCAGCGCGGTCTGCACGCACCGCAAGTGCGACACCGACGAGATCTCCGGCGGCACGATCAACTGCCCCTGCCACGGCAGCAAGTTCAAGGTGGCCGACGGCTCGGTGGCCGCCGGTCCCGCGACCGAGCCGCTGGAGGAGAAGCAGATCACGGTCGAGGGCGGGCAGATCAAGCTGGCCTGACCGCGGCGGTGCCCCGAGCCCCTCTCACCGGTCGTCGGCGTGCGTCAGGAGGGGCTCGGGGAGTTCCGTGCGGAAGCGCGGCAGCGCCTCGGGGTGGTTGTCGCGGATGTACCGCACCAGGTGCTCGCGGACGTCGCAGCGCAGGTCCCACGCGCTGGCCGAGTCGGCGGCGCTCATCAGCGCGCGCACCTGCACCAGCCCGTTCGGCAGCACGTCGGTGACCTCTAGCACCCACTCGCGGCGGTCCCACAGCGGGTTCTCGCGCAGGAAGGCGTGCACCTCGGTCCGCAGCTCCTCGACCGGGACCGACCAGTCCATGTGGATCACGACGGTGCCGAGCACGCGGCTGCTGTGCCGCGTCCAGTTCTCGAACGGCTGCTCGGTGAAGTAGGACACCGGGAGGATCAGCCGCCGGTCGTCCCAGAGGTGGACGACCACGTACGACAGGGTCAGCTCCTCGACCCGGCCCCACTGGCCCTGCACCACCACGACGTCGTCCAGGCGCAGCGCGTCGCTGAACGCCAGCTGCAGCCCGGCGAACAGGTTGCCCAGCGTCGGCCGGGCCGCGATGCCGACGACCAGGCCCGCGACGCCGGCCGAGGCCAGCACCCCGGCGCCCAGCGCGCGCACGGCCGGGAAGGTGAACAGCGCCGCGCCGACCGCCAGGATCACGATCACCACGGCGGCGATCCGCCGCAGCAGCATCATCTGGGTCCTGGCCCGCCGCGCCCGCCGGTTGCGCTCACCCTCGATGCGGGTCAGCTTGTTGAGCGCCGGGTCGGTGAGCGCGTACGCGACCCGCAGTACCAGCCAGGTCGTCGCGCCGATGGCGCCGATGCGCAGCGCGTGCCGCACCACGTCGCTGCCGCCCTCGCCCAGCAGCTGGAACGGCATCGCGGCGTTGGCGCTGATCACGACCGCCATCGCGAACGACGGCGCGGCGCACCGCCGCGCCACCGCGCCGACCGCCGGCCATCGGGCGGAGAGCCGGCCGGCCAGCAGCCGGCGGCCTCCTTCCACCACGATCACCGAGGTGGTGACGGCGATGGCCAGAATGATCCAGGACCAGAGCGCGGACACGGGTGGCGGACCTCCTTCGGCAGCGATCTTGCAAAGCCACCGGGGGTCTCTTTCCACTCGGCCGGATCTGGAACGAGATCTGGATCACCCCGCCGGGCGCGGCGGCGAGCCCGCGCAGACTGTCGGGCGCGCCCACTAGGCTTTCTGGCGTGGCAGATCCGGCGACCTACCGACCCGCCCCGGGGTCCATTCCCGACTCGCCGGGGGTGTACCGCTTCCGCGACGAGCACGGCCGGGTCATCTACGTGGGCAAGGCCAAGAGCCTGCGCTCGCGGCTCAACTCCTACTTCGCCGACTTCGCCGGCCTCCACCCGCGGACGCAGACGATGTTGCAGACCGCCGCCAGGGTCGACTGGACCGTGGTGGGCACCGAGGTCGAGGCGCTGCAGCTCGAATACTCCTGGATCAAGGAGTTCGACCCCCGGTTCAACGTCCGTTACCGCGACGACAAGTCCTATCCGTATCTGGCGGTCACCCTCGACGAGGAGTTCCCGAGGGTGATGGTCATGCGCGGCGCCAAACGTAAGGGGGTCCGTTACTTCGGGCCCTACTCCCACGCCTGGGCGATCAGGGAGACGGTCGACCAGCTGCTGCGCGTCTTCCCGGTGCGCACCTGCCGGCCCGGGGTCTTCAAGCGCCAGCGCCAGCTCGACCGGCCCTGCCTGCTCGGCTACATCGACAAGTGCTCGGCCCCCTGCGTGGGCCGGGTGACGCCCGAGGAGCACCGGCTGCTCGCCGAGGACTTCTGCGACTTCATGGCGGGCAACACCTCGCGCTTCACCAAGCGGCTGGAGCGCCTGATGCGCGAAGCCGCGGCATCGCAGGAGTACGAGCGGGCCGCGCGGCTGCGCGACGACATCCGGGCGCTCGAACGCGCGCTCGAAAAGCAGACCGTGGTGCTCGCCGACGGCACCGACCTCGACATGATCGCCTTCTACGAGGACGAGCTCGAGGCGGCCGTGCAGGTGTTCTACGTCCGCGGCGGGCGCATCCGCGGGCAGCGCGGCTGGGTCGTCGACAAGGTCGAGGCCGTCACCACCGCCGACCTGGTCGAGCACTTCCTCATCCAGATCTACAGCGAGAGCGACTCGGTGCCGCGCGACGTCTACGTCCCGGCGCTGCCGCCGGACGAGCAGGCGATGACCGAGCTGCTGGCCGAGCAGCGCGGCGGGCCGGTGCGGCTCAGGGTGCCCCGGCGCGGCGACAAGAAGGCGCTGATGGAGACCGTCCAGCGCAACGCGATGGAGGCGCTCAAGCAGCACAAGACGCGCCGCGCCAGCGACCTGACCACCCGCAGCAAGGCGCTGCAGGAGCTCCAGGAGGCGCTGGAGCTGGACGAGGCGCCGCTGCGCATCGAGTGCTACGACGTGTCCAACCTTCAGGGCACCAACGTGGTCGCCTCGATGGTCGTCTTCGAGGACGGCCTCGCCCGCAAGAGCGAATACCGGCGCTTCACGATCAAGGCGGTGGAGGGGCAGGACGACGTCCGGTCCATCCACGAGGTGATCACGCGCCGGTTCAAGCGCTACCTCGCCGAGAGCGAGCGGGCGGGCGAGCTCGACACCCTCGCCGGCGACGACCTCGACGACCTCGAGGACGCCGGGGCGCACCAGCCCATCGACCCCGAGACCGGCAGGCCGCGCAAGTTCGCCTACCCGCCCAACCTGGTGATCGTCGACGGCGGACCGCCGCAGGTCGCCGCGGCGCAGCGGGCGCTCGACGAGCTCGGCATCGACGACGTCGAGGTCTGCGGCATCGCCAAGCGGCTGGAGGAGCTCTGGCTGCCCGGCGACGACGACCCGGTGATCCTGCCGCGCAACAGCGAGAGCATGTACCTCGTCCAGCGGGTCCGTGACGAGGCCCACCGGTTCGCCATCAATTTCCACCGCCAGCGGCGCTCCAAGTCCATGACGGCCAGCGAACTCGATAACGTTCCCGGTCTGGGCCCGGCCCGCCGCAAGGCCCTGCTGAAACATTTCGGGTCGCTCAAACGGTTGAAGGAAGCGACACCGGAGCAGATCGCCGAGGTGCCCGGCATCGGCCTGCAGAGCGCGCGGCAGATCTCCGCCGCTCTGGGCGGGGCGCCCATCGCGACGGGCACCGACGACGGGGAGCACAGGGGGGAGCCGAGATGACCGCCGAGACGAAGGTCCCGGACATCGTCATCGTCACCGGCATGTCCGGGGCGGGCCGCAGCACGGCCGCCAAGGCGCTGGAGGACCTCGACTGGTTCGTGGTCGACAACCTGCCGCCCGGGCTGCTGGCGACGATGGCCGACCTGGGCGGCCGGGTCAAGGACGCGGTGCCGCGCATCGCCGTGGTGGTCGACGTGCGCAGCCGCGCGTTCACCGACGACCTGCACTCCTCGATCGAGGAGCTTGAGGCCCGCGGCGTGCACCCGCGCGTGGTCTTCCTGGAGGCCTCCGACGCGGCGCTGGTCCGGCGGTTCGAGAGCGTGCGCCGCCCGCACCCGCTGCAGGGCGACGGCACCCTGACCGAGGGCATCGGCCGCGAGCGCCAGCTGGTCCGCGAGGTGCGGGCCGAGGCCGACCTGGTGCTCGACACCAGCGACCTCAACGTCCACCAGCTGCGCGCCAAGATCGTCGGCTTCTTCGGCAACGACACCGGCGAGTCGCGGCTGCGCGCCACCGTGCTCTCGTTCGGCTACAAGTACGGCCTGCCCGTCGACGCCGACCTGGTCGTCGACTGCCGCTTCCTGCCCAACCCGCACTGGGTGCCCGAGCTGCGGCCCAAGACCGGCCGCGACGCCCCGGTCCGCGACTACGTGCTCGCCCAGCGCGGCGCCAAGGAGTTCCTCGACGCCTACACCGAGGTGCTGCGCCTGCTGACCGACGGCTACGAGCGCGAGGGCAAGCACTACGTGACGCTCGCCGTGGGGTGCACGGGCGGCAAACACCGTAGTGTTGCCATGGCGGAGCAGCTCGCCTCGCGCCTGCGGGACGAGGGCATCGAGGTCCAGGTCGCCCATCGTGACCTCGGCCGTGAGTGAGCTCTCCGATCAGGTACGGAGCGAGGAGACGAGCGGCACGGTGAACCCCCCTGGGCCCAAGGTCGTCGCGCTCGGCGGGGGCCACGGCCTGTACGCGGCCCTGTCCGCGCTGCGCCGGGTCACCGACCGGCTGAGCGCGGTGGTCACGGTCGCCGACGACGGCGGCTCCAGCGGCCGGCTGCGCAAGGAGCTCGGCGTGCTCCCGCCCGGCGACCTGCGCATGGCGCTGGCCGCGCTGTGCGGTGACGACGAGTGGGGCCAGACCTGGCGCGACGTCGTCCAGCACCGTTTCCGCAGCCAGGGCGAGCTCCACGACCACGCGGTCGGCAACCTGCTGATCGTCGCGCTCTGGGAGCTGCTGGGCGCCAAGGGCGCCGTCGAGGGGCTCGACTGGGTCGGTCGCCTGCTGGGCGCGCACGGCCGCGTCCTGCCCATGGCCTCGGTCCCGATGGACATCGTCGCCGAGGTCCGCGGCGCCGATCCGGCGCGTCCCGAGGCGATCTCCCGGGTCAAGGGCCAGGTCGCCTGCGCCAAGACACCGGGTACCGTCCTCAGCGTGTCGCTCGTTCCCGAAGATCCGCCCGCGTGCCCCGAGGCCCTGGAGGCCGTCGAGGAGGCCGACTGGGTGGTGTTCGGCCCGGGCTCCTGGTTCACCAGCGTGATGCCGCATCTCAAGGTCCCCGAGCTCGCCCGGGCCTTGACGAACACCCCCGCGCGGCGGATCGTCGCCTTGAATCTGGTGCCGCAGCCGGGGGAGACCGACGATTTCTCGCCGCAGACCCATCTCGAGGTGCTGCAGGCGCACGCACCCGACCTGCGGATCGACGTGGTCCTGGCCGACCGCGGCGTGGTGGACGATCCCCCGGCCCTCGACAAGGCCGTGCAGGCGCTCGGCGGGCGGCTGGCCCTGGCCGACGTCGCGGCCGCGGACGGGTCGCCACGTCATGATCCCACCCTGCTGGCCCAAGCCTTCGTACAGATATTCGCTGACTGACAACCGCGCGGGCCGCGATCGGCCAGACTGCTGGAAGTTCCAATGGGGGAGGGTTCATCTATGGCGATGACCGGTGTGGTGAAGGACGAGCTGAGCAGGCTGTCCGTCATGAAGCCGTGTTGCCGCAAGGCCGAGGTGTCGACGCTGCTGCGTTTCGCCGGAGGCCTGCACCTGGTCAGCGGTCGGATCGTGATCGAGGCCGAGATCGACACGGGTTCGGCCGCCCGGCGGCTTCGCAAGGACATCGCCGAGGTGTTCGGGCACACCTCGGACGTGGTGGTGCTCGCGCCGAGCGGCCTGCGCAAGGGCAACCGCTACGTCGTGCGGGTCTTCCGTGACGGCGAGTCACTGGCCCGGCAGACCGGACTGATCGACAACAACGGCCGTCCCGTTCGCGGGCTGCCCCGGCACGTGGTCGCGGGGGCGGCCTGCGACGCCGAGTCGGCCTGGCGCGGCGCGTTCCTGGCGCACGGCTCGCTCACCGAGCCCGGCCGCTCGATGTCGCTCGAAGTGACCTGTCCCGGCCCCGAGGCCGCGCTGGCGCTGGTCGGCGCCGCCCGCCGGCTCAAGATCCACGCCAAGGCCCGCGAGGTCCGCGGGGTCGACCGCGTCGTCGTCCGCGACGGCGACGCGATCAGCGCTCTGCTGACCCGTCTGGGCGCCCACGACAGCGTCCTGGCCTGGGAAGAGCGCCGCATGCGCCGCGAGGTCCGGGCCACCGCCAACCGGCTGGCCAACTTCGACGACGCCAACCTGCGCCGCTCCGCCCGCGCCGCCGTCGCGGCCGGGGCCCGGGTCGCCCGCGCCCTGGAGATCCTCGGCGACGACGCTCCCGAGCACCTGGTCAACGCGGGCCGGCTGCGCCTGGAGCACAAGCAGGCCTCGCTGGAGGAGCTGGGCCAGCTCGCCGACCCGCCGCTCACCAAGGACGCCATCGCCGGCCGTATAAGGCGTCTGCTGGCCATGGCCGACAAGCGAGCCCAGGACCAGGGCGTCCCCGGCACCGAGGCCAACCTGACGGCCGACATGCTCTCGCCCTGATCATCATGCTCCGGCGGTGACGGCCGCCCGCGCCCCCGCACGGGGACGCGGGCGGCCGCTTCACGCGTGCCGGCGCGACTTCCGGCTGATTTCCGGACGACCCGCATTCGCCGGAACGTCTACGGCGTGTCACCTCGAACGGGTCACCGAGCACGGTTGTGGCGGGGGTCCGGTGGAATTCTCAGGGCGGGGAGAGATTGGTCTAGACGTAGTGGTCTAGACCTTTACCTTGGAGAATGTCATCCCTCACGTGGGGGAGTGCGACTCACCCGCCAGATCACACGGCACCGGTGGCGATGCGCGGGTCCTCCGTTCGGTAGGGTCGCTGGTGGAGGGGCCCCGGGCGGCTCCCCGGTCTGACGCAGGCATCGACGTTACGAGGAGTGTCGTTCCGTGACCATCCGAGTAGGCATCAACGGGTTCGGCCGCATCGGCCGCAACTTCTTCCGCGCGATCAAGGCGAGCGGGGCCGACATCGAGGTCGTGGCGGTCAACGACCTGACCGACAACCAGACGCTGGCGACGCTGCTCAAGTACGACAGCATCCTGGGCCGTTTCCCCGAGGACGTCAGCGCGACCGCCGACGAGATCATCGTGGGCGGCAAGGCGATCAAGGCGTTCGAGGAGCGCGACCCGGCCAACCTCAAGTGGGGCGACCTGGGCGTCGACATCGTCGTCGAGTCGACCGGCTTCTTCACCGACGCGACCAAGGCCAAGGTGCACGCCGACAACGGCGCCAAGAAGGTCATCATCTCGGCCCCGGCCAAGAACGAGGACATCACCCTCGTCCTGGGCGCCAACGAGGACAAGTACGACCCGGCGGCCCACACGGTCATCTCCAACGCGTCCTGCACCACCAACTGCCTCGCCCCGCTGGCCAAGGTGCTGCACGACAACTTCGTCATCGAGAAGGGCCTGATGACGACGATCCACGCCTACACCCAGGACCAGAACCTCCAGGACGCGCCGCACAAGGACCTGCGCCGCGCCCGCGCCGCCGCCCTCAACGTGGTCCCGACCTCCACCGGCGCCGCCAAGGCCATCGGCCTGGTGCTGCCCGAGCTCCAGGGCAAGCTGGACGGCTACGCGCTGCGCGTCCCGGTGCCGACCGGCTCCGCGACCGACCTGACCGCCACCCTGGGCCGCGAGGTCACCGTGGACGAGGTCAACGCCGCGTTCAAGGCCGCCGCCGAGGGCCCGCTCAAGGGCTACCTGACCTACACCGACGACCCGATCGTGTCCTCCGACATCGTCACCGACCCGGCGTCCTGCATCTACGACTCCGGGCTGACCAAGGTCATCGGCGACCAGGTCAAGGTCGTCGGCTGGTACGACAACGAGTGGGGCTACTCCAACCGCCTGGTCGACCTGGTCAAGATGGTCGGCTCCAGCCTCTGACAGCCACCCGTCCCGCCGTGATCACGAGACCCGCTCCGGGCCGTTCGTGATCACGGCGGCGTCGTATCCGGAAGGACACCGCATTTCGATGCGCACCATTGACGATCTCGACGTCGCCGGGAAGCGGGTGCTGGTCCGCTCGGACCTCAACGTCCCCCTCCAGGACGGGCAGATCACCGACGACGGCCGGATCAGGGCCAGCCTGCCGACCATCCGGGCGCTGCGTGACAAGGGCGCCAGGGTCGTCGTCTGCGCCCACCTCGGCCGCCCCAAGGGGGAGGTGAAGCCGGAGTTCTCGCTGGCCCCGGTGGCCGCGCGGCTCGGCGAGCTGCTCGGCACGGACGTCACGTTCGCCACGGATGTCGTGGGCGACTCCGCCCAGGCCGCCGCGGCGGGCCTCGCCGACGGCCAGGTGGCCCTCGTGGAGAACCTCCGCTTCGAGGCGGGCGAGACCAGCAAGGACGACGCCGAGCGCGGCGCCTTCGCCGACAGGCTGGCCGGCCTGGCCGAGGCGTACGTGAGCGACGGCTTCGGCGCCGTGCACCGCAAGCACGCCAGCGTCTACGACGTCGCGCGGCGGCTCCCGCACGCGGCCGGCGGCCTGATCACCACCGAGGTCGCGGTGTTGCGGAAGCTCACCGACGAGGTCGAGCGGCCGTACGCGGTCGTGCTCGGCGGCTCCAAGGTGTCCGACAAGCTCGGCGTGATCGACAACCTGCTCGGCAAGGCCGACCGCATCCTCATCGGCGGCGGCATGGTCTTCACCTTCCTCAAGGCCCAGGGCCACGAGGTCGGCGAGAGCCTGCTCGAAGAGGACCTGCTCGACACCGTCCGCGACTACCTGCGCCGCGCCGATGAGGCCGGCGTGGAGTTCGTGCTGCCGGTCGACATCGTCGCCGCCACGGCCTTCGCCGCCGACGCCGACCACGACGTGGTGGCCGCCGACGCGATCCCCGCCGACCGGCTCGGCCTCGACATCGGCCCCGAGTCGGGCAAGCTCTTCGCGTCCCGGCTGGCGGGCACCAGGACGGTCTTCTGGAACGGCCCGATGGGCGTCTTCGAGATGGAGCCCTACGCGCACGGCACCCGCGCGGTGGCCCAGGGTCTGATCGACTCCGGCGCCTTCACCGTGGTCGGCGGCGGCGACTCCGCCGCGGCCGTGCGCACGCTCGGTTTCGACGAGAACGCCTTCTCCCACATCTCGACCGGCGGCGGCGCCAGCCTCGAATACCTCGAAGGCGAGACGCTCCCCGGCCTGCAGGCTCTGGAGGACTGACGCATGGCCCCGAAGACCCCGTCCGGGCGCAAGCCGCTGATGGCCGGCAACTGGAAGATGAACAACAACCACCTCGAGGCGATCGCCCTGGTGCAGAAGCTGGCGTTCGGCCTCAAGGAGGCCGACCACGACGCCGTCGACGTCGCCGTGCTGCCGCCGTTCACCGACATCCGCTCGGTGCAGACGCTGGTGGACGCCGACCGGCTGCAGATCGCCTACGGCTCGCAGGACGTCTCCCAGCACGCCTCGGGCGCCTACACCGGCGAGATCTCCGGCGCGATGCTGGCCAAGCTGGGCTGCTCGTACGCGACCGTCGGGCACTCCGAGCGCCGCCAGTACCACCACGAGGACGACGCCGTGGTCAACGCCAAGGCGAAGGCGGCGCTGGCCAGCGAGCTGACGCCGATCGTGTGCGTCGGCGAGGGGCTCGAGGTCCGCAAGGCGGGCACCCACGTCGCCCACACGCTCGCGCAGGTCGACGGCGCTCTCGAGAAGATCACCGCCGAGCAGGCCAGGACGATCGTGATCGCCTACGAGCCGGTCTGGGCGATCGGCACCGGCGAGGTCGCCACCCCGCAGGACGCCCAGGAGGTCTGCTCGGCGATCCGCGGGCGGCTCGCCGAACTGTATGACGGCGAGATCGCCGATTCCGTCCGTATCCTGTACGGAGGGTCGGTGAAGGGCGCCAACATCGCCGGGATCATGGCCCAGGCGGATGTGGACGGCGCCCTGGTCGGAGGTGCCAGCCTCGACCCGGGTGAGTTCGTCAAGATCTGCCGTTATCGGGATCTGCCGGTCACCTGAAGGCTGATCAGTTCTGATCAATTCGGCAACGACATGGGGGTTCTTGACGAACCAGCGAAGAGTTCGTCGTACCCTTCGTAGCTGACGGGTAAACCGCCCGGCTCGACCCTCCGTCCTTGAATACGACAAGCCCCGCGCCAGCGGGGGTGGCCAGAAGAGGCGCAACTGCTGTGATCATCGCAACGTCCATCGTGCTCATCGTCACGAGCCTGCTGATGGTGGTCCTCGTCCTGATGCACAAGGGCAAGGGCGGCGGCCTGTCCGACATGTTCGGCGGCGGTGTCTCCTCCTCCCTGGGCGGTTCGTCCGTGGTGGAGCGCAACCTCGACCGGCTGACGATCGGAACGGGCGTGATCTGGTTCGCCTCGATCATCGTCCTCGGCCTGCTCTTCAAGGGCCAGGCGGGCTGAGCCGGACCGCCAACACAAGAACGATCGCCGCGAACGTCCGACCGTGCGCCCTTCGGTGACCACGGCGACGATGCGGCAGCGGAACTTTGAGCGAGGAGTAGTCCGTGGGTAGTGGCAACGCGATTCGGGGCAGTCGTGTCGGAGCAGGGCCGATGGGAGAGGCCGAGCGCGGGGACGCGGCCCCCCGCGTATGGGTGACATTCTACTGCGCCAACCGGCACGAGACCCGCCCCAGCTTCGCGACCGACGTCGCGGTGCCCGACACGTGGGATTGCCCGCGTTGCGGGTTCCCGGCGGGCCAGGACGCGCAGAACCCCCCCGCTCCGCCCAAGACGGAGCCCTACAAGACGCACCTGGCGTACGTGAAGGAGCGTCGCAGCGACGAGGACGGCGAGGCCATCCTCGAGGAGGCTCTGGCCAAGCTGCGCAAGAAGCGCGCCGCCGTGAAGGCCGCCATGGAGGCCGCGGCCCGCGCCTGACACCGGCGCGGCCGACGGCCCGAGACCGGCGGCACACCAGCGAGAAGGCCCGGTTCCCTCAGGGAGCCGGGCCTTTCGCTTGCCGTGCGGGAGGCGGGAGGGGGGAGGGGGAGAGGGTCAGGAACGTTCGGACGTGCCCGCCATCGCCAGCTCCGGGCCAGGGGCGGCCGCGGCGAGGCCCGGCCCCGCGGACGGGGAGTCCGCGCGGCGGGCGAGCCGCCGGCCCAGGCGCTGGGCGGGAGCCTCCACCCAGCGCTGGGTGAGGTGGCAGACCGGGAGCAGGAGGGCCGTGAACACGGTCATGAGGACCCACTGGTCGGTGCCGGTGGGGGCGATGATCGTCTTCAGGATGAGCAGCAACATCGGGTGCAGCAGGTAGACCGAGTAGCTGATCGTGCCCAGCCAGACGAACGAGGCGGGCATGGTCCGGCGGCGCAGGGCGTAGCCGATCGCGAAGGCGACCGCGGTGACGATCACGGCCGTCAGCCAGGCCCGCCGGACGGCCCAGTCGGTGGTCCACGAACCCCACGCCGACAGGTGCACGACGCCCAGGCCGCAGGCCGAGGTGAAGACCACGCCGATGGTGATCGCCACGAAGCGGCGTCCGGCCTGGCGCTGCTCGGCGCGGTAGATCGCGGTGCCCAGGAACATCACCGCGAGGATGATCAGGCCCTCCCAGGCCGGCACGCGGGCGTTGAAGAGCAGCAGGCCCAGGCCCACCGTCGCGCCGAGCATGGTGCCGGCCCGGCGCAGCCCGGGATGGGGCGCGCACGCGAGCCCGATCGCGAGCACGAAGGTCACGCCCGTCGCCAGGACGACCTTGTCGACCGGGAGGCCGAACGAGGCCAGCGCCGCCGCGGAGGGCAGCACGCCGCCCAGCACGACGGCGGTCAGGGCGAACGAGAGCGAGATGGCGGCCGAGCGCCGGTGCAGGCCCACGGCGAAGAACGCGGTGGCCAGGAAGTAGAAGACCATCTCGTACGACAACGTCCAGAGCGGGCCGATCGCGCTGGGCACGGCCAGGAGGTCCTGGAGCATCGTCAGGTGGGAGACGATCAGCGTGGCCGGGTCGAAGGCGTCCCAGCGGCCCGGCGCCAGCGTCGTGACCACCGGGTTGAGCAGCAGGGTGGCGCCGAGCGCGACCAGCAGGAGCGGGTAGATCCGGAAGGCCCGGCTGATCCAGAACCGGCGGAGCGATCCGGTACGCTCCAGCGAGGCCGGGATGATGTAGCCGCTGACCAGGAAGAAGACCAGGACACCGGCGAACCCGGGGTCGAACCACGCGAGCATGTCGTTGTGGAAGGCCGGCGTGAAGCGCGCCGTGCCGTGGTGGAAGGCGACCGTGAGGGCGGCGAGCCCGCGCAGGGCGTCCAGCCAGCCCAGCCGGACCGTGCCCGGAGCCCCGGTCCGCGTGCCGCCGTCGGGGGGACGGGATGACGCGGAGACCGGGACAGGCGGGCAGTGATGTCCGGTTTTGGTCATCCAGGGACCCTAGTGGGTCACGCGTACTGCCCGAGACCGGATCCCGCCTTTCCGTTGATTTTTCATCACGTTCTCATCTCAAAATCGTTCACGATCACCAGCGCCCGTCACCGCCGGCCGGGCTCCGCCCCCGTGACGGGTGGCGGTGAAGGGGCGGTTGTTGTGCGGGACCCCGCGCCGCTCCTCGCCGTCGATCTCGTAACGGTCGAGCACGAACGGCACCCCGCCCGCGATCAGGGCGCGCTGGTGGTCCATCAGGTGGAAGTGCAGGTGCGGCTCGGAGGAGTTGCCCGAGTTGCCGACGTCGGCGATGTGGTCGCCCGCCCGCACCCGGTCGCCGGGCTTCACCCGCAGGGAGCCGCGCCTGAGATGGGCGAACGCGGCGTAGGTGCCGTCGCCCAGGTCGATGATCAGATGGTTGCCGAAGAGGAAGCCGGGGCCGCCCAGCTCGCGCACGGAGCCCTCCACGAAGAGGAAGAGGAGGGCGGGCCAGGAGTTGCGGCTCCAGTGGTCGCGGTGCCGCCCTGAGGCGCGCACGACGACGCCGTCCGCCGGGGCGTGCACCGGCCGGCCGAAGGCCGGGAACGAGGCGGCGGGCCGGGCCAGAGGCCAGGCGTGCAGGGCCGACCAGTCGCGGTCCTCCTCCGGATGGTGGACGAGGTCGACGGCGTAGGTCTGGCCGTAGGCGTCGATGCCGTGGCTCGGCACCTTGTCGGCCGGGCCGTTCACCACGATCCAGCGCCCCTCGACCGGGGAGGCGATCGCCCGCGGCGCTCCGTCCTCCCGCGGCCCCTCGCCGTCCGACGCCTCCGTGCCGAGCGGCCGGCCGGCGAAGCGGTCCGGCGTCAGCCGTCCCGGGTGGACGACGAGCATCAGGGCGTAGCCGCCGGCCGTCAGCGTGGCCCCGGCGACCAGGACCCAGATGACGTCGTGCAGGAACAGTGACAGGCAGAGCACGACGCCGAGCAGGAGGATCACCGACTTGAATCGGGCGACGTGCGTCAGGAAGGTCCTCATATATCTAGATTACGGATTTACGGAATTCCGTCAATGCTGGCTGGGCTATGCTGGCGGCCACGCGACTGGCGCAGTCAAGGTGGAGCCACCACCGGGGAGCGAAGACCGTCCGCACACCGCGCGCCTGGGTGTACGGGTCCCTCAGCCGGGGGTTCCCGTCCAGAGCCCCCGGGCGACATCAGCGCGGAGGTTGTCATGCACGAGCCGGCCATTCCCCATCTGCAGGCCCAGGACCCCGACATCGCCGATCTGGTCGAGGCCGAGGCGCGCCGCCAGTACGAGAAGATCCGCCTCATCGCCTCCGAGAACTACGTCTCGCCGGCGGTGCTGGAGGCGACCGGGTCCGTCCTCACCAACAAGTACTCCGAGGGCTACGCGGGCCGCCGCTACTACGAGGGCCAGCAGAACGTCGACCCGATCGAGCTGCTGGCCATCGAACGGGCCAAGGCCCTCTTCGGCGCCGACCACGCCAACGTGCAGCCCTACTCCGGCTCGCCCGCCAACCTCGCGGTCTACATGGCCTTCCTCGACCCGGGCGACAAGGTCATGGGTCTGTCGCTGCCGATGGGCGGCCACCTCACTCACGGCTGGTCGGTGTCGGCGACCGGCAAGTGGTTCACGCCCGTGCGCTACGAC
The DNA here is from genome assembly GCF_040643285.1 of Spirillospora sp. NPDC047279. Taxonomy (NCBI): domain Bacteria; kingdom Bacillati; phylum Actinomycetota; class Actinomycetes; order Streptosporangiales; family Thermomonosporaceae; genus Spirillospora; species Spirillospora sp. NPDC047279. The sequence continues at coordinate 243,861 of NZ_JBEYUA010000009.1, forward strand.
GTGCGCGCCGACACGGGCCGGATCGACATGGACCAGGTCCGCGACCTGGCGCTCAAGGAGCGGCCCAAGCTGATCTGGTGCGGCGGCACCGCCATCCCGCGCACCATCGACTTTCCCGCGTTCGCCGAGATCGCCAGGGAGGCGGGCGCCGTGCTGGCCGCCGACATCGCGCACATCGCGGGGCTGATCGCCGGTGGCGCGCACCCGTCGCCGGTCGGCCACGCCGGGGTGGTGTCGACGACCACGCACAAGACGCTGCGTGGCCCGCGCGGCGCGATGATCATGTGTGACGCGGCGCACGCCAAGGCGATCGACAAGGCCGTCTTCCCCGGCCTGCAGGGCGGGCCGCACGACCACACCACCGCCGCGATCGCGGTGGCGCTCAAGGAGGCCGCTCAGCCGGAGTTCGCCGCCTACGCCCGCCAGATCGTCGCCAACGCGCGCGCCCTCGCCGGCGCGCTGCTCGACCGCGGCTACGACCTGGTGTCCGGCGGGACCGACAACCATCTGATCCTCATCGACCTGACCGGCAAGGGCGTCGCGGGCAAGCCCGCCGCGCAGGCCCTCGACCGCGCCGGCATCGAGCTCAACCACAACGCCGTGCCGTTCGACCCGCGCAAGCCGTTCGACCCGTCCGGCCTGCGGCTTGGCACCTCCTCGATCACCACCCGCGGCCTGACCGAGGAGCACATGCCCCGGCTGGCCGCGTGGATCGACGAGGTGGTGCAATCGGTCGCCAAGGCGGACGACGAGGACGTCCTCAACCGGGTGGCGGGCCAGGTGCGCGAGCTGCTGGCCGCCTACCCGATGCCCGGCTGGGCCGTCACGCCCTGAACGGCTCAGAAGCGGCTCAGAAGCGGCTCAGAAGCGGCGCAGCAGCGCCTGCTTGGCCGTGGCGAACTCCTCGTCGGTGAGGATGCCCTCCTTGTGGAGGTCGCCCAGCTCGCGGAGCCGCCGCAGCAGCGTGTCGTGATCGTCGCCCCGGTCCGGGGCCTCCACCGCGGGGGTCTCCGGGCCGGCGGCGGCCGCGGCGTCGCCCGCGGCCGCGGCCGGGTGCGGCAGGTGGGCGACGACCGCGGCGGCCACGAGCGCCGTCAGGCCGCCCTCCTTCTGGATGCCCCAGGCGAGGCAGTGCGGGTCCTCCTCGGCGGTGACCTGGAGGCTGGGGGCCTTGAGCCGGAACCGCAGGAAGCCGTAGCCCATCCCGGACTGCGGCGCCCAGTCGACGCCCGCGATCTCGGCCAGCTCGAACAGCTGCGGTCCCGCCGTCTCCTTGCGGGAGTTGGCCATCCAGTTCCACTCCAGGCGCACGCGCTCGCCGTCGAACGAGGCCGTGCCGTCCCCCGCGGAGGCGCTCACCGGCAGGGCGGGCCCCGGCATGAGGTAACGCTCGCACGGCCCGTCGGGCACCTGGTCGAGCAGCAGCGCGTTGCGGATCTCGTCGACCAGGTACTCGGCGGCGCCGGTCCGGCCCGAGCCGATCGACAGCCGGTACGGGTCGGCGGCGGAGTCGGTGAGCGTGCCCGCCACGGCCTGGCTGAACGGATCGGCGGCGGCGCGCAGCCGGAGCCGCAGCCGGCCGCCCTTGCGACCGGGCTCGAACGCCATCCCGGCGATCGCCTCCAGCGGGACGACCAGCTCGCCCAGCGCCTTGCGGAGCTTGTGCACGCCCCGGTCACGGCCCGGGACGATCCGGAGCACCTCGCCGTCGAACACCCACGAGCCGTCGCGCGCAAGGACCTCCATGAGGGGAGATTTTAGGCGGTACGGCGGGGGCGCAGCAGTGTGATCATTCTCCAGGCGGCCGGATCGGTGAGCGCCACGTCGCCGAAGTCGCCGTACCGGGCCACGATCTCGAACGCGCCGGACAGCCGGACGGCGGCCTCGACCTCGGTCGCGCTCCAGAAGCGGTACGGCACGACGTCGCGGATCACGCGCGGTTCGGCGCCGTTCCCGGTGATGGTCATCGTGACGCGGTCGTCGGCGATCTGGGTGACGGGGTCGAGCCGGTCGTCCGGCTCGCCCCAGCGCACGGCGGCGTGCACGCCGTCGCGGTCGACCGTCCAGGCCGTGCCCACGCTGGGCTCGTCGGTCAGCCGGTCCTTGGGGTGCGACATCTCCACGACGTAGAGCCCGCCGCCGGCCACATGCCCGGCCGCGCGGTCGAGATGGGCCACGAACGCGTCGAGCGTCATGAGGTGGGACGTCGAGTCGAGCATCGTGATGACCAGATCGAACCGCCGGCCCAGGGCGAAGTCGGTCATGTCCGCCTGGACGACGTCGAGGGCGACGCCCGCCTGTTCGGCCCGCTCGGCGGCGTAGGCGCACATCGTCGGGTTGAGGTCGAGCGCGGTCGCCCGGGAGCCGCGCCTGGCGAACTCGCGGGCGTGCTCGGCGGGACCGGCGGCCAGCTCCAGCACGGTGCCGGCGGGCGCGCCCGCGTGCCGGCCGTACCAGGCGGTGAGCTCGTCGACCTCGGCGGCCACGTCGCGGAACGAGCAGGCGAGCTCGTAGGCCCACGGGTCGTCATAGATGCCGGTCACCCGGCCATCCTGCCAGCCCGCCGATCGTGGAACGTGCCATTACCGCGCCGTGCGGCGGCCCCCCGTCCCGGTGATCACTGGGCGCCCGTCGAGGCGCAGCCTGACCTCCACGATGCCGGGCTCCTCGGTCCGCCGGGTCCGGCCGCCGAGCGAGGTCAGCAGCCGCCTGATCCGCGCGTTCTCGCTCAGCGCCGTCGCCCGCAGCTCCACCAGCCCGCGGTCGCGGCCCAGCACCACCAGCAGCTCGGACAGCGCCCGGCCGAGCCCGCGGCCCTGCCAGTCGTCGGTGACCAGGAACGCCAGCTCGGCCACGCCGGGGTCGAGCACGTGGATCAGGTGGGCGAGTGCCAGCAGCGACCCGTCCGGGCCCTCCGCGACGAGCGTCAGCCCGTGCGAGGGGTCGCAGAACAGCTCGACGGCGCGCGGCGGAGGGAACGGCTTGGCGCTGAAGTAGCGCATCCGCCGGCTCTCCAGCGAGCAGCGTTCGTGCATCTCGCGCACGGCGGCGGCGTCGCGCCGCTCGATCGGCCGAACCGTGATCTCGGTGCCGTCCCGCAGCGCCACCCGGCGGGAGGTCGGCCGCGGCCCGCCGCCGGGCAGCACCGCACGGATCAGGGCGTCGGCACGGGCCGCCTCGGTGGCGGTGAACGGCAGTCCCGGGCGCCGCAGCCGTACCGCCCGCCGCTGGCCCACCGGGACTGTCAGGACGTCCGGCGCGGGCTCGTCCGCACCGGCGGGCACCCAGGTGGCCGAGCCGGCGCGCAGGAGGTCGGCCAGCACCTCCGGGAGGGCGTGCGGCTCGGCGCGCAGGCGGGCGGCCAGCGACAGGACCCGCGTGGGCTCGTCGATCAGCTCGTGCGGGCTGGCCGCGACGACGGCGGTGCGGACGCCCCCCGCGTCCTCCAGCGCCTGCCGCAGGCCGTCGGCGGAGGTGCCGCGCGAGGGCACGTTGACGATGAACTCGTCGACCACGCCCTCGGCGTCGACCTGGACGTTCAGCGCGAGGATGTTGGCGCCCCGCCGGGCCAGCGCCGCGGTGAGCAGCGCCAGGCGCCCTGGTCTGTCCTCGATCTCGGTCCGGATGCGCAGCAGCGGCATGGAAACGTCCCCCAAGTGATCGAACACGGCCTCCGCGGTCATTGATCACGTTCGCCCACTGCTGTTACGGAATCGCTACGTCATCATGAGCTGACGGTTTCACCTTTCGGGACGGGGGTTGAGCCTTCCGGCCCGACCGCTTACCGTTCCGTAAGTGATCGACCCGCTGAGTGGTGAGCACGTCAACGATCAACCCGTGGCCACCGGTCGTCCGGCACGACTGCCCCTCCTGTTCCCGGGAATGCTGAGCGACGAGCAGCGCGAGGTGTACGACGCGGTCCGGGGCGGCCCGCGGGCCGGCCGGGCCCCGGTCTTCCGGTTCGTCGACGACGACGGGCGGCTGCTCGGCCCGTTCAACGCCATGCTCTACAGCCCCGCCGTGGGCGGGCCGCTGCAGGAGCTGGGCGCGGCACTGCGCTTCCGCACCTCCTTCAGCAAGCGCGAGCGCGAGATCGCCACGCTGGTGGTGGCGCGGCACTGGCGCTCGGATTTCGAGTGGTACGCCCACGAGCGGGTCGGCCTGCGCGCCGGGCTCGACCCCGGCGAGCTCGACGCGCTGCGGGAGGGCCGGGCCCCGATGCTGGCCGACGTGCGCGAGCGGGTGGTCTACGAGGCGGCGCGGCAGCTCGCCGCCGAACGCGACCTCGGCGACGCGCTCTACACCGAGGCGGTCGCGACGCTGGGGCGTTCGGCCCTGGTCGAGCTGGTCACCCTGGTCGGCTACTACGCGGCGCTCGCGCTGCAACTACGGGTCTTCCGCGCGGGCGTGCCGGACGGCGAGCCCGCCCCGGAGTGGGGAGATCACGGTGATGAGTGACGACGTGCTGCGCACCGACCGGCTCGCGCTGCACCCGGTCAGCATGAGCGACCACCGGGCGCTGCTGGCGCACTGGACCGGCCCGCGGGTGCGCCGGCACCTGTTCGACGACAAGACGTTGTCGGCGCTCGAGGTGACCGAGATCATCGCGGTCAGCCAGCGCGACTTCGCGACCGAGGGCTACGGGTTGTGGACGCTGCGGGCGGCCGATCGCGGCGACGCGGTCGGCGCGGTCGGCGCGGCGCCGCCGCCCGGCTCGCTGGTCGGCGTCGCCGGGCTGCGCGGCCACGACGCGGACGTCGAGATCGTCTACAGCCTCGAGCCCGCCCACTGGGGGCTGGGGCTGGCGGCCGAGGCGTCCCGCGCGGTGCTCGACTACGCGTTCGAGGTGCTGCACCTGCGCCGGGTGACCGCCGAGATCGACGAGGCCAACCCCGCCTCCGCCGAGCTGGCCGAACGCCTCGGCATGCGGCGGCGGCCCGGCGGCGACCCCGGCCACTATCTCGCCGAACGGCCCGGCTGGCACGGATCACGACACATGATTGACGCTACACAACTGATTCAGTAGCTGTTGCTGCCAATTGCCACGGATTGCGTCATCATGAGGGCATGAGTTCGAGGGTGTCCTCCGCGCCGCGGTCCGACGGCCATGTCAACGGCTCGGTCTCGTACTGGTATCGCGACGAGGGCGGTGTGCCCGGCGCGGGCCCGTCCCTGCCCGGTTCGCGCACGGCCGACGTGTGCGTCGTCGGTGCCGGCTACACCGGCCTGTGGACCGCCTACTACCTCAAGCGCGCCCGTCCCGACCTGCGCGTGGTGGTGCTGGAGAAGGAGTTCGCCGGATTCGGCGCCTCCGGCCGCAACGGCGGCTGGGTGGTCGGCGAGCTCGCCGGGTCGCGCGAGCGGTACGCACGCCGGCACGGCCGCGCGGCGACGGTGGCGCTGCAGGGCGCCATGTTCGCCGCCGTCGACGAGGTCGTCGCGGTCGCGGGCCGGGAGGGCATCGACGCCGACGTGGTGAAGGGCGGCGTGCTGACCGTCGCCCGCAACGAGGCCCAGCACGCCCGCCTCTCCGGACTGGTCGCCGAGGCCCGCGAGTGGGGCTGGACCGAGGACGACCTCGTCCTGCTCGACCCGTCCCAGCGGGTCCGCGTCGAGGGCGCGCTCGGCGGTGTCTGGAGCCCGCACTGCGCCCGGATCCAGCCCGCCGCGCTGGTCCGCGGCCTGGCCCGGGTCGTCCGCGACCTCGGCGTCGAGATCTTCGAGCGGACCCCGGTCACCCGGATCACGCCGCGCGCCGGCCGGAGCGGCCCCGCCGCCGAGACGCCGTTCGGCACGGTCACCGCCGACCACGTGATCAGGGCGACGGAGGGCTTCACCGCGGGGCTGCGCGGTCACCACCGCGACTGGCTGCCGATGAACAGCTCGATGATCGTCACGACGCCGCTGCCCGCCGAGGTCTGGAAACGGGTCGGCTGGGACGGCGCCGAACTGCTCGGCGACATGGCGCACTACTACATGTACGCGCAGCGCACCGCCGACGGGCGCATCGCGTTCGGCGGGCGGGGCAGGCCCTACCGCTACGCCTCGCGCGTCGACGACGACGGGCGCACGCAGGAGCGCACGGTCGACCTGCTGTGGCGGATGCTCACCGCGATGTTCCCCGCCGTGGCGGGGGAGGGGGAGGTGGATCACGCCTGGTCCGGCGTTCTCGGCGTGCCGCGCGACTGGTGCGCGACCGTGACGCACGACCACGCGAGCGGGCTCGGCCACGCGGGCGGCTACACCGGCCACGGCGTCGCGACAGCCAACCTCGCCGGGCGCACGCTGCGCGACCTCGTCCTGCGCGAGGAGACCGACCTCACCGCGCTGCCGTGGGTGGGCCGGCGGGTCCGCCGCTGGGAGCCCGAACCGCTGCGCTGGATCGGCGTCCAGGCGATGTACGCGCTCTACCGCGGCGCCGACGCGCGCGAGACGGCCTCGGCCTCGCCCCGCACCTCGGTCCTGGCCCACGTGGCGGACGCCATCACCGGCCACTGACCTCCGCCGCCCGGTGACCGGGCTAACGAACGAGCAGGCGCTGGATGTCGGTGTAGGCCGGGACCGGCCGCTCGGCCTCCCCGCCCGCGATGCCGAGCGCCGTGGTCACCGCCGCGCGCAGCGCCGTGCGGTAGAGGAGCGAGCCGCAGCTCACCCGCCGTACCCCGAGATCGGCCAGCCGGGCGAACTCGGTCCGGCCCGGCAGATGGAGGACGTTGAGGGGGAGCGGGATCGCCTCGACCAGCGCCCGCACGTCCTCGTCCCCGGCGGCGCCGGGCACGAAGATCCCGTCCGCCCCGGCGGCGGCGTAGGCGTCCGCACGGCCGATCGTCTCGCGCACCCCGCCCTGCCCGTTCCAGAACGTGTCGGTCCGCGCGTTGAGGAACACCTCGGGGGCCGCCGCCTTGACGGCCTCGATCACCGCCGCGTGCTCGCCGGCCGGCCGCAGCGAGCCGTCCGGCCGACCGTCCTCGATGTTGACGCCGGCGATCCCGGCCGCGGCGAGATCGGCGACGAGCGCGGCCACCTCGCCGGGCAGGTCGGAGAAGCCGCCCTCGATGTCGACGCTCACCGGAACGGGCAGCCGCGCCAGGGCCCGCGCCAGCCCTGTGGTCTCCGCCAGGGTGTCGCCGCGCGCGTCGGGCTTGCCCGCCGCCGCCGCGATGCCCAGGCTCGTCGTCCCGACCGCAGGGAAGCCCGCGTCCGCCAGCAGCGCCCCGCTGGTGAAGTCCCACGCGTTCGGCAGGAGCAGCGGCTCGCCGGCGTGGTGCAGGGCGTGGAAGGTCGTCGTCATGACCCGAACCTACGTCCGGATCGTTTCGACGGCGGCCGAAGGAACGTGCGGCCGGCGGCCGGTCAGTGGCCCGCGAACGGGTAGTGGTCGGTCCGGGCCAGATCGCGGGCGAAGGAGTGCAGCCTCAGCGCCCGGCGCGCGAGGAAGCGGACGACGGGCGAGCGGTTCGGTCCGTACGCGGCGGACCACAGCGCGGGTACGCGGTTCATGCGCTCACCGTGACCCGGCCCCGCCCACCGGCCCCCACCTGATCCGGGTGAGACCGCTCCCGCAGAGTTCGGTTGCGACAAATATAGTCTCAAGTGAGATATTCTTATATGCTCCTTGAGGGCGGCCCTCGCGACCAGGGAGCACGAATGCGAACGATCAGCAGGCGGCGGGTCCTCCGGACGGCGGCGCTGACCACCTCGGCGGCGGCCCTCGGACCCGTGCCGTCCGGCGCGACCGCCGCGTCCACCACCTCGGCCATGCCGGCCATGCCCGCCGGGTCGCGGCCGTTCCGGATCGACACCCACCACCACGCGGTGCCGCCCGCGATGCGCCGGTGGGCCGTCGAGCAGGGACTCCTGCCGCCGGAGGGCGGCCCGCGCTGGGGACGATGGAGCCTGCCGGAGACCATCGAGACGATGGAGAGGAACCGGATCGCCGTGGGCGTCGCGTCCGCGCCCGTCCCGTCCCTGGCGTTCCGCGACCGGGCGGTGGCCGAGTCCGGCACCCGGATCATCAACGAGGACCTGGCGGACCTCGTCCGCGAACATCCCTCGCGCTTCGGCTTCTTCGCCTACCTGCCCCTGCGGCACGTCGACGTGGCGCTGCGGGAGGCCGCCCACGCCCTCGACGTCCTCGGCGCCGACGGCGTCCTGCTGATGACCAACGACGGCGCCCGCTACCTCGGCGACACGGCGTTCGACCCGCTGTTCGCCGAGCTCGACCGGCGCGGCGCGGTGGTCTTCACCCATCCCGCCCCGCTGCCGGGGCAGGACTTCGAGGTGCCGGGCATGGACGACTGGATCGGCGACTTCATGCTGGACACGACCCGCGCGGCGTTCAACCTGGTCAACTCCGGCACGATGGACCGCCACCCGCGGATCTCGGTCATCCTGTCCCACGCGGGCGGCTTCCTCCCCTACATCGGCGGGCGGATCGAGCACGCGGGCAGGACCGGGCGCGGCCCGCGGCCGGAGGCCTTCCGCAGGGCGCTGCGCCGCTTCTACTACGACACCGCGGCCCCGCCCTCGCCGTACGCGACCCCGACCCTGCTGGCCGCCGCCGGGCCGGGCCGCCTGCTGTACGGGACGGACTGGGCCCAGACGACCGCCGCCGAGGTCGCCGCCACCACCAGGGGCCTGGAGCGTGACCCCGCGCTGGACGAACGTATGCGCCGGGCGATCCACCGGGGCAACGCGCTGAAGCTCATGCCCGCCCTGGCCCGCAGGATCTCGCGATAACCGCTCGCGTCCCGGGCGGCTCGGTGCCTCTCGCGTCCCGGGCCGCCCGCGCCTACCTCGACGTCTGCTTCTTCCACCCGTTCGCCGACGGCAACGCCAGGTCCGCCCTGCTCGCCCTGGTCTTCGTGCTGGCGCGCGAGGACGTCCGCCTCGAACGGCTCGGGCCGCTGCCCTTCACCTCCCGGCGCGCCGACGACCCGGACGCGGCGGCCGAGCTCGTCCGCCTCGTCCAGGTCCTCCTGCGCCGGCGGGCTACTTCACCTCACGCCTGATCAGGCGGATGACGCCGATCACCAGGGGGAGGACCAGCCACAACAGCAGCGAGGTGCCCGCGCGGGCCCACTCCTCCCCGGTGATGGTGCCGGGCTCGCTGAGCGCGAGGAGCGTGCGGTTGGTGTCCAGCCAGCCCGCCGCGCCCTTGAGCTTGGACACCACCTCGCCGAGCGTCGTCCAGAGCGTGGGGAGCACGAAGAACATCACGATCGCCAGCGGCGAGTTCATGAACAACATGCCGAACGCGGCGCCCATGAGCAGCGTGAGCACGGCGAACAGCAGGGTCAGCCCGATCCGGCCGGGCGTGAGGGTCCAGCTTCCGTCCGACCGGCCCGTCACCTCGCCGATCCCGCGCGAGATCACGGCCGTCACCAGGCCCACGGCGACGAACAGCGCGCCGAGCGCCGAACCCGCGAAGAGCTTGGCCACCAGCACCCGGGGCCGTTCCGGGACGAGCGTGAACGTGGTGAGCGCCGTCCGCTGGGACCACTCGCTCGTCACCGCGAGGATGCCGATGACGGGCAGGAGGAACGAGACGCCGGTCTGGGACGCGGTGAAGAACTCCAGCAGCGTCTGGTCCTCCTCGGGGACCGCGAACAGGATGACCGGCATCATCGCCACCGCCGTGAGCGCGATGAGGATGAGCATCCACCGGCCGGAGCGGGTGTCGACCATCTTGCGGATCTCGACGGCGCTGAGCCGCGCGAGGGACGGGCGGGCCGGCTCCAGCAGGGAGGCCGGCGCGGTGATCGTGGTCATCGCAGTGCCTCCTGCGGGACGGGTGCCGTGGCGGCGGCCGGGTTGGTGAGCGACAGGAACAGCTCTTCCAGGCCGCCCCCGCCGGCCTGGCGCAGCTCCAGGAGGATGACGCCGTTGGCGGCGGCGGCCCGTCCCACCTGCTCGGGGGAGGCGTCGACGGCGAACGCGCCCTGGCCGTCCGGCCGCGCGGTCAGCTCCGCCTGCGCCAGCGCCGCCTGGAGGGCCGCCGGGTCGAGGGCGCGCACGATGACCCCGCCGGGCTTGGTCAGCAGCTCCTGCTTGCTGCCCTGCGCGACGATCCGGCCGCCGGCGATGACGACGAAACGGTCGGCGACCGCCTCGACCTCCAGCAGCAGGTGCGAGGAGAGCAGGACCGTGCCGCCCCGGTCGGCGAAGTCGCGCAACATCGAGCGCATCCAGAAGATGCCCTCGGGGTCGAGGCCGTTGGCGGGCTCGTCCAGGATCAGCACGCTCGGGTCGCCGAGTAGCGCCTGCGCGATGCCGAGGCGCTGGCGCATGCCGAGCGAGTAGCCGCCGACGCGGCGCCGGGCCGCCTTGGGGGACAGCCGCACGCGCTCGAGCATCTCGCCCACGCGGCTCTGGTCGACGCCCAGGATCTGGGCGGACAGCGACAACGTCTCGCGGCCGGTGCGGCCCGCGTGCTGCGCGGCGGCGTCCAGCAGCACGCCCACGTGCCGGCCGGGGTTGCTGATACGGCGGTAGGGGACCCCCTTGACGGTCGAGGACCCGGAGGTCGGCGGGGTCAGCCCGCAGATCATCCGCATCGTGGTGGACTTGCCCGCCCCGTTGGGGCCGAGGAACCCGGTGACCGTTCCCGGCTCACAGCGGAACGAGACGTCCTCGACCGCGGTGACCTCGCGATACCGCTTGGTCAGGCTCTCAACACTGATCATGCCTTCCAGGCTGCCGGGGCCGGCCGGCCCCGCGCGTCGGCCGGGGGTCCAGAGCACCGTCGACCAAAGTCGATGCTCACCCGTCCGATGGACCGTCGCGGCCGTCGCGGCCGTCGCGGCCGTCGTGGTCGTCGCGCGCGTCGTGGACCAGCAGCGCGATCTGCACCCGGTTGTTGAGCTCCAGCTTGGTCAGCAGCCGCGAGACGTACGCCTTGACGGTCGCGACGCTCAGCGACAGCTCCCGGCCGATCTCGCTGTTGGTCCTGCCCCGTCCGACCAGCAGCGCGACCGCGCGCTCGCCCTCGCTCAGCGTGCCGAGCCGGGCCCTGGCCCGCTCCCGGCGCGGGTCGACCCCGGCGCCCGCGACGTACGACATCATCCGGCGCAGCACCGCCGGCGACATCATCGGCTCACCGGCCGCGACCTGCCGGATCGCCCGCATGATCTCCGGGGGCGGGGTGTGCTTGAGCAGGAAGCCGCCCGCTCCGGCGCGCATCGCGCGCAGGATGTGGTCGTCGGTGTCGAACGTGGTGAGAATGATGATCTCGGGCGGGTCCGTGCGGGACCGCAGCAGCTCGGTGGCCGCGAGCCCGTCCATCCGCGGCATCCGGATGTCCATCAGGACCACGTCGGGGTGGTGCTGGTTGACCGCGGCCACGACCTCGGCGCCGTCGCCGACGTCCGCGACCACCTCCAGGTCTCCGGCGCCGGCCAGCATCATCGACAGCCCCCTCCGCACGAGGGCGTCGTCGTCGACGATGAGCACGCGGATGGGCGAGTCCATTTGCCTCACTCTACTGATCGTTCGGGGAGCGGCAGGGCCACATGAAGGCGGTACACGTCCGACGTGCGGCCGTGCTCGATGGTGCCGCCGACCAGGGCGACGCGCTCCTTGAGGCCGACCAGCCCGGCGCCCGCGCCGGGCAGGCCGAGCGGGGGCAGACCGGGCGGCAGCCGGTTGACGATGTCGATGGTCAGCTCGTCCTCGTGCGGCGTCTCGACGATGACGCGGACGTGCGCGCCGGGCGCGTGCTTGCGCGCGTTGGTCAGTCCCTCCTGGACGACCCGGTAGGCGTGGCGGCCGATCCGGGCCGGGACGGCGTCGGGGTCGGCGATCCGGGCGTCCAGCGTGACGTGCGCGCCCGCCTCGCGCGACTGGTCGATCAGCGCGGGCAGGTCGGTCAGCGTGGGCTGCGGCCGGTCGCGCTCGCCGGGCGCGCGGGCCTCGGTGGTGAGCTCGCCGTCGCCGCGGAGCACGCCGATCACCTCGCGCAGGTCCTCCATGGCCTCGTAGGCCGACTGGCGGATGACCCCGGCCGCCTCCCGCTGCGCGGGCGGGACGTCGGCGCTGAACTCCAGGGCTCCGGCGTGCACCGAGAGCAGCGAGATCCGGTGCGCGAGGACGTCGTGCATCTCGCGGGCGATGCGTTCGCGTTCCAGCAGCCGGGCCTCCTCGACGCGCAGCCGCTGGCCCTCCTCGGCCTCCCGGGCACGTTCCCTGAGCGACCGGATGAGGAGGCGTTGCGACCGGATCAGCAGCCCGACGCTGACCAGCACCGCGTACCCCGAATAGAACGTGACCAGCCCTTCCCGGTACTCCGTCGGGTCGAGCGGGACGAGGCTGAAGACGACGGTGATGACGCCGAGGTTGGCCGCGGCGACGGCGGCGGTCACCAGCCAGGACCGGTTCACCGCGACCGTGAACACCGCGAGGGCGGCCGGGCCGTACGCCGTCGACGCGAAGATCTGAGTGATCATCAGCACCACCGCCAGGCCGACCGGCCAGGTGCGGCGCAGGAGCAGGAGCAGGCCGCACGCCACGGCACCGACCACGAGGTCGTTGACGAGGTAGGCCTGCTTGCCCTCCTCGAAACTGCTCATGGAGGCGCCGAGCATGAGCAGGCCCACCACCGCCGCCACGACGGTGACGGCGGCGTCGGTGGCCCACTCGCGCCTGGTCCGCCGCAGTTCCACCTGGTCAACGGTATAGGGCGGCGGGCGCCGCGGCAGTGACCGCAGGTCGATGCGGGATCGACTTTGGTCGATGGCGCCGGCGCCCGGGCGGCGAGTCGCGGCTGCTGCCGGGCTCGCGGCTGGTGACGCTGCGGGCGTTCGTGCACGCCCCCTACCAGGCCTCGTACGGCAACGCGTGCGTCGACGACCGGGTGAACGGCTACCTGGCGACCGGTGTGCCGCCCGCCCGCGACGTCACCTGTGGCGCCTACGTCACCTGTGACGCCTAGGGGAGAGGTCTCACGTGAGCGGCCGGCCCGTGACCGGCGCCCCCAGGGCGCTGCCCTGGAGCCAGCCGCTCCACGAGATCGCCCACGGTGTCGGCCCGTTGCCGAACTTCAGCTTGCGGGTGGTGCCGGTGACCTCGATGACGTCGCCGCGCTGCGTGAAGTTGTAGAACCACTTGGCGTCCGACGGCGAGGCGTTGACACAGCCGTGGCTGACGTTGGCGCTGCCCTGCGAGCCGGTCGACCAGGGCGCCGAGTGCACGAACGTGCCGCTGTAGGTCATGCGGACGTTCCAGTCCGTCGGGGTGCGGTAATCGCCGGGGTTGCCGGTGGTGGAGGAGTCCATGACCATGTGCGCCTGCTTCTCCTGCGCGATCATGACGCCGGTGTAGCTGTCGTCGCCGGGCTTGCCGAGGCTGACCTTCATCGAGCGCACGGTCTCGTCGCCGTCGGTCACGGTCGCCCGGTGCGTCTTCGCGTTGATCTTCGTGTAGTGCCTGGGCCCGACGGTGAAGCTGAGCGTGCGGTCCTTCACCCCGTACATCCCGTTGCCCGCCTTGACGCCCGCCAGGTGCGCGACGACCTGGACCTTGGAGTTCGCCGGCCAGTACTCGCGAGGCCGGAAGTCGACCTCCTTGTCACTGATCCAGTGCCAGGCGCCCTCCACCGGCTTGGACATCTTCACCTCGAGCGAACGTTCGACCGCCTGCCGGCCCTCCTTGGTGGAGACCGGCTGGGTGAGCAGCAGCTGGACCGGCATGCCGACGCCGACCTTCTCGCCCTCCAGCGGCGCCATCCCGCTCTCGAGCTTCTTGCGCGGCGTCAGCGTGGTGAACGTGGAGGTGGCCGTCGCCGCCTTGCCGTCGTCGGTGCCCTTGGCCGTCACGGTGTAGGTGGTCGACGGGCGCAGCGTCCAGTCCGACTTCCACGACAGGCCGTCCGCCGCGAGCCTGCCGGCGGCCTTGCGGCCCTTGGCGTCGGCGAGGGTCACCTCGGTCAGCTTGCCCTTGTCGGCCTTGACCGTGACCGGCTGGTCGGGCGCGACCTGCTTGGCGCCGGTCGCCGGGGTGATCGCCAGGTTGACCGCCGGGGCCTTCCCGCCGCCGGAATCGCCGCCGGACGTGCCGCCATCGTCACCCGAGCACGCGGAGGCGGCGATCACCACCACGGTCATCATCACCGTTCCCGCCGCTGCGGCCCGACCCTTGAGCACCTCTGACCCTCCTCAGCGTCCGCCGGTGTCCGGCACGGGGATGTCCCCGTCCGACAGGGTATGTCCTCGGCGGCGCGTCATGCTCCGGCCCGGCATTCGGGGAAGGTCAAGGAAAACCGATTGCCCGCGCCGCCCGGTGTCGACGATGGTGGGATCATGCAGGTCACCTTTCACCGGACGGCGGGCAACGTCTACTTCAGCACCGCCGCACGGGACGACGGCGTGACCGTGCGGGTGCCGGGTTACGACCGCACCAGCCCGGTCCCGCACGACCTCGCCCACTTCATCGCCGAACGCGAGTTCGAGCTCGACCGCGGCTTCTGGGGGAGCGTCGCGGCGGGCGCGATGTTCACCAACATGACGGTTCTCGAGGGACGGCGGCGGCCGCACGCGGCCGAACGTTCCAAGGAGATCCTCAAGGCCAACGGGGCGTGGATCGGCGTCTCCGAGGCCGTGGCCGGCGCCGTCCACGACGCGGTCGAGGAGGGCCACGGCGCCGAGCGGGCGCTGGCGGCCATGCGCGCCATGCAGGGGATCGTGAGCACCGAGCCGCTGCCGGTCACCGCCGGTGACATCGAGCGGGCCGTCGCCGGGCTGCGCACCGCCGCCGAGCGCTGGGCCCAGGTGCCCGTCGGGGAGAGCATGAGCCTGTCCTGGGGCGTCCCGGTTTTCACGCCCGGACGCCCGTCCAGGCAGCGCAAGGGCGGCGGCCGCCGCATGCCGCGCGGTGTCCGCTGAGCCCTGGGGCAGTCGACTTCGAGACACGCCCTGGGTCGAGTGCTCGCTCAGGCGCCCGACTCGAGGGCGGCGAGCACGGTGCGGCCGCGCGGTGAGATCTCGTAGCCGACCGGGAGGCTCTCGGTCAGCCCGAGCTCCTTCAGCTTGCGCACGTCGGCCTTGAACGGCGCCGTCTCGACGCCGCGGCGTCCCGCCAGGTCGGGCGCCCGCACCCCGGGGTTGTCGGCGATCAGGCGCAACACCGCCGCCGTCCACGGGCCGCGCCGGGACGCGCGGTCGAACCGTTCGAGCCGCGCCAGCACCGCCGCGAGCTCGCCGGCGTCCGGATCCGCGCGCTCGCGCAGCGCCTCGCGCGGGTCGGCGCCCTCGAAACGCAGCAGGACGCGGTGCACTTCGCCGTCGGAGCGTGCGGCCAGGAAGGCGAGCAGTTCCTCCAGCGACGCGTGCCCGGCGCGCCGCGCCTCGTCCTCGGTGATCGACGCGGCATCGACCGTGCGCACGTCCTCCACCGCGACCACGCCGGCCGCCGTGCGCAGCCGGGTGCCGGCGCGCACGCGCGGGCGTGCCCACCGCCGGAACGCCAAGGTGATCGTCCCGTCGGCGAGGCCCGCCCACGTGTGCTTGGGGAACAACATCCGCGGCCCTCAGGGGGAGGCGATGCGCTCGATCCCCGGCGGCAGCTGCGACGCGGCCGCCCGGTCGAGCAGGAACAGGGTGGCCTGGCGGCCCCGCACGCCCGCGACCGGCACCTGCACCGGCCCGGCCTCCCTCGACAGGCCCATCCGGACCGCCCGCGCCTTCCCCTCGCCGGCCGCGAGGATCCAGACCTCGCGGGCGGCGTTGATCGCCTTGAAGCCCAGCGAGATCCGGGTGGGCGGTGGCTTGGGCGCGCCCCGCACCGCCATCGCCGGACGCTCGTCGTAGACCGCCGGCATCTCCGGGAACAGCGACGCCACGTGCGCGTCGGGCCCGACGCCCAGCATCAGGATGTCGAACGACGGCACCGGGCCGTGGTCCTCGGGCCGGGCGGCGGCCCGCAGCTCGGCCGCGTACCGTTCGGCCGCGGCCTCCGGGTCGTCGCCGTCGGGGCCGTCGGTGGCGGGCATGGCGTGCACCCGCGCCGGGTCGAGGCCGACGTGGTCGAGCAGCGCCTGGCGGGCACCGGTCTCGTTGCGCTCGGGGTCGCCGCTGGGCAGGAACCGTTCGTCGCCCCACCACACGTCCAGCCGCCGCCAGTCGATCGCGTCGCGCGCGCCGGTGGCGGCGAGCTCGGCGAGCACCGCGGTGCCGACGCCGCCGCCCGTCAGGACGACGGAGGCGCCGTCCCGGGCGGCCTGGACGTCGACGATCCGCGTGACCAGCCGCGCCGCCACCGCCTGGGCCAGCAGCTTCTGGTCCCGGTGGATCAGGACGGTCGGGGTGGTCATCCGCCCGTCCCCTCCGCGCCGTTCTTGGGCTTGGCCGACTTGGGCACGGCCGTCTTGTCCTGGGCCGCCGCCCTGGTCTTCTTGTCCTTGGCGGCGGAGCCGTCCCCGGCCGCCAGGTCCTTGGCGAACTTGGCCGACGCCTCCTGGTAGGGCTCGTCGGGGTCGAGCCGCCGCAGCTCCTCGGCCAGCAGCTCCGACATGCCTCGGCGCTGCAGCGCCACCTGCCGGTCCGGCTGGTCGGGGCGCGACAACGTCGCCACCCGGCCGTCCGGCCGCGAGACCACCAGGTCGCCGCTCCTGGTGGTCAGCGTGGCACCGGTGATGCCCGGGCCGTCGGAGACCACCCGGCTGATCGGGACGCCGAGCCGGATCGACAACCAGGCCGCCAGCAGCTCGGCGCTCGGGCTGTCGGGCTCGGCCGAGACCTCGCCCCCGGTGATCTCGTCGTGGTCCTGGTCGAGCGCGGCGGCCAGCAGCGACCGCCACGGCGTCAGCCGCGTCCACGAGAAGTCGGTGTCGCCCGGCTGGTACCCCTCGGCCAGCTTGGCCAGCGTGCCGAGCCGGTCGCGGGCGGCGTAGGCGTCGGTCACCCGCCGCTGGGCCAGCGCGCCCAGCGGGTCGTCGGCGGGCACCTTGGGCACCTTGCCGCCGGGCCACCAGGTCACCACGGGCGTGTCGGGCATCAGCAGCGGGACGACCACCGAGTCGGAGTGCTCGGCCAGCGGCCCGTACATGCGCAGCAGCACGGTCTCGCCGGGGCCGGTCTCGCCCATCCGGATCTCCGCGTCGAGCCGCGAGCTGCTGCCGCGCGCCTCCCGGGAGATGACCGTCAGGACGCGGCACGGGTGCTCGCGGGACGCCTCGGTGCCGGCCCGGACCGCGTCGTACTGCGCGGACTCGTCGGTCACGATGATGAGCGTCAGCACCATGCCGACGGCCGGGCCGCCCATCAGGTGCCGGGCCTGCGTCAGCGCCTCCTGGATCCGGCGGGTGCTGGTGTCGGTGAGATCGATGTTCATCTCAGAGTCGCCTCCAAGCGCGTCCGTCGCGGGCCATGAGCTCGTCCGCGCTGCGCGGTCCGTAGCCGCCCGACTTGTACTGGTCGAGCTTGGGCTGGGACGCCCAGTACTCGGTCACCGGGTCGAGGATCTGCCAGGAGAGCTCGACCTCCTCCTGCCGCGGGAACAGCGGCGGGTCGCCGATGAGCACGTCGAGCAGCAGCCGCTCGTAGGCCTCGGGGGAGGACTCGGTGAACGACTCGCCGTAGGCGAAGTCCATGTTGACGTCGCGGATCTCCATCGAGGTGCCGGGCACCTTGGAGCCGAACCGCACGGTGATGCCCTCGTCCGGCTGCACCCGCATGACCAGGGCGTTCTCGCCGAGCTCCTCGGTGTCGGTCTGCGAGAACGGCAGGTGCGGCGCCGCCTGGAAGATCATCGCGACCTCGGTCACCCGGCGGCTGAGCCGCTTGCCGGTGCGCATGTAGAACGGCACGCCCGCCCAGCGGCGGTTGTCGATCTCCAGCTTGATGGCCGCGTACGTCTCGGTGCGCGAGTCCGGGGGGATGCCGTCCTCGTTCAGATAGCCCTTCACCGCCACGCCGCCCTGCCAGCCCGCCGCGTACTGCCCGCGCGCGGTGGCCTGGGCCGGGTCGTCCGCCACCCGCACCGAGGACAGGATCTTGGCCTTCTCGGCCCGGACCGCCTCCGCGCTGAACGAGGTGGGCTCCTCCATCGCGGTCAGCGCCAGCAGCTGGAGCAGGTGGTTCTGGATGACGTCACGGGCCGCGCCGATGCCGTCGTAGTAGCCCGCGCGGCCGCCGATGCCGATGTCCTCGGCCATGGTGATCTGCACGTGGTCGACGAAGGAGCGGTTCCAGATCGGCTCGAACATCGTGTTGGCGAACCGCAGCGCCAGGATGTTCTGCACGGTCTCCTTGCCGAGGTAGTGGTCGATCCGGAAGATCGACTCCTCGGGGAAGACGCGGTGCACCGTGTCGTTGAGCTCCTTGGCGCTCGTCAGGTCGTGGCCGAACGGCTTCTCGATGACCACCCGCCGCCAGGCCGAGTCGTCGTCGTGCTCGGCCAGGCCGCTGCGCTGGAGCTGCTCGACCACCTGGGGGAAGAACTTCGGCGGGATGGACAGGTAGAACGCGTAGTTGCCGCCGGTCCCGCGGGTCTGGTCGAGCTCCTTGACCGCCATCGCGAGCGCGTCGAACGCGCCCGGGTCGCTGAACTCGCCGGGGACGAAGTGCATGCCCTCCGACAGGTGCTTCCAGACCTCCTCGCGGAAGGGGGTGCGGGCGTGCTCCTTGACCGACTCGTAGGCGATCTGCCGGAAGTCCTGGTGGTCCCAGTCACGGCGGGCGAAGCCGACCAGCGAGAAACCCGGCGGCAGCAGCCCCCGGTTGGCCAGGTCGTAGATGGCCGGCAGCAGCTTCTTGCGCGACAGGTCCCCGGTGACTCCGAACAACACGAGCACACAGGGCCCGGCCACCCGGGGCAGCCGCTTGTCCCGCGGATCCCTGAGCGGGTTGGATGTGGTGCTCACGTGACGGCCCCCTCTTCTGGCATATCTGTGAACGGCATATCTCTGGATGTCGGTGGTCGTGCCGACCTCATGCCTCTCCTCGGGCGGATTCGAGCAGCCGGGCGAGTCCCGCCCAGCGATTCTGCAGATGCAGCCGGACCACCGGACGGCCCCCGCTCCTCGCCGCACGCGCCTCCCCGAGAGCCTGCGCGAGCTGGAGCCGGCCCAACCGGTAATGCCGGTCCGGTACGGGCACGTCGTGAACGACGTTCCCGGTCAACACCAGGTATACGCCCCTCTCCCGACGATCATTCCCGATTGCCGGGTAACGGGAACCCCAGCTGATCGTCACGGGGCGGGCACAGCGGGAGGCCAGCAGCGCCGCCAGCCGCCGGACCTGCGTGCCCTGCCCGCGTACCGGGTCGGGGTCGAGATGCGCGACGACGGCCAGGTGCCCGTCCTCGTCGACGCGGCCGGCCAGCGCGTCGAACACGCCGTCCAGGCCGGTGGCGGCCGCGACCGCCGGATCGGCGGTGTGCACCTCCACGGCGCGCCCCGGATCGCCGACGACCAGCACCGGCGGCGCCGGCTCCGGTCGCGGGGAGCCCTCCGCGGGCGCCGGCGGCCCGGCGAGCGGGTCGACGCCGAGCAGGTGCGCGGCCACCGCAGCCGCGTACTCCCAGACCACCAGCTGCGCGGACGGGGGAGCGGTGACGGTCGCGTCGTCCTGCCGGGGACGGCCGTCCAGCGTCACCAGGAACACGTCGTCGGACGGCACGACGGGCAGGCCGCCGTGCTGGACGAGCGGCAGCAGCCGCCCGCCGGTCGCCTCGGCGAGCAGCACCGCGACCCAGTCGGCCAGCCCCGGGAGCGACGCGGGATAGTCGCCCAGCACCACCGTCGTGCGGCCCGCGCGGGCGGCGCCGCCCAGGATGGCCCCCAGCACCAGGCCCGGGTTGTGCTCGGGCCTGGTGAGGGAGGGCAGCACGGTCGCGGCGTGGTCGAGCAGGGCGGCGACGTCGGTGCCCGCCAGCGCGGCGGGGACGAGGGCGTAGGGGGACAGCACGCCGAAGGCCGTCCGCGCCGGGGCCTCGATCAGCGGGTGGCCCGCCTCGTCCGCGCGCTTGGCCGAGGCGTCGGCCGGCGCGGCGACGGTGACGAACCGCCGGGCGATCTGCGCGGGCGACAGGTTCAGATCCTGGAACATCCGCACGAAGATCCGGCGCAGCGTGTCGGAGGTGGTGTCGTCGCCGCTCACCACGACCATCGTGCGCCGCAGCCGCTCGTGGTCGGCGCCGAGCCGGACGACCGGGCCCGGCTCCGCGTTCTCCAGCACCGTCAGCGGCCGGCCCGCCGCCGAGTTGCGGACGATGAGCTCGGCGGCCCTGGCGGGGGCGCCGCGGCCGAGCAGCGCCAGCTCGGTGAGCCCCTGCGCGCGCGCCCGCTCGCGCAGCTCGTCCAGCCGCGGCAGGAGCGCCCTGGACGGGCCGGGCTGGCCGGGCCAGCACAACGTGCGGCCATCGTCGTCGGCCGCCGCCCCGGACGGCCAGAGCGAGGGGTCCTCCGAGGCGAGCCGGACCGGCACCTGGTCGATCCAGAGCCTGCCCAGCATGCGTTCGGCGGCCTCCCGCACCGGCCCGCGGGCGGTGACGGTCGTGTCGCCTGAGACGACCGCGGTGTAACTGGTCACGGCCGGATCCGGTCGCTGTTCACGTGGCGCGGGCCGCCTCGGCGAGCCGTCCGGCGGATTCGACGGGGTTGCGCAGGTGCAGCCGCAGGACGGGCATGCCGCGCTGGCGCAGCGCGCGCACCTCGGCCACCGCGCGGGCGAGCTGGAGCTTGCCGAGGGTGTACGGGCGGCCCGGCACGGGATGGTCGGTGCCCGGCTCCCCGGTGATGATCAGGAACGCGCCGTTGCCCGGCCCCTCCTTGTGGATGGGGCCGGTCGCGTGCAGGTAGCCGGGCCCGGGGCCGTAGGAGACCGGCCGCCCGGTGCGGCGGGCCAGCGCGGGCGCCAGGTAGCGGCCGGAGAAGTCGCCGGACAGGTAGGTGACCACCGACAGGTAGCCGTCGGCCGGGATGCGGCTCAGCAGGTCGCCCAGCGCCGAGGACAGGTCGGCGGCGCCGGTGTGGGCGAGGTCGGTGTGCACCTCGATGTCGCCGTCGACGAACGTCGCGGAGCCGGTGAGCAGCGGGCCCGCGCCCGCCGCCCGCAGGATGGTCGCCGCGTCGTCCTCGGCGTCCTGGACCACCGGGCCGCCCGGCTCGAACGGGTTGACGCCGAGCAGCCAGCCCGCCACGGCGGTGGCGTACTCCCAGATGAGGAACTGCCCGCCGAGCGGAGCCCACAGCGAGGTGTCGGCGTCGGTGCCGGAGCCGGCGGCCGGGTTGAGCGCGACCGCGTGCACGTCGGGCCGGTCGCCCGGGTTGCCGGGAGTCTCGAACGCGAGCACGCCGCGGCCCTGCTTGCCCGTGCCGACCGCCAGGATCTGGGAGATCCAGGCGCTGAGCGCGCCCGGGCCGCCCGGCTCGCGGACCACGACCTTGTCGCGCGCGGTGCCCTGCGGGTTCTGCTGCGCGCAGCCGCCCAGGACCGCGCCGAGCAGCAGGCCCGGGTTCTCGTTGTCGCGGGCGAGTGACGGCACGACCGCCGCGGCCTCGTCGAGCAGCCGGCCGACGTCCGCGCCGGCCAGGACCGAGGGGACCAGCCCGTACGCCGACAGGGCGCCGAAGTGCCCGGGCAGGTAGGGGTCGGTGAGCCCGACCCGGTAGCCGCACTGGCGCGCGAAGTCGTGGAGGGGGCTGCCGTGGTCGGTGATGACGAGGAACCGCCCGGCGATCTCGCGTTCGGACAGGCCGTGCTCGCGGAACGCGGTGGAGAAGATGCGCCGGTAGGCGTCGCCCTCCAGCGAGACGCCCGCCTTGCTGGAGAGCACGACGAGGGTGCGGTCGAGCCGTTCGAGGGCGAACGAGAGCGCGGCGGTGTCGGAGCCGTCGAGGACGGTCAGCTCGCCGGAACGTTCGGTGTCGCGGGCCCCCGCGGCTCCCGGGTATCCGGAGTCGTCCGGCGGCGGCGTGCCCGGCGCCCCGGCCGCGGCCGGCTGTCGCGCCGCGGCGGGGGAGTGGGCCTCGACGACGGCCTGCGCGGCCATCGTCTCCGCGCCGATCCCGATCAGCACGACGTGGTCGAGCCCCGAGTAGCGCGCCTCGGCGACCAGGCCCTCGATCTGGTTGAGCAGGCCGTGCGAGGCGAACGGCAGGTCCAGCCAGCCCAGCCGGCTGTGGTCCACCGCGCGCCGCCCCCAGAGCCGGGGGTCCTTGGCGGCCAGCGCGCCGGGGACGCCGCAGCTCACGAGGTAGTCACGAGCCTGCAGCGCCGCGTCGAGGGCCTCGCCGCGGGTCAGTACGTCGAATCCGGACACCATTCCTCCTGAGCCCCCATCGTTTCAGGAGGGAACGGGCAACAGCCACCAAAACGCCGATCTTATGGATGACGATTGGTGAACGGGTGCACGACCGCGGGTCAGGCGGTGAGCACCTTGGTCAGCTGTGCGAGACCCTCCTCGCGGTCGCGCAGGTGGACGCGGAAGGCGGGGCGACCCATCGAGCGCAGCACCCGCAGGTCGCCGAACGCCTGGGCCAGCTGGAGCTGCCCCAGCGTGTAGGGCCTGCCCGGCACCTCGACGTCGTTCCTGACCGCCCCGGTGATCTGCAGGAACGATCCGTTCTGCGGACCGCCCTTGTGGTACTGCGCGGTCGAGTGCAGGACGCGCGGCCCCCAGCCGAACGTGACCGGGACGGCCTGCTTGCGGAGCCGCCCGCCGCGCGCGGCCAGCAGCGACCGCAGCCCGGCCGCCGAGGCGTCGCCCACCCGGTCGAGATAGGCCATCACCGCGAGGTAGCCGCGGTCGGCGACCCCCGACAGGATGCGGTCGAACGCGTCCGGGAGGTCCTTGACGCCCTTCAGCAGCTCCTCGCGGCAGTGCACCTCCACGGCGCCCGACACCAGCGTGGGAGCGGTGTGGATCACGGTGGGGGCGGTGCCCTCCTCGGCCCTCAGCAGCGCGGCGGCGTTGGCCTCCGACTCCCCGACGTCGGGAATGTCGAACGGGTTGACGCCGAGGACCCGGCACGCGACCGCCGTCGCGTACTCCCACAGCAGGAACTGGGCCCCGAGCGGGCCCGAGACGCTCAGCCCCGCCTCGCGGCCCGCGCCGGGCTCGTCCGGGCGGCTGCCCAGCACGACGCGGCGCATGTCGGGGGTCAGGTCGAAACCGGGCGCCACCACGCTCTCGACCAGGACCGGCAGCAGGCCCCTGCCGCCCTTGCCCGCGGACTCGCAGAGGAGCGCCTCCAGCCAGTCGCCGAACGCCACCAGGCCCGAGCCGTGGTCGGCGACGACCAGCTTGTCGCGGCCGGTCAGCGCCGAGCCGCCCAGCACCGCCCCCAGGGCCAGCGCCGGGTTGTCGTAGGGCTGCTGCAGCCGCGGCGCCAGCGCGGACGCCTCGTCCAGCAGCCGCGCCACGTCCACGCCCGCCAGCGCCGCGGGCACCAGCCCGGACGCCGACAGCGCGCCGAAACGGCCGGGCACGTCGGTGTCGGCCGGGACGACCCGGTGACCGCGCTCGGCGGCCAGGGCCTCCAGCGGCGAGCCGGGATCGGTGACGGCCACGAAGCGGCGCTTCAGGTCGTCGCCGCCGATCCCCGCGGCGGCGAACGCGCCCTCGAAGACCCGCCGCAGCGCGTCGGTCTCGACGGTCGAGCCGCTCTTGCTCGACACCACCACCAGCGTGCGGTCCAGCCGGTCGCCGAGCGCGGCGCCCACCTGGTGCGGGTCGGTGGTGTCGAGCACGGTCAGCTCCGCGCCCCCCGAGCGCGCGACGGCCTCGGCCGCGAACGCCGAGCCGCCCATGCCGGCGAGCACGACGCGGTCGAGCCCCGCCCCGCGCGCCTCGCCCGCCAGCTCGGCCAGGGGGCCCATCAGGGCGCGCGAACGTTCCGGCAGATCCAGCCAGCCCAGCGACCGCCGGGCCCGCTCGCGCGTGTCCGGCCCCCAGAGCCCGGCATGGCCGGACGCGAGGGAACCCGGGACGCCGTCGGAGACGAGACGGTCGAGGACCGTCTCGCTCTCGTCGACGACGGCGCCCCGGATGGTGACCGACACCCCGCCGGCGGTCACCACCGAGGTCACGCCTTGGACCCCTTGGCCTCGAGCTCGCTCTGGATGGTCCCGAGGAGTTCCTTCCAGGAGACCTCGAACTTGTCGACGCCCTCGTCCTCCAGGACCTTGACCACGTCGTCGTAGTCGACGCCCACTGACTTGAGGGCCGCCATGTGGGCGCGGGCGCCGTCGTACCCCGTCGTGATCGTGTCGCCCGTGACGTCGCTCTGCTCGGCCGTCGCGTCGAGCGTCGCCTCCGGCATCGTGTTGACGGTGCCGGGCGCGACGAGCCCGTCGACGTAGAGGGTGGCGGGCAGGTCGGGGTCCTTCACGCCGGTGGACGCCCACAGCGGGCGCTGGGGGCGGGCCCCGGCGTCCTTGAGGGCCTTCCACCGGTCGGTGGCGAACTTCTCCTCGTACAGCGCGTAGGCCAGCCGGGCGTTGGCCAGGCCCGCCTTGGAGCGCAGCCCCTTGGCCTCGTCCGAGCCGATCTTGTCGAGGCGCTTGTCGATCTCGGTGTCGACCCGGGACACGAAGAACGAGGCCACCGAGGTGATCGAGGAGATGTCGTGGCCGTTCTCGCGCGCCTGCTCGAGGCCCGCGAAGAAGGCGTCGATGACCTTCCCGTACCGCTCCAGCGAGAAGATCAGCGTCACGTTGACGCTGATGCCCTCGGCGAGCGCCGCCGTGATCGCCGGCAGGCCCTCCTCGGTCGCCGGGATCTTGATGAACAGGTTGGGCCGGTCGACCATCCACCACAGCGCCCTGGCCTCGGCGATCGTCTCGGCGGTCCGGCGGGCCAGCCGCGGGTCGACCTCGATCGACACCCGGCCGTCGAGGCCGTCGGTGCGGTCGTAGACGCCGCGCAGCACGTCGCAGCCCCACCGGATGTCGTAGGTGGTGATCGCGCGGGAGGCCTCCTCGACGGTCACCCCGCGCACCGCCAGGTCCTTCACCTGCTCGTCGTAGGCGTCGCCCTTGCTCAGCGCCTTGGCGAAGATCGTGGGGTTGGAGGTGACCCCCACCACGTACTTCTCCTTGACGAGCTTCTCGAGGTCGCCGGTGCGCAGCCGCTCACGGCTGATGTCGTCGAGCCAGATCGACACACCCTGGTCGGAGAGCTTCTTCAGGTTGTCGCTCATCGCTTCCTCCTCATCGAGTCCGGGGGTCGGCGGTCAGTTGCCGGTCGTGTGACCGCGGCCCGCGTCGGCGACGCCGGCCTTGATCAGGCTGGCCTTCGCCGCGGCGACGACCCGTTCCGCCGTGATGCCGAACTGCTGGAACAACGTCTTGTAGTCGGCGGAGGCACCGAAGTGCTCCAGGCTGACCGATTCCCCGGCCTCGCCGACATAGGCGCGCCAGCCGAGGGAGATGCCGGCCTCCACCGAGACCCGGGCGCGGACGGCTGGCGGCAGCACCTGCTGCCGGTAGGCGTCGTCCTGCTCCTCGAACCACTCGACGCACGGCATCGAGACGACCCGGGTGGGGGTGCCCTCGCCCTCGAGGGTCTCGCGGGCCTCGACGGCCAGCTGGACCTCGCTGCCGGTGGCGATGATGATCACCTCGGGCGTGCCGTTGCTCGCGTCGGCCAGCACGTAGCCGCCCTTGGCCACGCCCTCGGCGGACGCGAAGCCGTCGCCGCGCTCGTACGTCGGGATCTTCTGCCGGGTGAGGGCCAGCCCCGCCGGGCGGTCGGTGTGCTCCAGGATCGTGCGCCAGGCCACCGCCGTCTCGTTGGCGTCGCCGGGGCGGACCACGTCGAGGCCGGGGATCGCGCGCAGCGCCCACAGGTGCTCCACCGGCTGGTGGGTCGGGCCGTCCTCGCCCAGGCCGATCGAGTCGTGCGTCCAGACGTAGGTCACCGGCAGCTTCATGAGCGCCGCGAGCCGCACGGCCGGGCGCATGTAGTCGCTGAAGACCAGGAACGTGCCGCCATAGGGGCGGGTGCCGCCGTGCAGCGCGATGCCGTTGAGGATCGCGCCCATGGCGTGCTCGCGGATGCCGAAGTGCAGGGTGCGGCCGTAGGGCCCGCCCGGGAACTCCTTGGTCTGGAACTCCTCGGGGATGAAGGACGGCTCGCCCTTCATCGTGGTGTTGTTGCTCTCGGCCAGGTCGGCCGAACCGCCCCACAGCTCGGGCAGCACGCCCGCCAGCGCGCCGAGGACCTCGCCTGATGCGGCGCGGGTGGCCAGGTCCTTGCCCGCCTCGAACTCCGGCAGCCGGGCTGCCCAGCCCTCGGGCAGGCGGCGCGCGGAGATGCGGTCGTACTCGGCGGCCCGCTCGGGGTGGGCCTCGCGCCAGGCGGCGAACGCCTTGTCCCACTCGGCGCGCGCGGCGCGGCCGCGCTCGATCACCTGGTGGGAGTGCTCGAGGACGTCGGCGGGGACGTCGAAGCTCGTGGCCGGGTCGAGGCCGAGGATCTTCTTGGTGGCCGCGACCTCGTCGGCGCCGAGCGCCGAGCCGTGGATCTTGCCGGTGTTCTTCTTGTTGGGCGCCGGCCAGCCGATGATCGTGCGCAGCGCGATCAGCGACGGGCGGGACGTCTCGGCGCGGGCCGCGGCGTAGGCCTCGGCCAGCTTGCCGACGTTCTCCTCGTACTCGCCGTTGACCGTCCAGTCGACGTTCTGCACGTCCCAGCCGTAGGCCTCGTAGCGGGCGCGCACGTCCTCCGACAGGGCGATCTGCGTGTCGTCCTCGATGGAGATGTGGTTGTCGTCGTAGAGGACGACGAGGTTGCCCAGCCGCTGGTGCGCGGCGAGCGCGCTCGCCTCGTGGCTGATGCCCTCCTCGATGTCCCCGTCGGAGACGAAGGCCCAGATGTGGTGGTCGAACGGAGACTCGCCCGGCGCGGCGTCCGGGTCGAACAGCCCGCGCTCGCGGCGGGCCGCCATCGCCATGCCCACCGCGTTGGCGACGCCCTGGCCCAGCGGGCCCGTGGTGGTCTCCACGCCCGCGGTGTGCCCGTGCTCGGGGTGACCGGGGGTGAGGCTGTCCCACTTGCGCAGCGCCTTGAGGTCGTCCAGCGTCAGCGGGTAACCCGACAGGTACAGCTGGATGTAAAGGGTGAGGCTGGAGTGCCCGCACGACAGCACGAACCGGTCGCGCCCGGCCCAGCCGGGGTCGGTCGGGTCGTGCTCGAGGAAGCGCTGGAAGAGCAGATAAGCCGCCGGAGCGAGGCTCATCGCGGTGCCCGGGTGACCCGAACCCGCCTCCTCCACCGCGTCCATCGCGAGCGCGCGGACCGTGTCCACCGCCCGCCGGTCGAGGTCGGACCACTCGAACGTGCTGATGTCCCTGCTCACGGAACGCCGGGCTCCTCTCGAACCGCTGTGCCGGCTTCAACGCCCACAGCTTCGTCGTCGTCAAATGTGCGTGCGCATGGCGCGGCCGCCTTCTACGGCAACGTGACCCGGCCCGTCGATCTTCCCCCGTCGAGCCGCGTCGCGGCCGTTTCGATGATCTTCACGAACGGGCCCTGTCACCACGGCCCGGCGGAGATCACGCTCATGCCCTCCGAGCCTATCGAACCGGCGGCCACGCCAATTGACGTCTGGGTGCACGGCGGGCCGGCGGGCGGCCGTGCCGCACATGTCGAGCCTTGCCCGATGATCTCTCACGCTAACCCCCCGCGGGAGTGAACTCGCGGGGGAGCCGGGAGTGAGCCCCCAGGGGGCCCGCCTGGCGGGCGAGGGCGTTCCAGCTCGTGATTTGCGGTCACTTACGGCGCGTCCGGTGCCCCGGTGCGTGACCCTGGGAGGGGTCGGACTACAGTGATTCCGCGGTTGACGACAGCGGCCGCGGCAGTTTCATCAAGCCGAGGTGCGGCCCGCACGGGGGGCACCGCCGAGGTCTTGCGTGACCTCATCATGCCTAATTGGACGTGGACCCGATTGTGACGGTGCTCAGTAACAAGCTCGGCGTCGAGCTGACCGAGGAGATGCCGGAGGCGTCGCTCGCGCCCCCGGAGGCCGCGGCCGCCACGGTGGCCGGGCGCCGCCCGGTGGGCGCGCTGGTGCGCGCCTACGTCGCGCTGACCAAGCCGCGCGTCATCGAGCTTCTGTTGATCACGACGCTGCCGGTGATGTTCCTGGCGGCCCGCGGGGTCCCGCCGCTCGGGCTGGCGCTGGCGACCCTGCTGTTCGGCACGATGTCGGCGGGGGCCGCCAACGCGATCAACTGCTACATCGACCGCGACATCGACGCCAAGATGCGCCGGACCCGCCGCCGCCCGCTGGCCCGGGCCCAGGTCTCGCCCGCCGAGGCCCTGGTGTTCGGCATCGTGCTCGCGGTCGGCTCCACCGTCGGCTTCGCCCTCACGGTGAACGTCTTCGCCGCCGCGCTGTCGGTCTTCGCGATCCTCTTCTACATCTTCGTGTACTCGCTGCTGCTCAAGCGGCGCACGTCACAGAACGTCGTCTGGGGCGGCATCGCGGGCTGCATGCCGGTGCTGATCGGCTGGGCCGCGATCACCGAGAGCCTCGGCTGGACCCCGTTCGTGATGTTCGGCGTGGTGTTCCTGTGGACCCCGCCGCACACCTGGACGCTCGCGATGCGCTACCGCGAGGACTACAAGCTGGCCAAGGTGCCGATGCTGCCCGTCGTCGCGACCGAGCGCCGGGTGGTCGTGGAGAGCCTGCTCTACACCTGGGCGACGGTGGCCTGCTCGCTGCTGCTGTGGCCGGTCGCCGGGATGGGGCCGGTGTACGGGGCGGTCGCGGTCGTGCTCGGCGCGGTCTTCCTGCTCGAAGGGCACCGGCTGCTGCGCGCGGTGCGGGCCGGCGTGACCGGTGTCCACCTCCGGCCGATGCGCTTCTTCCACCTGTCGAACGTCTACCTGGCGCTGCTGTTCACCGCCGTCGCGATCGACCCGATGCTCTTCTGAGTCCCTACCGGGACCACCGCCTTCGGCGTCCCGCCCTGACGCGGCGCTGACAGGACGGTTACGCTCGCGATATGGCGCGAGTAGATCCCAAAGCGGTGCTCGAAGGACGTGTCCCGGGACGGCCGCCGATCGGCCTGATCGTGGGCCTGAGCGTGTCGTCGTTGTGCGCGGTCGTCGCGCTGTCCATCGACGCGCTGTTCGGCGGGGCGGGGTTCTGGGTCGGCGTGCTGTTGGCGATCATCCCGATCCCGCTGCTGATCGCGCTCGCGCTGACGCTCGACCGGCTGGAGCCCGAACCGCCCCGCACGCTGGCGTTCTCGTTCATGTGGGGCGCCGGCGTGGCGGTGCTGGGCGCGCTCGTCCTCAACACCCTCGGCCTGCTCTACGTGACGGTGCCGATCTTCGGGGAGACCGAGGGGCACTTCGTCAGCGCGACCTTCGGCGCGCCGCTGGTGGAGGAGACGCTCAAGGGCGCGGTCCTGTTCGTCCTGCTCTGGACGCGGCGCAACGAGATCGACGGCTTCGCCGACGGGATCATCTACGCCACGATGGTCGGCCTCGGCTTCGCCATGATGGAGAACATCACCTACTACACGCGGGCGTTCGAGGAGGGCGGGGCCCAGCAGCTCCAGGCCACCTTCATCCTGCGCGGCCTGGTGGCGCCGCTCAGCCACCCGATCTTCACGTCCATGACCGGCCTGGGCGTCGCCTACGCCGCCACCCATCGAGGCAAGCAGGTGCTCGCGCCGCTCCTCGGGCTGTTCGGCGCGATGGTCCTGCACGGCCTCTGGAACGGCGCCACCGCGTTCGGGCTGGGCGGCCTGGGCATCGTCTACCTGCTCGACTTCTGCGTCCTCATCGTGCTGGTGGTCATCGTCGTGGTGGAGCGCCGCAGCACGGTCCGGCGGATCGAGGCGTACCTGCCGATGTACGAGAACACCGGGCTGGTCACGCCGCAGGACGTGCGGATGCTCCGCAACCTGCCGTCCCGGCGCGCCGCCCGCCGCTGGGCCCGCGCGGTCGGCGGCCGTCCCGCCGGCCGGGCCATGCAGGACTACCAGCTGGCCGCCACAGAGCTGGCCCTGCTCCACATGCGCGCCGAACGCGGGGTGGCCGAGCCGCACTGGTTCGCCACCCGCCGCGACGCCCTCCTGGGGCTGATGGGCATGGCCCGGCAGGCGTTCCTGCGCGTTCCGCCCCGGATGCCGGGGTCCGCCGCCCCGCCATGGGCGCCGCAGGGCGCGTCCGGCTTCATGCCGCCGCCCGCGGGCCCCGGAGGGTTCGCGGGTCCGGGGGCGCCCGGAGGGCCGCCGGCGCCACCGCCACCGCCCCCGCCAGGTCCGCCCGGCCCGCCGCGCGGCCCGTACGGCTAGGTCGCCGCGCGGCCGTACGGCTAGGCCAGGGCCCTTGCCGGACGAGGTCAGGGGCCTTGTGCGACACATGACCCGGGGTCGGGTCAAGGTCACCGGGGCGCGGCCATACGATGAATGCCGTGGCTGAACGATCCGACGGTCCCTCCTCCCCGCGCAACCCGCTCTCCAGGGCCTGGGGAGCGGTCTGGGACCCCACCCCCGCGTCGATGCGCCTCCTGGCGTTGCTCGGAGTGATCGGCAACGCCGGCATCATCGCGACCGGCGGTGCCGTCCGCGTCACCAAGTCGGGTCTCGGCTGCCCCGAATGGCCCAAGTGCACCGGCGACAGCCTCGTGCCCACCGCGCACCCCGAGCACTCGGCCGTCAACATGGCGATCGAGTTCGGCAACCGGATGCTGACGTTCCTGGTGCTGGCCGTCGGCGTCGCCGTCTTCGTGGCCGCGCTGCGCCTGCGCCCGCGCCGCCGCGACCTGGTGGTCCTGGCCGCGGCGCAGCCCGCCAGCGTGTTCGCCCAGGCGATCATCGGCGGCATCGTGGTGCTCACCGAGCTGCACCCGGCCTCGGTGTCCCTGCACTTCCTGATCTCGCCGGTGCTCCTGATCTTCTGCGTCGCCCTCTGGGTGCGCGCGGGCGAGGGCGACGAGCCGCCGCGCGCCCTGGTCGGCCGCGGCGTCCGCCGCCTCACCCTCGCTCTGGTGGGCGTCTCGGCGGCCCTGATGGTCGCCGGCACGGTCGTCACCGGCACCGGTCCGCACGCCGGTGACGCCGACTCGCGGCGCTGGGGCTTCAACATCGAGGACGTCGCCCGCGTGCACAGCGCGTTCGCCTGGCTGACCGTCGGTCTCACCGTGGTGCTGCTGGTCGTCCTCCAGCGCACCGGCGCCCCCTCGGCCTTGCGGCGCCGGGCCATGGAGCTGTTCGTGCTGGAGCTCTCCCAGGGCGTGATCGGCTACATCCAGTACTTCACCGGGGCCCCCGCAACGCTGGTGGTCCTGCACATGCTCGGCTCGGCGATCATGTGGATCGCGGCCCTCCGCGTCGTCCTCGCCACCCGCGACCGCGGCCCCCTGGTCACCGCCCGGCCGGAGCCCGCCCAGGCCAGGGCCGCGCAGCCGGCCTGACCCCTTAGCTCGTTCTGTCGGAGCCGCACCCTAAGCTCGGCGTTGTGACTCAAGGTGACCATGACCCGACGCCCCGTGCACGGCCGCGCCTGGCGCGCAACGCCGTGCTCGTGGGCCTGGTCCTGGTCGCGTCCTGGCTGGGCCTGCGCGCGCTGGACCGGTGGGCCTCGGCACCCGATCCCGTGCGCGGCGTGCTCTCCTCGGCCGGCCCCTCCACGGCGGCCTCCGCCACCCTCACCGCGCCACCGTCCATCACGCCCTCCGCCCCCATGACGGCGCCCCCGGCCGAACGCGACGGCCCGTTCCCGCCCTCGGCCGCCGCGGCGAAGAGCGAGTTGGAGAGCCTCACCGTCGCCCGCAACCGCGACTCCGAGCGTTATCAGCGCGACGCGTTCGGCCCCGGCTGGTCGGGGGAGGGGCGCCACCCCAAGATCGAGGGCGGCTGCGAGGCCCGTGACGAGGTGCTGCGGCGCGACCTCGCCGGGGTGCGGGCGGGCGACCGCAACCGCTGCGTCATCTTCGAGGGCACGCTCACCGACCCCTACACCGGTGCGGCCCGTCCCTACTCGCGCTACGCGCCGTCCCAGATCGAGATCGACCACATCGTCGCCCTGGGCGCGGCCTGGCGGTCCGGCGCCTCCCGCTGGCCGTTCGACCAGCGTGTGCGGTTCGCCAACGACATCGACAACATGCTGGCCGTCGACAAGCGGGCCAACCAGGACAAGAGCAGCAAAGCCCCTGACCAGTGGCGTCCGCGCCAGGCGTACTGGTGCGGTTACGCCACGCGATGGGTAGGGATCAAGAAACGGTACGGCTTGACGGTCACCGACCCGGAACGCGCGGCGCTTCGTGAGATGTTCGCCGCCTGCCCGGCCGGCTGACCTCATCGGGGGGCAGGCATGGACGACATCGTCACCACGGTGACCAGCGGCTACACGTTCGACGGCCCGGCGCTGGAGCTGGGCGCCCTCGTCGTGGACGGCCAGGGCGTCCCCGGCGCCAAGGTCCGCATCCCGCTGCGCATGCTCAACCGGCACGGCCTGGTGGCGGGCGCGACCGGCACCGGCAAGACCGTCACCCTCCAGGTCATGGCCGAGCAGCTGTCGGCGCAGGGCGTGCCCGTCTTCCTCGCCGACATCAAGGGCGACCTCACCGGCATGGCCTCACCGGCCGCCGCCAACGACAAGATCGCCGAACGAGCCGCCTCGGTCGGCGCCGCCTGGCAGCCCACCGCCTGCCCCGCCGAGATCTACACCCTCGGCGGCGAGGGCGACGGCATCCCGATCCGCGCCACCATCACCGACTTCGGCCCCACCCTGCTCGCCAAGGTGCTGGGTCTCAACGCGACCCAGGAGTCGTCCCTCGGCCTGGTCTTCCACTACGCCGACACCGCAGGGCTGCCCCTCCTCGACCTCAAGGACCTGCGCTCGGTCGTGCACTTCCTGACCAGCCCCGAGGGAGCCGAGGCGCTCAAGAGCCTGGGCGGCCTGGCCAAGCCCACGGCGGGCGTCATCCTGCGCGAGCTGATCAACCTCGAGGCCCAGGGCGCGGACCGCTTCTTCGGCGAGCCCGAGTTCGACCCGGCCGACCTCCTCCGCACGACCACCACCGACGGCCGCGGCGTCGTCTCCATCCTGGAGCTGCCCCGCCTCCAGGACCGCCCGGCCCTCTTCTCCACGTTCCTGATGTGGCTGCTGGCCGAGCTGTTCGAAGACCTGCCCGAGGTCGGCGACCTCGACAAGCCCAAGCTGGTCTTCTTCTTCGACGAGGCGCACCTGCTCTTCAAGGAGGCCTCCAAGGCCTTCCTCGAATCGGTGACCCAGACCGTCCGCCTGATCCGTTCCAAGGGCGTCGGCGTCTTCTTCGTGACCCAGACGCCCAAGGACGTCCCCGAAGACGTGCTCGCCCAGCTCGGCGCCCGCGTCCAGCACGCCCTGCGCGCCTTCACCCCCAAGGACGCCAAGGCCCTCAAGGCCACCGCCACCACGTTCCCCTACTCCTCCTACGACCTGGAGGAGGTCCTCACCCAGGTCGGCACCGGAGAGGCCGTCGTCACCGTCCTGTCCGAGAAGGGCGCCCCCACCCCGGTCGCCTGGACCCGCATCCGCCCGCCCCAGTCCCTCATGGCCCCGTCCGACCCGGCCCTGGTGCAGCAGATCATCTCCGCCTCCCAGCTCCTCCCCAAATACGGCCAGACCATCGACCGCGAGTCCGCCTACGAGATGCTCACCGCCCGCCTGACCCCGCCGCCCCCAGAGCCCGCCCCGCCCACGCCCGAGCAGCCCGCCACCCCCTACCCACCCCTGGACCTGCCCCCGTACGACTCCAGCCGAGACCCCCTACCCCCCGCCACCCCGACCCGCACCCGCAGCACGACGTCCCGGAGCCGAGCCAAGAAGGACTCCGGCCCGGAGAACCTCCTCGAAGAGGTCCTCCTCAGCGTCGGCACCTCGTTCGGCAAGACCATGGCCAAGCGCATAGAACGAGGCATCTTCGGCACAACCCGCCGCCGCTGATCCACCACCCCACAGCCCAGCCGACAAGGCCCATGGACGCCGACCGCACAGACGCAAGTGGCCCCGCCCGACGGACGAGGCCACCAGCGATGATGACCGATCAGACGTCGCCCTGCTTGATGCGGCCGACGAGGACGGAGAAGTCTCTGCGAGCCAAGCTGAGGTGAGGCCCGCTGGGGGCCTTGCTGTCGCGGACTCCGATCGAGTCACCGAGGGCGGCGACCTCGATGCAGTCCTCGCCGCCTCCAGCGCCCGAGCCGCTGTGACTGCTCTTGCGCCAGGTGGGAGTGTTCACTGGAGCGCCTCCATGGTTCTGGCTATGAAGCTCCTGGTGGAACCTCTCGATAGGGCGTCTGCCCCAATCAGGCGATACCGTATCCGGCTATTCAGCAGTGCCTTGGGGTCCGTGTCCAGTCGGCCGCCGCCCACTGCCGGTGACCAGGAGAAATCCTGTCTTGGCAAAGACAAGAGAGTGAACGAGCCGTCAACCCCGGCATGTGCGCCGGCGGAGCGTGGCACCACCTGAATCAGCAGCCTGCGCCGTTGGCTGAGGTCCAGCAGATGGCCGAGTTGCTCGCGCATCACGTCAATCCCGCCGATCAAGTCCGTGACAACTGATTCCTTGATCAGAAAACCGAGGTCGGGCGGCGAGCTCCGGGAAAGGACCTCCTGGCGCGCCATGCGCAGTTCCAGGGTCTCTTCGACGTCTTCGGCCATCTGCGCCCCTTCGATGAGGGCGCGGGCATAGGCCGGTGTTTGCAGCAGGGCATGGAACGTCAGTGCCGAGTAGGCGCTAATGGAAGTCGCTTGGCTCTCGTATTTCGTGTAGGCCGCGAACCAGTTCGGGTCGTGCGCGGCGACCGCGTGCCGGTGCAGGCGGGAAAAGTGCCCATGAGTCTTCCAGGCGCGGTCCAGTTTTTGGACTTGAGCTTCGCTCAGTTTAGAGCCGCCCGATTCAAGATGCGCAACCCGAGAATTGGAGACGTTCAGCATCTCGCCCAACTCGACCTGTGTCACGTTGCGCATAAGCCGCCATACGCGCAGGTCAACAGCTAGCCAATGCCACGGATTGTTGTCGGGATCCAGCTCGTCCGCACGCGCCATTCAAGATCCTAAAACTTGCGTAGGTTGCGCTCAACTCGCCCAGAGTAGCGCGGCTCACACAGGATGGGCGTCACTTTGAAAGGCAGGTGGTCATGGCGGAGATCCGGAAGCACTACAGCTCCGAACGCGTAAGGCCCGCATTCGACGTCGTGCCCATCGCGCGCGCGAGTCTCCGGCGGGTCTTTGATTCCTGGGGCCTGAATGAATTGTCCGACGATGCCGAGAATGTCCTCTCCGAACTGCTCACGAACGCGATCACTTTCGTGCTCGGGCAGGGCGAGGCCGCGGCGTGGGTGAGTTACAGCTTCATGATCCGCGACGGACGGGTGGAGGTGCGCGTCTGGGACCCGTACCCGGACGCCCTGCCGGAGCCCCGTGAGCCGGACTTCGTGAGCCAGAGCGGCCGCGGGCTGTTCATCGTGGACGCACTTGCGGACGACTGGAGCGTCCAGCGGTACGACACCGGCAAGACGGTGTGGGCCTCGTGGCCCGTCTTCCCCAAGGCGCCGCGCACCCCTGCGGGCGCCCCGGCCGACTCCCAACCTCCCGGGGAGTTGCCGATTCCGGCTGTGGGTGCGGGGCCTCCGCCGTGACCGCCGTGACGTTCACCGCCATGGCCTGCAGGGAGGCGGTGTGCGGCACGAAACGTGGGATATCGGCGCTGCCGCCCCGGCGTGTCACCCAGGCTCGGCACTACCGGCGGGCACCGGCGTCGGCGACACTGTGAACATGGCCGTCCCGCCAGATTGCCTCAAAATGCGCATCGGAGACATGGTCGATCACCATGCCCTCCAGCGCTACCGGAGGCTGGAAGAAGTGACCATCACCTGGCGCGGATCGTTCGGCTACCTGATCGCCTGGGACGGCTTCCTTCCCGGCATGAACGAGCAGATCAAACTCTGCCGGATCGAATACCTCGGCGACGATGAGGACTGGGCATTCGCGATCTACGACCCGGCCACCGAAACCTACGTCCCCGGCCGGCTCAGCACTGGCCAGGACACCGGCCACCCCCATCAGGCATTCGACACCGCCGCCATCATCCACCTGGCCCGTTACACCGCGTGATCATCAGCACAGCCCACGAACCACAAGAAACTTCCGCGGGGCCGCACTAGTTCTCGATGCGGCCGCCGCCTCCTGAGTCCCTGTCCGTGGAACGGATGCAGACCAGGAAGTAGCGGTTGGTCAGGCCACGGGTCTCCTTGCTGGGCGAGGTCCAGTACCTGGCGGTGACACGTCCGACCTCGGTGCCGTTGCCGGCGTCGTGCGCGTAGCAGGTCACCGAGTTGCTGAAGCCGTTCGGTGCGAACGCGATGATCAGGATCGCGCCGCTGCGGTGCGGGATCGCGGTGGTGGAGCACGACCACCAGCCGTAGGGGATGCTGCGGTTGCGCGACTCCGCTCACGGGGTCGCGCGGCCGAAGAGGGCGAGGAGACGGGTCTGGGGGTCGGCGTCGGCGGGAACGGGCCGTTCGGGGCCCAGCATTCCGGCTTCGCGCCCGTGCGGAGCGAACTGTTCGGCGGTCTGCAACGCGGGGCCGACGAGGTCCGCCGGGAGGCCGATCGGCTGGCCGGTGGCCTGAGCGAGGTCCCAGGAGTGGACGAGCAGCTCCAGCGGATACTGCTCCAGCCACTGGGCGACGGTGACCTCGTGGTCGAACGCGAGCCGGACCTTGCGGTTCAGGGCCTCGGACGTGAGGGCGGCCATGGCGGCGGAGCGCGCGGCATGCCAGGCAGCGAGCGGGTCGTCCGGGGCTAGGTCATGGCCGACCTCAGGAGGCGTGCGGCCGGCCGCACGAGCCTCGATCGTCAGGATGCCGCCGATGATGTGACCGGCCACGTCGATCGCGGACCATCCTTCACAAGGGGAGGGGGAGTCCCACCGGTCGGGAGGCACCGAGGTCAGTACCGCTTCGAAGACGTCCAGCGCGCTGACGAAGTGTTGAGGGAGCATGTCACCCATCCAGGTCGCGGGCGGGCCGTGTGCTCTAGCGATCATGCCCGGCGAGCATGACCCACGTCACGCCGGATGCACGCGAGATCATCTACTCCGACGGCACTGGGGACGTAACAAGGAGGAACGTCATGTCCTACCCGGACGCGCTCTACCTCGGCGACAAGGGCGAGATCAGCGGCACGCTCCACACCGGGGGCGGCGACCCGGACCTGCGCATCGGCGGGCGCACGAGGGTGCACTACCTGGCCACGGGGGAGAGCACCGGCGGCCAGTACGGGCTCTACCGGTGGGAGATGGGCGCCGAGCCGTCCGGAGGAGAGCCGCACTTCCACAAGACGTTCTCCGAGTCCTTCTTCGTCCTGGACGGGACGGTCAGCCTGTACGACGGTGAACGCTGGGCACCAAGCCGTTCGGGGGACTTCCTCTTCGTGCCTCCCGGCGGAATCCACGCCTTCCGCAACGAGGACGGACCGGCCACGATGCTCGTCCTGTTCGCTCCGGGAGCTCCTCGCGAGGGCTACTTCGAGGAGCTCGCCGAGATCGTGACCAGTGGACGCCGGCTCGGCGAGCAGGAGTGGACCGACCTCTACCACCGCCACGACCAGTACATGGTCTGACCCGGCGCCCTGGCGGAAGGAGGTCGATGTGGCCGATCCGCACTCTCCGTACCACTGGCTCGACGGCCCGGCGGGCACCCGCGGCGGCTCGGCGAGATCTTCTGCGCGTCGTTCTTCCACGGGTTGGCCCCCGCCGACGTCCTGCGCCGCTTCGGCCCGGACGAGGAGGCGGGACGGCAGATGCCCGTCGAGGGGTTGTGGGAGGTCGTCGAGGACTTCGTCAGGAGGACTCGGGAAGGATCCGGCAGCGGCCACGTCGGGGTGCGCCAGGTCGGTGAGTGGAGCGTGGCCCTCGAACTGCTGGGTTGGTACGCCGTCCTGCACGAGTGCTACCCGGCCTTCTCCCGAGGTTGCGAGATGGTGGCCGTCTCCCGGCACGACTACGCGGAGGACTCCTTCGTGTACGCGGCCGACGGCGAACTGATCACTGGGTTCGCGTCGCGTTCGCCGGGCCGCCGGTGGGGCGGCGAGCCGGATCGGCTCAACCGGGCGATGGGAAGGGCCGGGCTCCTCCACGAGAGCGTGGACGATGCCATGGAGGCTTGGCCGGGCCGCCACGAGCACAGGATCGCGCGGTCGTTCGCACTGGCCGCCGAG
The DNA here is from genome assembly GCF_040643285.1 of Spirillospora sp. NPDC047279. Taxonomy (NCBI): domain Bacteria; kingdom Bacillati; phylum Actinomycetota; class Actinomycetes; order Streptosporangiales; family Thermomonosporaceae; genus Spirillospora; species Spirillospora sp. NPDC047279. Next base: position 282,024 of record NZ_JBEYUA010000009.1, read on the forward strand.
GTCACCGGCGTCGCCTTCACCCCGAGCCTTCTCGACGGGCCTTTCCTGGTGGGCGCGATCAGCCCGCACCGGTGAGCCGGCGCCGGGCCGGTCAGGTCTTGCCGATGTAGGCGCGGAGGCGGTCGAGGGGCCAGGTGTTGATGACGTCGTCGGGGGTGAGCCAGCCGCGCTGGGCGGTGCCCACGCCATAGCGGATGTTGCGGTGGTGGCCGAGGGCGTGGGCGTCGGTGTCGATGGAGAACTTGACACCGAGGCGGAGGGCGCGGCGGATCAGGCCGGCGGGGAGGTCGAGGCGGTCGGGGAAGGAGTCGATCTCCATCGCGGTGCGGGTGCGGGCGGCGGCGCGGAAGACCTCGTCCCAGTCGGCGTCGACGGGCGGGCGCTTGCCGATGAGGCGTGCGGTGGGGTGGCCGATGACGTGCACGTGCGGGTTTTCGCAGGCGCGGACGAAGCGGCGCGTCATCTCGGCGGCGTCCTGGGTGAACGCCGAGTGCACCGAGGCGACGCAGATGTCGAAGCCGGACAGGAAGTCGGCGTCCCAGTCGACCTCGCCGTCGGGGTCGATGTTGAGCTCGGTGCCGTGCAGGAGGGTCAGGCCGGGGTACTCGGCCTGGAGGGCGCGGATCTGCTCGCGCTGGGCGAGCATCTTCTCGTCGGTCATGCGCTGCATGAAGAGGTTGGGCGCGTGATCGGTGACGGCGTAGTACTCGAGCCCGCGGGAGGCCGCCTTCTCGACCATCTCCTCCAGGGTGGCCAGGCCGTCGGTGAGGTCGGTGTGGCTGTGCAGGTCGCCCCGGAGGTCGTCGACGGTGACCAGGCGGGGGAGGTCCGAGGCGAGGGCGGCCTCGATCTCGCCGGTGTCCTCACGGAGGGCGGGCGGGATCCAGGGGAGGCCGAGGCGTTCGTAGACCTCCTCCTCGGTGGAGGAGACGATCAGCTCGTCGGTCTCGTTGTCGAAGAGGCCGTACTCGGAGAGCTTGAGGCCCGCCCGGACGGCGATCTCGCGGGTGCGGATGTTGTGGGCCTGGGAGCCGGTGAAGTACTGGAGGGCGGCGCCCCAGGAGGCGGGCGGGACGACGCGCAGGTCGACCTGGAGGCCCTTGGCGGTGCGGATGGAGGTCTTCTTGTCGCCGCTGACGACCACGTCGGCGACGAACGGGAGGGCGGTGAACGCCTCCATGATGGGGCGGGGGTCGTCGGAGGCGGCCAGGACGTCGATGTCGCCGATCGTCTCGCGCATGCGGCGCAGGCTGCCGGCGTGGGCGCAACGCTGGACGGCGGGGAGCGCGGAGAGGGCGGCGACGATCTCGTCGGCCAGGTCGGCGGCGACGTCGATGAGGACGCGCTCGCCGGAGCTCTGGAGCAGCTCGATGCCGCGCAGGATGTTGTCCTCGGTCTTGGCGCCGAAGCCCTTGAGGCCGCGCAGCCGGCCCTCCTGGATGGCCTGGGCCAGCTCGGGGACCGAGGAGATGCCGAGCTCCTCGTAGACCGCCAGTGCCTTCTTGGGGCCGAGGGTGGGGATCGCGGTCAGGGCCCGGACGCCCGCCGGGATCTGGGCGCGCAGGTCCTCGACCTGGCGGATGGTGCCGGTCTCGTTGTAGTCGGCGAGCTTCTTGGCGATCGCGGTGCCGACGGTCGGGATCTTCTTCAGCCCGTCGAGGTCGAGCCCCGAGATGTCGTCGGGGAAGCCCGCGACCGCGCGGGCCGCCTTCTCGTAGGCCCTGATCTTGAACGCGTCGCCGCCCGTGATGGAGAGGAGGTCGGCCAGCTCCTGGATGAGCTCGGCGGCCTCGTCGTTCGCCCGTGCCATACGGGCATCCTAGGGACCGCCTCCGACAGTCAGCGGAGCGGCGCCACCGGGCCGCCCGGGTTGTCGTGCCGGCCCTGGACGACCTCGTCGACGATGGCCCCCACCTGCTCGTCGGGCAGGCGCCGGTAGCCGTCCGCGGTCACCGAGGCGATCACCGGGTAGATGCGGCGGATCTGGTCGGGCCCGCCGGTGGCGGCGTCGTCGTCGGCCGCGTCGTACAGGGCCTGGACGCAGACGGTGGCCGCCTCCTCCTCGGTGAGGTCGGAGCGGTAGAGCTTCTTGAGGGCGCCCTGCGCGTACGGGGAGCCCGAGCCGTCGGCGTGGAAGTCGCGGGCCTCCTGCGGCGAGCCGATGATGTCGTAGGTGAAGATCCGGCCGTGGCCGGCCTCGGCGTCGTAGCCGGCGAAGAGCGGGACGACCGCGAGGCCCTGGAGCGCCTGCGCCAGGTTGGCCTGGATGACCGTGCCGAGGCGGCGCGCCTGGCCCTGGAGGGAGAGGGTGACCGTCTCCATCTTCTCGTAGTGCTCGAGCTCGACCTGGAAGAGCCGGACCATGTCGAGCGCGAGGCCGACCGTGCCGGCGAAGGCGACCACGGAGTGCTCGCCGGCCTGCTGGACCTTGTCGAGGCGCCGGTAGGCGATCTCGTGGCCCCGGGTGGCGCGCCGGTCGCCGGCCATCATCACGCCGCCGGGGAAGGTCAGCGCCAGGATCGTGGTGCCGTGCGGCAGGTCCGGGACGTTCGCGGGCTGCCGGTTGACCGGCAGGAGCTCAGGCGCGCGGGTGCGCAGGAAGTCGACGAACGACGGTGAGCCCGCCTCGAAGAACTCGGGCGGCAGCCCCTCTTCTTCTCGCCAGGCGGTCACGGCGGCCCCTCTCTGTCGACGCGTCCTTCTCCTGTGATCCTAGTCAGGCTTCGGGGGCGCCGGGCGGCTCCTCCTGGCCGCGGGTGGCGCCGACGCAGGCCACGACGACGCAGCCGATGGCCAGCCACTGCCGCCAGGAGAGGATCTCGCCCAGCAGCAGGACGCCGACGAGCGCGGCGACGGCGGGTTCGAGGCTCATCAGGATGCCGAAGACGCGGGCGGGCATGCGCCGCAGTGCCTCGAGCTCCAGCGAGTAGGGGATGACCGAGGAGAGCAGGCCGACGCCCAGGCCGATGATCAGCAGCTCGGGGCTGAGGAGGGCGGAGCCGCTGGAGGCCACGCCGACGGGCATGATCGCGAACGTGCCGACGATGCTGGCCACGGCGAGGCCGCTGGAGCCGGCGAAACTGCGGCCGGTCGCCGCGCTGAACAGGATGTAGCCCGCCCAGCAGACGCCCGCGAGCAGCGCGAACGCGATGCCGACCGGATCGACGTCGCCGCCGCGGGCGAGCAGCACCACGCCGCCGCCCGCCAGCAGCGCCCACAGCGCGTCGCGGACCCGCCGCGAGGCGGCGACGGCCACCGCGAGCGGGCCGAGGAACTCGATCGTCACCGCCACGCCCAGCGGGATGCGGGAGAACGACTGGTAGATCGAGTAGTTCATCAGCGCGAGCGTCAGCCCGAACCCGGCGGCGACGGCCAGGTCGCGGCGGGAGTGGTCCCGCAGCACGGTCCGCAGCACCTTGCGGCTGAGGAAGCCCAGGACGATGGCGGACGTGGCCAGCCGCAGCAGCACGACCCCGTCCGGCGGGATCCGGTCGAACAGGTGCTTGGCCATGCCCGCGCCGACCTGCACCGACAGGATGCCGAGCAGGATGAGCGCGGGCGGCGGCACCGCCCCGAACGACAGTCTCCGCGTGCGGCGGGAGAACCCGCCGGCGCCGCTGATCGAACCGGGGGCCTCAGCCAGTGCCACAGATCACTCCCACTTGAAGAAACGGGCGGCCAGCGCCAGGCCGGCGACCGCCCAGACCGCGAGGACCAGCAGCGGCCCGCCGGGCAGCCCCGCGCCGTCCTGAAGGACCTGCCGGAGGCCGTCGGCCAGCGCCGAGATCGGGAGCAGCTCCAGGGCCGAGCGGACGCCGGAGGGGAACTCGTCGAGCGGGAAGACCACGCCGCCGACCGCCAGCAGCAGGATGTAGACGAGGTTGGCCGCGGCCAGCGTCGTCTCGGCGCGCAGCGTGCCGGCCATGAGCAGGCCGAAGCCGCTGAACGCGGCGGTGCCGAGCAGGATCAGCGCCACCGCCGCGAGCGGGTCGCCGTGCGGCTCCCAGCCCAGCGCGAACGCGACCGCGCAGATCACGATCGCCTGGAGCGCCTCCACCGCGATCACGGTCAGCGTCTTGGCGGCGATCAGCCCGGCGCGCGGCAGGGGGGTGGCCCCGAGCCGCTTGAGCACCCCGTAGCGGCGTTCGAAGCCGGTGCCGATGGCCTGGCCGGTGAACGCGGTGGACATCACCGCGAGCGCGAGGATGCCGGGCGTGAGGAAGTCGACCCGGTCGCCCGGGCCGAGATCGAGCAGCGAGGTGGCGCTGAACAGGGTGAGCAGCACCACCGGGATGATCATCGTCAGCAGCAGCTGCTCGCCGTTGCGCAGCAGCGTGCGCACCTCGTAGCCGGTCTGGGCGAGGATCATCCGCGGCAGCGGCACGGCCGCCGGGGCGGGCGTGAAGTCCAGCGCGGCCGTGCCGGCCGGCGTGGTCGGGGTGGTCACGCGCGCAGCTCCCGTCCGGTCAGCTCCAGGAAGACGTCCTCCAGCGTGCGCCGCTCGATCCGCAGATCCTCGGTGAGCACGCCGTGCGAGGCGCACCAGGCGGTCACGGTGGCCAGCAGCTCGGGCCGTACGTCGCCCTCGATCAGGTAGTGGCCCGCCGGGGACTCCTTGGCGGCACTGCCCGTCGGGAGGGCCGCCAGCAGCTCGTCCAGGCCCAGCCCGGGCCGGGCGCGGAACCGCAGCTGGCGCTCGGCGCCGGCGAGCTCGGCCGGGCTGCCCTGCGCCACCACCCGGCCGTGATCGACGATCACGACCTGGTCGGCGAGGCGCTCGGCCTCCTCCATGTAGTGCGTGGTCAGCAGCACCGAGACCCCGGCGGCGCGCAGCTCCTCGACCAGCTCCCAGGTGTCGTGCCTGGCCTGCGGATCGAGGCCGGTGGTGGGTTCGTCCAGGAAGACCAGCTCGGGCCGGCCGACGAGGGCGACCGCGAGCGAGAGCCGCTGCTGCTGGCCGCCCGACAGGCGCCGGAACGGCGTGCGGGCGTGCCCGGCGAGGCCGAGCCGGTCGAGCAGGGCCGCCGGGTCGAGTGGATGGGCGTGGAACGCGGCGACCAGCCTCAGGAACTCGGCGGCCCGGGCCGTGCCCGGCACCCCGCCCGACTGAGGCATCACGCCCACGCGCGGCTTGAGCGCCCGCGCCTGGCGGACGGGATCGAGGCCGAGGACGCGCGCCGTGCCGGCGTCGGCGCGGCGGAAGCCCTCGCAGATCTCGATCGTCGTGGTCTTGCCCGCCCCGTTGGGCCCGAGCAGCGCCGTCACCTCGCCGCGTCCGGCCCGGAACGAGAGGCCGTCGACGGCGGTCGCCGCGCCGTAGCGCTTGACCAGGCCGTCCAGCGCGACGGCGTGCTCTCCTCCGGGGGGTGCCATGGACTCGATTCTAGGGACGGTGGAGGGCAGGTCCGCGCGCAGGGTGAAGTGCCGGTAAAACCTGCGGCGGGATACGGCAGCACGGGCGACCGGGCGGCCCGCCGATGGCAGCTTGATCGCATGGCTGCTCAACTGCGTGCGCTGCGCTCGCGCATCCGCTCCGTCAAGTCGACCGCGAAGATCACCCGAGCCCAGGAACTGATCGCGGCCGCGCGCATCTCCACCGCCCAGCAGCGGGTCGCGGCGGCCAAGCCGTACTCGCGTCAGCTGACCCAGGCGGTGTCCGCGCTGGTGAGCCATCACGTGGGCATCGACCATCCGCTCCTGAACGAGAACCCCGACGCGTCCCGGGCCGCGGTGCTGCTGATGACGGGGGACCGGGGCTTCTGCGGCGCGTACAACCACAACGTGCTGCGGCAGGCGGACCTCCTGGGCGCCTCCCTGCGCGAGTCGGGGTGCGAGCCGGTGTTCTACGTGTGCGGGCGGCGCGGCGTGGACTACTTCAGGTTCCGCGACCGGGAGATGGCGGGGCAGTGGACCGGCCAGTCGGGCCAGCCGACGTACGCGCTCGCCGAGGAGATCGGCCGGACGCTCGTCGAGGCATTCCGGATGCCGACCGCCGAGGGCGGCATCGGCGGGGTGCACGTCATCTACACCGAGTTCGTGTCGATGATCTCCCAGCGCATGACGACCCTGCGGATCCTGCCGCTGGAGATCGAGGAGGTCTCCGCGGCCGAGGTCGGCGCGGCGGGGGTCTTCCCCGCGTACGAGTTCGAACCGGCGCCGGTGGACGTGCTGGACGGCCTGCTGCACCAGTACGTGCGCGGGCGGATCTGGCACCTGCTGCTGGAGTCGGCGGCGGCCGAGTGGGCGGCGCGCCGGTCGGCGATGATGTCGGCCACCGACAACGCCAACGAGCTGATCGGCAAGCTGACCCAGCAGATGAACGAGGCGCGCCAGGCGCAGATCACGGTGGAGCTCAGCGAGATCGTCGCGGGGGCCGACGCGCTGGCCGACCGTTCCGGCTGACGCTCCGGGCTCCGGCCGGGGACCGAGCCCGGTGTGGCCGGGCTCATGGCAATGACCTGGTCAAGAAAGTGGACAGGCAGCCCAAAACCGATTAAAACCGACTCTTCAGGATCAGTCACACGACTTGGGGGGACGGAATGGGGTTGTCGGCGGCGGAGAACCGGGTGCTCAACGAGATCGCGCGCCGGACGGCGGCCGAGGATCCGGAGTACACCCGCCGCCTGTCCGCGTTCGGCGGCTACGACTCCAGCGTGATGGGCCTGCCCTCGCGATGGGCGCTCCTGCCGGTGGTCCTGGTGGGCCTGCTCATGCTCGCGGTGTTCTTCGCCGCGACGATCGCCACCGCCGGGCACGCGGGCGGCACCGACGACGCCGACCGCACCGCGCAGGTCCATCTGCGCCCCTGATCCCTTCTCCGGCCCGGCCGGACTCCGGCGGCGGCGCCCCCTCGAAGGGGCGCCGCCGCCGTCATTCGCGAACAAAGCATTATTCAAGCCAAACCCCCAGGCGCGGAAAAAGGGAACTCCTGCGTCCTCCGCTAAAACGCGCCCTGCCGCAGCCATTCGAAGATCGCGTTTTACGCGATAAGCCCACGGGTAATCCGAGATTGTCGCCAGCGCCTTGTCGGTGACGCGGGCTTCTTGCTTCTGTCGGGGGGACGAATGGGAGAGCCTAAAGCGGCGTGGGAAGCCGCTGAACTGACCAAGTCCGGTGCGCGTGACCCACAGGGCGACGTCGCCGAAGAGGTCGGCGGCGCGAAGCTCGGGCTCCCTGCGTCCGTCGCGCTGGTCGTCGGCAACATCGTCGGCACGGGAATCTTCCTGCTCCCGGCCTCGCTCGCCGCCATCGGCACGATCAGCATCCTGGTCTTCGGGCTGGTGACGATCGGCGCGGTCGCGCTGGCCATCGTGTTCGGCAAACTCGGCGGGCGCATTCCGGCGAGCGGCGGGCCCTACGCCTACGCGCGGGACGCGTTCGGCGAATTCATGGGCTTCTGGACCGCCTGGTCGTTCTGGCTGACGGCCTGGATCGGAAACGCCGCCATCGCGTTCGCCTGGGTCGGCTACGTCAATTACTTCCTCAAGTGGGACAGCACCGGCGGCAAACTGCTCATCGGCCTGGTCGGGCTCTGGATTCCCGCGCTCATCAACCTGAGCGGCGTCAAGAACATCGGCGCGTTCCAGCTCGTCACCACCGTGCTGAAGTTCATCCCGCTGCTGTTCGTGGGCATCGTCGGCCTGTTCTTCATGTCGTCGGCGAACTTCCCGGCCTTCAACGTCGAGGGCACCTCGTTCCTGGCCGCCATCTCGGCCGCGGCGGGGCTCATCCTCTTCGCCTACTCCGGCATGGAGAGCGTGACGATCGTCGCCGAGCGCATCAAGAACCCGGCGCGCAACATCGGCAAGGCCAGCGTCTACGGCGTCCTGGCCTGCGCGGCCATGTACATGCTCGCCACCGTCGCGGTCTTCGGGAACGTGCCCTCCGGGGCGCTGGCGAACTCGTCCGCCCCGTTCGCCGACGCGATCAACAACATGTTCGGGGGCAGCATCGGCGGCGGGCTGATGGCCGCCTGCGCGATCATCTCCGGCATCGGCGCGCTGAACGGCTGGACGATGCTCGTCGCCGAGATGCCGATGGCCGCGGCCCGCGACGGGATGTTCCCCAAGGTCTTCGGCCGGCTGTCCAAGCGCGACGCGCCCACGGTGGGGATCATCGTCGGCACCATCCTGACCTCGCTCATGCTCCTGTACGCCTACCTGGGCTCGGAGAGCGGGTTCAACGACATCCTCTACCTCGCCTCGTTCACCACCGCGATCCCCTACTTCTTCTCCGCCGGCGCGCAGCTGTTCTGGCTGGTCACGGGGGGTCGCGAGGTCAACAAGGCGCGCATGGCCAGGGACCTGACCATGGCCGGGCTGGCGCTGCTGTTCTCCGCCTGGATCGTCTACGGGTCCGGCGAGCAGGCCGTGATGCTCGGCGTCCTCGCCCTGCTGGTCGGCGTCCCGGTCTTCATCTGGACCAAGGCCACGCGCGGGGAGTACGGGGCGCGCGAGACGGCGCCGAGCCCGGCGCTCGCGACCGGCGGCCCAGGGACGGGCATGGGCACGGGGACCGGCACGGAGCCGCCCCCGGGAGGCCCGCCCGCCGGGCCCTCCGACGGCCCGCCGCCGGGCCCGGGCCCGGCCGGACCGGGGTCCTGACGCGCGGCGCTGCCGTCACCGGCCGCCATCACTTTCTCCCCGCTCAACCACTGAGCGTGTTCAACCATCGAGGAGCAACGCATGACTTTCCATGTCGATTCAGAGGTCGGCAAGCTGCGCCAGGTGCTCGTCCACAAGCCGGAGCTGTCGCTCAAGCGCCTCACCCCGACCAACGCCGCCGACCTGCTGTTCGACGACGTGCTCTGGGTCCAGCGGGCGGGCGAGGAGCACGAGGAGTTCCAGAACCTGCTGCGCTCGCGCGGCATCAAGGTGCACCTGCTGCTCGACCTGCTGCGCGAGACGATCGACATCCCCGAGGCCAGGAAGCACATCCTCGACTACGTCATCGACCCGCACTGGTTCGGCCCGCTGTCGACCGACGCGATCCGCAACGCGTTCGACGCGATGAACCTCAAGGACCTCGGGTCGTACCTCATCGGCGGCATCACCAAGCGCGAGCTGCTCGACCACATGCAGGAGCCCAAGTCGATCGCGTTCCACTCGCTGGAGATGGACGACTTCATCCTGCCGCCGCTGCCCAACCACCTGTTCACCCGCGACACCTCGTGCTGGGTCTACAACGGCGTCTCGATCAACGCGATGCGCAAGAAGGCCCGCATGCGCGAGACCGTCAACATGGAGGCCATCTACAAGTGGCACCCGCTGTACGCCGACGGCTACGGCACGCCCGACTCCGGCGGCTTCAACGTGTGGAACGAGGGCACCGCGATGGCCCCGGCCACCATCGAGGGCGGCGACGTCCTGGTCATCGGCAAGGGCGCGGTGCTGGTGGGCATGAGCGAGCGCACCCAGCCGCAGGCCGTGGAGATGCTCGCCCAGTCGCTGTTCGCCAAGGGCGCGGCCGAGCGGATCGTCGCGCTGCAGATGCCGCAGAAGCGCGCGTTCATGCACCTGGACACCGTCATGACGATGGTCGACCACGGCGTCTTCACCAAGTACGCCGGCATGGGCATGCTGCCGTCCTACACGGTCGAGCCCGGTGACAACGAGAAGGAGCTCAAGGTCACCGACCACGCGGCCGAGGACATGCACACGGCGATCGGGCAGGCGCTCGGCCTGGACGAGATCAAGGTGCTCACCGCCACCCAGGACGTGTTCGCCGCCGAGCGCGAGCAGTGGGACGACGGCTCCAACGTGCTGGCCATCGAGCCGGGCGTCGTCGTCGCCTACGAGCGCAACACCACCACCAACAACTTCCTCAGCCAGAACGGCGTCGAGGTCCTCACCATCCGCGGCAGCGAGCTCGGCCGGGGCCGTGGCGGCCCCCGCTGCATGAGCTGCCCGATGGAGCGCGACGCCTGACCGGCCGCGCCCGACCCGACACCTGTCTCATCACCAAACGGAGTGGACCGACCATGGCGTTCAACCTGCGCGGGCGCAGCTTCCTCAAGGAGCTGGACTTCACGCCCAAGGAGTGGAAGTTCCTGCTCGACCTGTCGGCCGACCTGAAGAAGGCCAAGTACGCGGGCACCGAGAACCAGCACCTCAGGGGCAAGAACATCGCCCTCATCTTCGAGAAGACCTCGACCCGCACCCGCTGCGCGTTCGAGGTGGGCGCGCACGACCAGGGCGCGCACGTCACCTACCTGGACTCCAGCGGCTCCCAGATCGGCCACAAGGAGTCGATCAAGGACACCGCCCGGGTGCTGGGCCGGATGTTCGACGGCATCGAGTTCCGCGGCAAGAGCCAGCAGGCGGTCGAGGACCTCGCCGAGTATTCCGGTGTGCCGGTCTGGAACGGCCTGACCGACGAGTGGCACCCCACCCAGATGCTGGCCGACCAGCTCACCATGCGCGAGCACAACGACAAGCCGCTCAGCCAGATGACCTTCGCCTACCTGGGCGACGCCCGCTTCAACATGGCCAACTCCTACATCGCCGCGGGCGCGCTGATGGGCATGGACGTGCGGATCGTCGCGCCCAAGGCCCTGTGGCCCGACCAGGACATGGTCGTCAAGCCGGCCAGGGAGGTGGCGGCCAAGACCGGCGCCACCATCACCATCACCGAGAAGGTGAACGAGGGCGTCAAGGGCGCCGACTTCGTCCTCACCGACGTCTGGGTCTCCATGGGCGAGCCCAAGGACGTGTGGGACGAGCGCATCAAGATGCTCAAGAAGTACCAGGTCAACTCGAAGGTCATGAAGGCGACCGGCAACCCGGACGCCAAGTTCATGCACTGCCTGCCGGCCTTCCACAACCGCGAGACCGCGGTCGGCGAGGAGATCTACGAGCACACCGGCATGGACGCGCTCGAGGTCACCGAGGACGTCTTCGAGTCCGACGCGTCGATCGTCTTCGACGAGGCCGAGAACCGCATGCACACCATCAAGGCGATCATGGTCGCCACGCTCGGCTGAGCCGGGGCGGACGGGGGAGGAACACCATGCGCGTCGTCGTCGCGCTCGGGGGGAACGCGCTCATGGAGCGCGGTGACAAGCCCGACGCCGAGACCCAGCGGGCCAACGTCATGACCGCGGTCAAGTCGCTGGCCCCGCTGGCGGCCGAGCACGAGCTCATCATCACGCACGGGAACGGCCCGCAGGTGGGGGTGCTCGCGCTGCAGAGCATCAACGACCCCAACCTGTCCAGGCCGTACCCGCTGGACACCATCGGCGCCGAGACCCAGGGCATGATCGGCTACTGGATGCTCCAGGCCCTCCAGAACGCCCTGCCGGGCCGCCAGGTGCTCGCGCTGGTCACCCAGACCCTGGTGTCGGCCGTCGACCCGGCGTTCGACGACCCGACCAAGTTCGTCGGGCAGGTCTACTCCAAGGACGAGGCCCAGAAGCTGGCCAAGGAGTACGGCTGGACGGTCAAGGAGGACGGCGACTACTGGCGCCGCGTGGTGCCCTCGCCCAAGCCGCAGCGGGTCATCGAGACCCGGCTGATCCGCCAGCAGGTGCGCGCCGGCACGGTCGTGATCTGCGCGGGCGGCGGCGGCATCCCGGTCTTCCGTAACGACGTGGGCCAGCTGGAGGGCACCGAGGCGGTCATCGACAAGGACCTGACCGCCGCGCTCCTGGCCGAGACGCTGGAGGCGGACGCCTTCCTCATCCTCACCGACGTGCCGCGCGTGATGCGCCACTTCGGCACGCCGAAGCAGGAGGACATCAAGCACACCACGCCGCACGAGCTGCGCGCCGAGGAGTTCCCGGCCGGCTCCATGGGGCCGAAGATCGACGCCGTCTGCGGCTTCGTGGAGACGACCGGTGACATGGCCGCGATCGGCAGGCTCGACCAGTGCATGCAGATCGTCGACGGCACCGCGGGCACGATCGTGACCCCGAACGCCTCCTGGCCGCTCACCAGCACGCTCTGACCGGCCGGCCATCCAGACGGACGCGAAAACGGGGGAAGCGTGACCACGGGAACGACATCGGGGCCCGGGCGGGGCTCGCCGCTGCGCGGCCTGTTCAGGACCAAACCGGTCGACCAGATCATCAAAGAGGGCGGGCAGGGTTCGGGCGGCGAGCTCAAGCGCACGATGGGCCTGCTCCAGCTGACGCTCTTCAGCGTCGGCGCCACGCTCGGCACGGGCATCTTCTTCGTGCTCGGCCAGGCGGTTCCGGTCGCCGGGCCCGCGGTCGTCCTCGGGTTCGCGCTGGCGGCGGTGACGGCGCTGTTCTCCGCGCTGTCGTACGCGGAACTGGCCGGCACCATCCCGGTCTCCGGCTCCTCGTACTCCTACACCTACGCCACCATGGGCGAGCTCGTCGCCTGGGTCTGCGGCTGGTGCCTGCTGCTGGAGTACGCGGTGTCGGTGTCGGCGGTGGCCTCCAGCTGGGGCGGCTACCTCAACGAGTTCTTCGAGTCGGCGTTCGGCTTCAGCATGCCGGCCGCGATCAGCCACTCGCCGGGTGACAGCGGCGGCGTGATCAACCTGCCCGCCGTCGTCATCGTCGTCCTGGCCACGCTCCTGCTGCTGAGGGGCACGTCCGAGAGCGCCACCGCCAACACCATCATGGTGATGCTCAAGATCGCGGTGCTGGGCTTCTTCTGCTTCGTGGCGTTCACCGCGTTCGACACCGGCCACTTCTCCGACTTCGCGCCCATGGGCTGGGCGGGGATCAGCGCGGCCGGCTCGAAGGTGTTCTTCTCCTACATCGGCTTCGACGCCGCCTCGACGGCCGGCGAGGAGGCCAAGAACCCCAAGCGCGACCTGCCGCTGGCCATCCTGCTCTCGCTGCTGATCGTGACCGCGATCTACGTGCTGGTCGGGATCGCCGCGGTCGGCGCCATGCCCTGGCAGGACTTCAACTCCAACACCTCGCTGGCGGACGTGCTGAACCTGGCCACCGGCAACGCCAGGTGGGCGGCGCTCATCCTGTCGTTCGGCGTGGTCATCTCCATGGGCACCGTGGTGCTGACCGTCCTGTACGGGCAGACGCGCATCCTGTTCGCGATGTCGCGCGACGGCCTCATCCCGAAGGTCTTCGAGCGGGTCAGCCGCACGCAGGTCCCGGTCTACAACACGCTCATCGTCTGCGTCTTCGTCTCGGTGCTGGCGGCGGTCGTGCCGCTCGGCCAGCTCGCCGAGGCCACCAGCATCGGCACGCTGTTCGCGTTCGCCCTGGTCAATCTCGGCGTGATCGTGCTGCGCCGGAGCCGGCCCGACATGCCGCGCAGTTTCCGCACCCCGCTGTTCCCGATCACGCCGATTCTGGGCGTCGGTTTCTGCGTTTACCTGATGTACGGGCTCGACACGATCACCTGGGTGGTCTTCCTGATCTGGAGCGCGGTCGGGCTGGCGGCCTATTTCGCCTATGGACATCGACACTCCAACCTGGCGCGAAAGGGGCTGGGATGACCGATCTACGAGTTCTCACCGGATATTCGCCCGACGACCGCGGCGACGACGCCCTGGCCCTGGCGTGCCTGGTGGTCCGGACGGCCGGGGCGCATCTGACCGTCGCCAACGTCCATCCGCCCGCGTGGCCGGCCCGCGGCCCCGGCTCGGTGGACGCCGAATGGATCGCCTACCTGGAGGAGCAGGCGCAGCTCGCGCTCAAGCAGGCGGGGGAGCGCCTCAGCGGGGTGCCCAAGAAGGACGTCGACTTCGTCGTGGCGGCCAACCGCGGCAGCGGGCGGGGCCTCCTGGAGGTGGCCAGAGACGCCGACGCGGGACTGGTCGTGGTCGGATCGGCGCCGCGCGGGCGCCGCGGCCGGATCGCCATCGGCAGCACCGCCGACCAGCTGCTGCACGGGTCGCCCGTGCCGGTCCTGCTGGCGCCGCGCGGCTACGCCGAGGACGCGCCCAAGAAGTTCGAGCGGCTGACGATCGCCTACTGGCGGCGCCCGGCGACCGAGCCCGCGCTGCGGGCGGCCGCGGAACTGGCCCGGTCGCTGGACCTGCCGATCCGGCTCGTCACGCTGGTCCTGCGGCCGCCGGGCCTGGCCGCCAAGTTCCGCAACGCCGACGAGGTGATGCGGCGGCAGCTGGACCAGGCCGAGAAGGACCTGGACCACGCCGCGGGCCTCATCTCCGGCGACGCCGAGGTCACCACCGAGGCGCTGCTGGGCACCGGGATCAGCAAGACGCTCGGCAACCTGGAGACGCTGCCCGGCGAGGTGCTCGCGTGCATGTCCAGCCACGACGGCCCGCTCCGCAAGGTCTTCCTCGGCGAGAGCTCGGGCAAGATCGTCCGGGCGGCGACCTGCCCGGTCCTGGTCCTGCCACGTGGCACGGCGACCCGCTGACGATCTCGTGGTGGGCATAGAGTGTGCCGTCGCGGCGTTCCAGGAGACGCGGTCCGAACCGTCCCGGAATCGCCATATTCGCAGGTTAGGTAAGGCTAACCTGCGTGATTGACGACATCAGGATTCGTTTGTTCCTCGGGAAGGAATTACGGCACACTGATGTTGTGAAATACGTGAGCGAGACGACGAGCGCCCCGAAGGCCGCCTCCGCGCGGCCCGCCGGCGTGCCGTCGAACGCCGGCCACGGCGAGCGCGACACCCGCGCGCGCGTGGCCCGGCTCGTCCTCGAGCACGGTCCCATCACCGCGTCCTCGCTGGGGGACCGGATGGGACTCACCCCGGCCGCCATCCGCCGGCACCTGGACGCCCTCCTCGCGGAGGACATGATCGAGGTCGAGACCCGCAGGTCCCGGCCGCAGGGGCAGCGCGGACGGGGGCGTCCGGCCAAGTGGTTCGTGATCACCGACGCCGGGCGCAACGCCTTCGTGCACGCCTATGACGACCTGGCGACCAGCGCCCTGCGATTCCTCGCCGAGACGGCGGGGGAGCGGGCGGTGGCCGAGTTCGCCCGGCGGCAGATCGCCGACCTGGAGCGCCGCTACCTGCCGGTCGTCCAGGGCGCCCCGCCCCACCAGCGGGTGCGCAGGCTGGCCGAGGCCCTGTCGGCCGACGGCTACGCCGCGGCGGCGGCCAAGGCCCCCAAGGCCGTGTCCAAGGCCGTGTCCGGCGAGTCGTGGGGCGAGCAGTTGTGCCAGCACCACTGCCCCGTCGCGCACGTGGCCGCCGAGTTCCCGCAGCTGTGCGAGGCCGAGACCGAGGCGTTCAGCAGGTTGCTGGGCACCCCGGTGCAGCGCCTGGCGACGATCGCCCACGGCGACGGGATCTGCACCACCCACGTCAGCCCCCGGTCCCTCTGCGGAGGGGACGCTGAGGGGGAGGACGGTCAGAACACCGCAAACGAGGAGTCCGGGAGGACCTCCCTATGACTACGGCAGCCCACCCCGAGCTGGAAGGGCTTGACAAGTACAAGTTCGGCTGGGCCGACTCGGATGAGGCCGGCGCGTCCGCGCGCCGTGGCCTGAACGAGGATGTCGTCCGCGACATCTCCGGCAAGAAGGGCGAGCCCGACTGGATGCTCGACCTGCGCCTCAAGGGGCTGCGGCTGTTCGACAAGAAGCCGATGCCCAGCTGGGGCTCGGACCTGTCGGCCATCGACTTCGACAACATCAAGTACTTCGTCCGCTCCACCGAGAAGCAGGCCGCTTCCTGGGAGGAGCTCCCCGAGGACATCAAGAACACCTACGACAAGCTGGGCATCCCCGAGGCCGAGAAGCAGCGCCTCGTGGCCGGTGTGGCCGCCCAGTACGAGTCGGAGGTCGTCTATCACAAGATCCGTGAGGACCTCGAGGAGAAGGGCGTCATCTTCCTCGACACCGACACCGGCCTCAAGGAGCACCCGGAGATCTTCCAGGAGTACTTCGGCTCGGTGATCCCGGTGGGCGACAACAAGTTCGCCGCGCTCAACACGTCCGTGTGGTCGGGCGGCTCGTTCATCTACGTGCCGCCGGGCGTGCACGTCGAGATCCCGCTCCAGGCCTACTTCCGGATCAACACCGAGAACATGGGCCAGTTCGAGCGCACGCTGATCATCGCGGACGAGGGCTCGTACGTGCACTACGTCGAGGGCTGTACCGCGCCGATCTACAAGTCCGACTCGCTGCACTCGGCGGTCGTCGAGATCGTCGTGAAGAAGGACGCCCGCGTCCGCTACACGACCATCCAGAACTGGTCCAACAACGTCTACAACCTGGTGACCAAGCGCGCCGTCGCCTACGAGGGCGCCACCATGGAGTGGGTCGACGGCAACATCGGCTCCAAGGTCACCATGAAGTACCCGGCCGTCTACCTGCTCGGCGAGCACGCCAAGGGCGAGACGCTGTCCATCGCCTTCGCGGGCGAGGGCCAGCACCAGGACGCCGGCGCCAAGATGGTGCACGCCGCGCCCCGCACCTCCAGCTCGGTCATCTCCAAGTCGGTGGCGCGCGGCGGCGGCCGCACGTCCTACCGCGGGCTGGTCCAGGTCCAGGAGGGCGCCGCCCACTCCAAGTCCACGGTCAAGTGCGACGCGCTGCTGGTCGACCAGATCAGCCGGTCCGACACCTACCCCTATGTCGACGTCCGCGAGGACGACGTGGAGATGGGCCACGAGGCCACCGTCTCCAAGGTGTCGGAGGACCAGCTGTTCTACCTGATGAGCCGCGGCATGACCGAGGACGAGGCGATGGCGATGATCGTGCGCGGGTTCGTCGAGCCCATCGCGCGCGAGCTGCCCATGGAGTACGCGCTCGAGCTCAACCGGCTCATCGAACTGCAGATGGAAGGAGCCGTCGGCTGATGGGCCTGGACGAACGGCCTCTCTCGACTCTGCACGAGAAGGGCTCCTACGACGTCGCCGATTTCGAGGTGCCGACCGGCCGCGAGGAGGAGTGGCGGTTCACCCCGCTGCGCCGCCTCCGCGGCCTGCACAACGGCACTGCTCCCCACGAAGGTGGGGGTGACCCGGTCATCGTCGAGATCGAGGCGGCGCCCGAGGTGAAGGTCGAGCGCGTGGGTCGTGATGACCCGCGCCTCGGCCGGGCCTACGTGCCTTCAGACCGCGTGAGTGCGCAGGCATATGCCTCGTTCTCCCAGGCCACCGTCGTGACGGTGCCGAAGGAGACGGTCGCGTCCTCCCCGACCGTGATCCGGACGCGCGGCGAGGACTCCTCTTCCGCCGCCTACGGCCACACCACCGTGATCCTGGAGCCGTTCGCCCAGGCCACGGTCGTGCTCAGCCACCACGGCAGCGCCACCTACGCCGACAACGTCGAGTTCGTCGTCGGCGACGGCGCCCACCTGTCGGTGATCAGCCTCCAGGACTGGGCCGACGACGCCGTGCACGTCTCCCACCAGCACGCCAAGCTGGCCAGGGACGCACGGTTCGTCAGCCACAACATCAGCCTCGGCGGCGACGTCGTGCGGATCTCGCCGTCGGTCGTCTACGACGCGCCCGGCGGCGACGCCGAGCTCTACGGCGTCTACTTCGCCGACGGCGGCCAGCACCTGGAGCACCGCCTCCTGGTCGACCACGTCGTGCCCAGCTGCCGCAGCCGCGTCGACTACCGCGGCGCGCTGCAGGACCAGGACGCGCACGCCGTCTGGATCGGCGACGTGATCATCCGGGCCGAGGCCGAGGGCACCGACACCTACGAGCTCAACCGCAACCTGGTGCTGACCGACGGCACGCGCGTCGACTCGGTGCCCAACCTGGAGATCCTCACCGGTGAGGTCGCCGGCGCGGGCCACGCCTCGGCGTCCGGCCGGCTCGACGACGAGCACCTGTTCTACCTCCAGGCCCGCGGCATCCCGTTCGACGAGGCCCGGCGCATGGTGGTGCGCGGCTTCCTCGGCCAGCTCATCGAGCGCATCGAGGTCGACGAGGTCCGGGAGAAGGTGCAGGAGGCCATCGAGGCCGAGCTCGAGCAGGGAGCGCGCGGCTGATGGCGTTCGTCAAGGTGTGCCCGCTGGCGGAGATCCCGGGTGACGGGGCCATGGCCGTCGAGATCGACGACACCCCGGTCGCCCTCGTGCGTTCCGGCGAGGGCGTCTTCGCGCTCAGTGACATCTGCTCGCACGCCGAGGTCTCGCTCTCCGAGGGCGAGGTCTACGACGGCACCATCGAGTGCTGGCTGCACGGGTCGTGCTTCGACCTGCGCACCGGCAAGCCCACCAACCCGCCGGCCACGCAGCCGGTCGCCACCTACAAGGTCAAGGTCGAGGACGGCGACGTCTACGTCTCGCTCGGCTCCGACGACTGACACTACGAGAGAGCAACATAGATATGGCCACGCTTGAGATCCGCGACCTCCACGTCTCCGTCGCCGACGGCACGGACGGGACCAAGGAGATCCTGCGCGGGGTCGACCTGACCGTGAAGGCCGGCGAGACCCACGCGATCATGGGGCCCAACGGCTCCGGCAAGTCCACGCTCGCCTACGCCATCGCGGGACACCCCAAGTACGAGGTCACCGGCGGCGCCGTGACGCTCGACGGCGAGGACGTCCTGGAGATGAGCGTCGACGAGCGCGCCCGCGCCGGGCTCTTCCTGGCGATGCAGTACCCGGTCGAGGTGCCCGGCGTCTCGGTCTCCAACTTCCTGCGCTCGGCCGTCACCGCCGTCCGCGGCGAGGCGCCCAAGCTGCGCGAGTTCTCCAAGGATCTGAAGCAGGCGCTCCAGAACCTGTCGATCGACCCGTCGTTCGCCCAGCGCAGCCTCAACGAGGGCTTCTCCGGCGGTGAGAAGAAGCGGCACGAGATCCTCCAGCTGGAGATGCTCAAGCCCAAGATCGCCATCCTGGACGAGACCGACTCGGGCCTCGACGTCGACGCGCTCAAGGTCGTCTCCGAGGGCGTCAACCGGTTCGGCGCGCGCGACGACACCGGCGTGCTGCTGATCACCCACTACACCCGCATCCTGCGCTACGTGAAGCCCGACTTCGTGCACGTCTTCGCCGCCGGCCGCATCGTCGAGGAGGGCGGCCCCGAGCTGGCCGACCAGCTGGAGAACGAGGGCTACGAGAAGTACGCGAAGGCGGGCGCGTCGTCATGACCCTGCTCCCCGAGGAGCTCAAGAAGGACTTCCCGATCCTGACCCGCACCGTGCGCGGCGGACGCGAGCTGGTCTACCTCGACTCCGGGGCGACCTCGCAGAAGCCGGTCCAGGTGCTGGACGCCGAGCGGGAGTTCTACGAGCGGCACAACGCCGCGCCCCACCGCGGCGCGCACCTGCTCGCCGAGGAGGCGACGGAGGCGTACGAGAACGCGCGCATCAAGATCGCCACGTTCATCGGGGGCGTGCCCGGCGAGATCGTGTTCACCAAGAACGCGACCGAGGGCATCAACCTCGTCGCGTACGCGATGAGCAACGCGGCGACCGCGGGGCCCGAGGCCGAACGGTTCCGGGTCGGCCCCGGCGACGAGATCGTCGTCACCGAGATGGAGCACCACGCCAACCTGGTGCCCTGGCAGCAGCTCTGCCACCGGACCGGCGCCACGCTGCGCTGGTTCGGCCTGACCGACGACGGCCGGCTCGACCTCGGCGAGCTCGACACGATCGTCAACGAGCGCACCAGGCTGGTCGCGCTCACCCACCAGTCCAACGTGCTCGGCACCGTCCCGCCGGTCGAGCTGATCGCGGCGCGCGCCCGCCAGGTCGGCGCGCTGGTCCTGCTCGACGGCGCCCAGTCGGTGCCGCACCAGCCGGTCGACGTGCGCGACCTGGGCGCCGACTTCCTGGTGTTCTCGGGGCACAAGATGCTCGGCCCGACCGGCATCGGCGTGCTCTGGGGGCGGCGCGAGCTGCTCGACGTCATGCCGCCGTTCATCACCGGCGGTTCCATGATCGAGGTCGTGCGCATGGAGGGCTCCACCTTCATGCCGCCGCCGCAGCGGTTCGAGGCCGGCGTGCCGATGACCGCGCAGGCGATCGGCCTCGGCGCGGCCTGCGACTACCTGTCCGAGATCGGGATGGACCGGGTGCACGCCCACGAGGAGGCGCTGATCGCCTACTCGCTGGAGCGCCTCGGCGAGATCCCCGGCGTCAGGATCATCGGGCCCGTCAGCACCGAGGCGCGCGGCGGCGCGGTGTCGTTCACCGTCGACGAGATCCACCCGCACGACGTCGGCCAGGTGCTCGACGAGCTGGGCGTGGCGATCCGGGTCGGGCACCACTGCGCGTGGCCGATCTGCCGCCGGTTCGGGATCCCGGCCACCACCCGGGCGACCTTCTACGTCTACAACACCCTGTCCGACATCGACGCGCTCACCGAGGGTGTCAGGCAGGCCCAGAAGTTCTTCGGAACAGCCTGATCCACCCGGCTGTTGTACGAGGAAGTCCCCTGCAGGAAGCACGACGAAAAAGGACGACATGCAGCTCGAGGCGATGTACCAGGAGGTCATCCTGGATCATTACCGCAACCCCCACAACAAGGGGCTGCGGGAGCCGTACGAGGGCGAGGCGCACCACGTCAACCCGACCTGCGGTGACGAGGTGACGCTGCGCGTGCACCTCGAGGGCGAGGGGCAGGACGCCGTCGTCGCGGACGTCTCGTACGACGCCATGGGCTGCTCGATCAGCCAGGCCAGCGCGTCGGTGATGAGCGACCTCATCATCGGCAAGCCGGTCAAGGAGGCGATGACGATCGGCGACGAGTTCCTCGCGCTGATGCAGTCGCGCGGCCAGGCCGAGCCGGACGAGGACGTCCTGGAGGACGCCGTCGCCTTCACCGGGGTGTCCAAGTACCCCGCCCGCATCAAGTGCGCCCTGCTCGCCTGGATGGCGTGGAAGGACGCGACCGCCCGCGCTCTCGGAGAGGCATCATGACTGACACGCCGGAGACCGCCGCCACCCCGGACACCGCTCCGGAGACCGCCGCCGAGGGCGGCGCCGTGGCGACCACCGCCGCCGAGGAGGAGGTCCTCGAGGCGCTCAAGGACGTCGTCGACCCCGAGCTCGGCATCAACGTCGTCGACCTCGGCCTGATCTACGGCATCAACCTGGCCGACGAGATCGCCACCATCGACATGACCCTGACCAGCGCCGCCTGCCCGCTCACCGACGTGATCGAGGACCAGGCGCACAGCGCGCTGGAGGGCCTGGTCAAGGACGTCAAGCTCAACTGGGTCTGGCTCCCGCCGTGGGGCCCCGACAAGATCACCGACGAGGGCCGCGACCAGCTCCGGGCCCTCGGCTTCAACGTCTGACCCGCACCCGCACCACGCGTACGAAAGGCCCCGTCCGAGGACGGGGCCTTCGTCGTCGCCCGCGCGGTCGTCGCCCGGCGGCCGCCTCTGGAGCGGGCGCCCGCCGGTCGTCAGCCTCGTGCCGCCGGCTCGGCGGGCTCGACGGGGATCTCCTGGCCGGGCTTGGGCTTGGAGGGCCACAGGGTGTGGCTGACCGGCCAGATCGCCCAGATGGCCAGGACGACGCTCAGGCGCCCCATCCAGCCGTACAGGGCCTCGGTGCGGTCGGCGTCGCCGACCATCGTGATCATGGCGAGCAGGATGCCGCAGCCGATCGCCCAGGCGATGGCGGCCTTGCCGAACTCGCGCCACTCGTACCTGGCGCGGGCCATGCCGTACTTGGGCTTGGGAGTGGGCGGCGGGCCGCCCGCGAAGCGGTGGGCGAACCGCTGGTCGGCCCAGCGGACCATGCCGTGGCCGAACGCGACCGAGTAGCCGAGGTAGGCCGCGGCCAGGCCGTGGGTGAAGTCCGCGGTACCGCCGCCGCGGAGGTCGATCACCGTGGCGGTGATGAGCACGACGTCGACGAGCGGGACGCAGATCAGCAGGAACGCGCCGAGCCTGGGCCTCCTGAGCAGGTAGCGGGCGGAGAGCCCGGCCGCCAGGACGAGCCAGAAACCGATCTCACATGCGGCGATGACTGCGAGCAACATGGTTCAAGCCTCCACCCTGGGACCGCCGGAATCGTCGGCGGCAGGGCGGAGATCGGGGGTCGTCCGAACGATGTACGCGGGACCCTCACCGGGGTGGACCCGAGGACCGCCGGGAGGATGCTGAGATAGGGAACGTGCGATTCACCACCCGCCAGGACGTGCTGCTGGCCGCCGCGGCCTTCGCCGGCGGCGCGGTGCTGATCCTCGTGCGTGGTTACGAGAACTGGACCGACACCCCGGTGGGCCTGCGGTTCGTGCCGCTGGCAGTGCTGTGCGCGGGGATGTTGTTCCGGCGCACCCACCCGATGATCGGGTTGCTGGTCGCCACGCCCGCCAACTTCGCCGACGTGGCGCTCGGGCCGTCGCTGGCCACCCTGATGATCTATGGTGACGCGCTCTACGCGGCGAGCCTGTACGGGCCCAAGCGCGCCGCGGCGTGGCTGCTGGGGCTCACCACGGCGGCCTCGCTCGCCGCCGGCGGCGCGATCGGCCTGCTGTCCGGCTCGTTCCGCGGCGCCGTCGTGATCGCCGCGCTGGCCGGGGTCGGCTGGGTGGGTCCGGTGCTGACCGCGATGGTCGTCCGCGAGCACCGCGACCGCGCCGACATGGAGCGGCAGCGGGCGGTCCAGATGGCCCGCCTGTCGGAGATGGACCGGCAGGCGGCGGTCAACGCCGAACGTGCCCGGATGGCCCGCGAGCTGCACGACGTCATCGCCAACCACCTCAGCGCCGTGGCGCTGCACTCGTCGGCGGTGCTCAAGGTCAGCGACCTGGACCGGGAGGGCGTCAACCGGGCCATGGCGGTGATCCGGGAGAACAGCGTCCAGGGGCTCGCCGAGATGCGGCGCATGATCGGGCTGCTGCGCGACGGCGACGCCGACGGCACCGCCGACGCGGCCGCGGTGCCGCGGCTGGAGGGGCTCGACCGGCTGGTCGCGCACACCGCCCGCAGCGACATGAAGGCGGGCCTGCGGGTGGTCGGCGAGGCCCCCGAACTGCCCGCGCCGGTGGAGCTGGCCGCCTACCGCATCGTGCAGGAATCGTTGACCAACGCGCTCAAGCACGGCGCCTCCGGGCGGGTCGAGGTGCTCGTGGAGCACCGCCCGGACAGCGTCAGGATCACCGTCGACAGCCCGCTCGGCCGGGCCGGGCCGCGGCTGCCGGGCTCGGGCAGCGGCCTGATCGGGATGCGCGAGCGCGCGACCATGCTGGGCGGGGACTTCGACGCGGGCCCCGACGGAGATCACTGGCGGGTGCGCGCCGAGCTCCCGCTCGGCGACAGGGAGAGACCTTGATCAAGGTGCTGGTGGCCGACGACCAGGCGGCGGTCCGCGCCGGCCTGGTGCTGATCCTGAACGCGGCGCCCGACATCGTCGTGGCGGGCGAGGCCGCCGACGGCGAGGAGGCCGTGGCGCAGGCCCGGCACCTGCGCCCGGACGTGGTCCTCATGGACATCCGCATGCCCAAGCTGGACGGCATCTCCGCCACCCAGGAGCTCGCCGGGGTCGCCGACGTCCTGGTGCTGACGACGTTCGACATGGACGAGTACGTCTTCGGCGCGATGCGGGCGGGCGCGGCGGGGTTCCTGCTCAAGGACGTCGACGCCGACCACCTGGTGGAGGCCGTCCGCACGGTGGCGGCGGGGGAGGGGATCCTGGCGCCGCAGGTGACCCGGCGCCTGATCGGCGCGTTCGCGGGCCGGCGGGGCGCGGCGCCCGCCGGGCCGCCGGGGCTGGGCGACCTGACGCCGCGCGAGCGCGAGGTGTTCGCCTGCCTGGGGGAGGGCCTGTCCAACGGCGAGATCGCGGCGCGCCTGGAGATGGCCGAGACCACCACCAAGACGCACGTGAGCCGGATCCTCGGCAAGCTGGGACTGCGCAGCCGGGTCCAGGCGGCCATCCTCGCGCAGGAGACGGCCGCTGGCGGCTTTTCCGGGTCGATCAGTGACTCCGGGTCACCTTCCGGCTCCTGACGTCGCAGAGACGATCTCAGCGCCTCGCGGGCCAGGGGTCGTCCATCAGGGCGAAAGGCTGCGGATGAGGTCGCCGACCCGCACGATCCCCATGCAACGTCCCAGCTCGTCGGTGACGACCAGGTCGTCGTAGACCCGGTCGTCCTCGCGCCCGGCGGCGCGCAGCGCGGCGATGGCGGGAACGGTCCGCGGCACCAGGCGCGGCGCGTCGGCGAGCCGCAGCGCGGGCTTGTGCGCGTGGAGGGCGTGCCCGTAGGCGCCCGACAACTTCAGCAGGAAGCGCGTGCGGTCGACGGTGGCGCGCGGCCGCTGGTGGTCGTCCACCAGGACGACGCTGGTGGTCCCGGTCTCGGCGTTCAGCGCGTCGAGCACGTCGCCGGCGGTCGCCGTGATCGGCATCGCCGCCGCGGGCATCGTGAACTCCGAGACCCGCGGCCCGAGGTCGATCCCGTGCGGGGCCGGGTGGCGCTCCTCGCGCGCCGTCACCGGCACCCTCACCCGCTGGCCGGGCCGCCACTCCGGCGGCGCCAGCGCCGGCCCCTGCACCAGCCGTACGCCGAGCTCGCGCACGTGCAGTATCTGCGCCTCGTCGGCCAGCCCCGGCGCCAGCACGTGCGTGCCGATGCGGTGGGCGAGGTCGACCAGCGCGGTCACCAGCGCCGAGCGCCGCGGGTCGGACGCCGTCCTGCGCGCGAGGCCGGGGTCGAGCCTGATCAGGTAGGGCGCGACGTCCAGGAGAAGGTCCAGGGGCGCGTGCGCGGCGCCGAGCCCGCCCAGCCCGACCGGGTATCCGGCCCGGCGCAGCGCCTGAAGGGCCGAGCTCACCGCCTGGCGGTGCGCCGGCGGGAAGCCTCCGTTCACGCAGATGATGACCTCGCTCGGCCGGCGGCCGGTGTCGAGCAGGCCCTGGTGGAGTTCGCCGAGAGCCGTGTCGCCGAGCGCCAGCGTCTCGGCGCGCAACCCGATCGTCAGCGGCAGGCGGGTGCCGAGCTCGGCCGCGGCGCGGGCGGCGTCCACCGCGCGGCGCAGGTCGTCGGCCGAGGGGTCCGGGCCGGCCAGGGGGTCGGGTCCGGTGAGGGGGGCCGGCTCCTCGGGCGGGCCGGTGTGCGGCTCCACGGCGATCACGTTGCCGGTGTCCAGGTCGACGACCGGCTGGAACACGGCGCGTGCCGGGACGAGCAGTTCGAGGGCTGACACAACCGCATCATGCCGTCGTGATCATGACAAAAGGGATGTTGTCAGCAGAAGTTAACGCACAATTCGTCGGCCGCGATCCGGCCCGGTGGCGGCCCGGTGGCGGCCCGGCGGCGGCCCGGTGGCGGCCCGGCTCAGATGCCCCGGCCGCCCGCGAGCGCCGAGATCGTGTAGGTGGCGCCGGCCAGCGCGGCCAGCCAGGCGTACGGGGTGACGTCGGCGCCGCGCAGCCCCTGGACGACCACGGCCGCCACCACGGCGGCGGTGAGCACGTCGCCCGTCATGGCCGCCGACTTCAGGTGGGTGCGGGCCCGGTAGCCGCTGCCGAAGCCCTCGCTGATGGGCAGGGCCGGCTCGTTGCGCCGGTAGGCGAGATGGGCGGCGTATCCGGCCAGCACGGCCAGGGCGACGAGCGCGGTGCCGCCGCGCCCGTCGGCCGCCAGGACGGCGGCGACCACCACGCCGGCGGCGAGGGCGAGACCGGGCGCGATCCAGCGGCCGATGCCGCGGTGTTCGGGGGCGAGCCACATGGCAGACATCTTTCCCGATCGGGGCACGGATGGGACGCCTAACACGCGGGTCCTCTCCTGGCGAGCCCCGGACCGGCCCCTTTGCCGTGTCCTGGCCGGTATGTTGTGGCCTCGTGGCGCAATTCAGACTGAACGGCTCGAAGATGCTGGCCGTCGATCTGGCCGGTGAGACCATCCGGGCCTTGAACGGGTCGATGGTCGCCTACGACGGGCAGATGACGTTCAAGCGGCAGGGGATGAGCGGCGGTGAGGGGCTGCGCGGCGCGCTCAAGCGCCGCATCGCCGGCGAGGGCATGACCCTCATGGAGATCACCGGGCAGGGCACGGTCTTCCTGGCGAGCGAGGCGACCGAGGTCACCCTCGTGCCCCTCAACGGGGAGACGCTCTTCGTCGAGTCGGAGAGCCTGCTGGCCCTCGACGGGCGGCTCCAGACCGGCGTGCAGTTCACCGGGCTCCGCGGGATGGGCACCGGCCAGGGCCTGGCCACCACCAAGGTGGAGGGCCAGGGCATGGTGGCGATTCTCTCGGACGGCCCGGCGATCGCGCTGGAGGTGAGCCCGGGGACGCCGCTGTGCGTCGACCCGCACGCCTACGTCGGGCACCGCGGCCAGCTCCAGCAGGACGTCGTCACCGACGTCAACTGGCGCACCGTGATGGGCCAGGGCTCGGGGGAGAGCGTGCAGTTCCGCTACCAGGGGCACGGCCTGGTCTACGTCCAGCCCGCCGAGCGCGGCGGCGGAATTCTGGAGATCTGATGCCGGGATACACCTCGATCAACTCCAAGATGCTCCAGGTGCCGGTCGGCCCGGGGCAGGAGGTCTACAGCAAGCGCGGTGCCATGCTCGCCTACACCGGCCGGGTGCACTTCGCGCCGACCTCCACCGCCGGGCAGGGCATGACGCGCACCCTGGGCCGCGCGGTGGCCGGCGAGCGCACCGAGCTGATGCACGTCACCGGGCAGGGCAGCGCCATGTTCGGCCAGCACGGCCTGTACGTCCAGGTCATCGAGCTCGCCGGCGACACCCTCTACGTCGAGGCCGACCGGCTGCTGGTCTACGACGCGAGCCTGCAGGCGGGCACGATGTTCATGGGCGAGCAGGGCGGCGTCGGCGGCGTGATCCGCGGCGCGGTCAGCGGCCAGGGCCTGTTCACCACCACGCTCACCGGCCACGGATCCTGCGCGGTGTTGTCGCACGGCGGCGTGACCGAGATGCCGATCACCCAGCAGCGCCCCGTCCACGTCGACCCCCAGGCCTACGTCGCGCACCGCGGCCAGGTCCAGAACAAGCTCTCCACCGCGATGGGGCTGCGCGACCTGGTCGGCCGGGGCTCGGGCGAGGGCTTCCAGCTGGAGCTGAGCGGCCAGGGCGTGGTCTACGTCCAGGCCAGCGAGAGGAAGATCTGACGATGTCGGTGCCCACGTTCAACCCGATGACGCTGCCGGCGAACGACAACGTCAACTCCTACGCCTTCAGCGTGGACCTCAACGGCCAGTGGTTCACCCAGAAGGGCAAGATGATCGCCTACTACGGGCAGATCAAGTTCGAGGCGCTGTCGGCCGGCCCGCTCGACCAGCTCGTGCGGGCCAACTTCCACTCGCCGCTCTACGCCGCCGACTGGGTCGTGGCGTCGGGCCAGGGCAAGCTGCTGCTCGCCGACCGGGGCTTCGACGTCAACTCCTTCGACCTCGACGACGGCAACCTCACCGTCCGCGCCGGCAACCTGCTGGCCTTCGAGCCCGGCCTGGAGCTCAAGCAGTCGATCATCCCCGGGTTCCTGACCCTGATCGGCACCGGGCGGTTCGTCGCCGCCTCCAACGGGCCGGTGCACTTCGTCGAGCCGCCGATCAGGATCGACCCGCAGGCGGTGCTCGGCTGGGCCGACTGCCCCTCGCCGTGCCACCACTACGACCACTCGTACATGCGCGGGGTCATGGGGATGGCGCGGCAGGTGTTCGGCGTCGGCGGCACCTCGGGCGAGGAGCACCAGTTCGACTTCACCGGGCAGGGCACGGTGCTCATGCAGTCGTCGGAGGCGGTGGCCAACGAGGACACGCTCCTGCGCGACCTGGAGGGCCAGGTCGGCATGCTCGGCACGAGCGGGCTGCGGCGGCTGCACGGCACGATCGGCCAGCGGCTCTCGTCCGAGAGCGGCGGGCAGCAGCGCGGCGGCGGCATCGGCGGCCTGTTCGACTGACCCGCCGTCCCGGCGCACACTCCCTCCGGCCGGTCCGGGACGACCGGCCGGAGGGGGCGCCACGTCACGTACACTGTGCGGATGGTTTCGCTCCCGAGCTGACAGGTCCCCACAACGCGCGTCGCGGTCCAGGCACCGCCGGCGCGCGTTCGCGCGTCCGCCTGTTCCACGCGTCCGCCGCTCTGCCAGCCGCCCGAGCCTTTTTCCGTCAGGGGAGCCCTGTCCACAGTGATCATTGCGAACGACATCGAGCTGCGCGCCGGATCCCGGCTGCTGATCGAAGGCGCCACCTTCCGGGTCAACCCCGGCGACCGGGTGGGCTTCGTGGGCCGCAACGGCGCGGGTAAGACCACCCTCACCAAGGTGCTGGCGGGCGACGCGCAGCCGGCCCAGGGCACGGTGACCCGGTCCGGCACGCTCGGCTACCTCCCGCAGGACCCGCGCGGCGTCGACCTCGACGAGCTGGCGCGCGACCGGATCCTGTCCGCGCGCGGGCTGGACGAGGTCATCCGCAAGCTGCGGATCGCCGAGGACCAGATGGCCACCGCGACCGGCGCCGACCGTGACAAGGCGGTCCGCAGGTACGGGCGGCTCGAGGAGCGGCTGCACATCCTCGGCGGCTACTCGGCGGAGTCCGAGGCGGCCTCCATCGCGTCCAGCCTGGGCCTGCCCGACCGGGTGATGACCCAGCCGCTCGGCACGCTCTCGGGCGGCCAGCGGCGCCGGGTCGAGCTGGCCCGGATCCTGTTCTCCGACGCCGACGCGCTGCTGCTGGACGAGCCCACCAACCACCTCGACGCCGACTCCATCGTCTGGCTGCGCGACTTCCTGAAGTCCCACCAGGGCGGCCTGGTGGTCATCAGCCACGACGTCGAGCTCCTCGACGCGGTCGTCAACCGGGTCTTCCACCTCGACGCCAACCGCAGCGTCATCGACATCTACAACGTCGGCTGGAAGAAGTACCTGGAGCAGCGCGAGACCGACGAGCGGCGCCGCAAGCGGGAGACCGCCAACGCCCAGCGGCAGGCCGCCACGCTCCTCGCCCAGGCCGACAAGATGCGCGCCAAGGCCACCAAGGCCAAGGCCGCGCAGCAGATGGACCGGCGGGCCCGCCAGCTCCTGGCCGGCGCCGAGGGGGAGCGGCAGGCCGACAAGGTCGCCAAGATCCGTTTCCCCGAGCCGGCGCCCTGCGGCAAGACCCCGCTGACCGCGGAGGGTTTGTCGAAATCGTACGGATCTTTGGAGATCTTCACCGATGTGGACCTCGCCGTCGACCGCGGCAGCCGCGTGGTGATCCTCGGCCTCAACGGCGCGGGCAAGACGACCCTGCTGCGCCTGATGGCGGGCGTCGACAAGCCCGACACCGGCCAGGTCGTCCCGGGGCACGGGCTCCGGATCGGCTACTACGCCCAGGAGCACGAGACCCTGGACGTCGACCGGTCCGTCCTGGAGAACATGCAGTCCTCCGCGCCCGGCCTGGCCCCGGTCGAGGTGCGCAAGATCCTCGGATCGTTCCTGTTCTCCGGAGACGACGTCGACAAGCCGGCCGGGGTGCTGTCCGGCGGGGAGAAGACCCGGCTCGCGCTGGCGATGCTCGTGGTGTCGAGCGCGAACGTGCTCCTGCTCGACGAGCCCACCAACAACCTCGATCCGGCGAGCCGCGAGGAGATCCTCGGGGCGCTGCGCACCTTCGCCGGCGCCATCGTCATGGTGACCCACGACGAGGGTGCGGTGCAGGCGCTCCGACCGGAAAGAGTGATTTTGCTGCCCGATGGTGTCGAAGACATCTGGAGTGACGAGTTTGCCGATCTGGTGGCACTTGCGTGACCTGCGCGGCAGCTATCGCAGATCTTTTCTGGCGGAGTGGGTAGCCGAACTGGCGGGAATGACTGATCATGGCGGGGGATAACGCAGCGGTCACCACATCACTACGGGAGGTACTCGTGGCCGAGACCCTTAAGAAGGGCACCCGCGTGACCGGTGCCGAGCGCGACAAGCTGGCGGCGGAGCTCAAGAAGAGGTACGACTCCGGCGAGAGCATCCGCGCCCTGGCAGCCGCCACCGGCCGCTCGTACGGGTTCATCCACCGGATTCTGACCGAATCCGGCGTCAACCTGCGGGGACGCGGTGGCGCCACCCGTGGCAAGAAGTCCTGAACGGACGTCGACCCCCGGATGAGCACACCGCCTGACCCGTCGCCGCGACCGACCGAGTAAGGTTCGGTCGCGGCGGCGGGATCGGGTGGCCGGCACGTCACCGGCGGTGCCGGTACCGCATGACGCCGGCGGGGGCATGAGTCAGGTGACTTATGCCCGAGCCAACGACCTACGTCACGCGGGAAGGGGATGTCATGGCGGACGCGAGGGTGGAGGAACCGCGGCCGGATCCGGCCACCGGCCCGAGCGAGGCCCTACTGGCCGAGGCGGGGCTGCGGTTCGAGGTGGACGGCGCGATCGCGACGATCACGCTCGACCGGCCCGAGCGCCGCAACGCCATGACATTCGCCACCTGGCGGGGGCTCGCCTCGATCGGCGAGTCCCTGCCGGCCGGAGTCCGCGTGGTCGTGGTGCGCGGTGAGGGCCCCTCGTTCTCGGCGGGCATCGACCTGGGCATGTTCTCCGGCGGCGCCCAGGCGGGCGACGCCTTCCCCGACGGCGCGGACGCCGAGGCCACCGACGCGTTCATCGCCGGGCTCCAGGCGGGCTACACCTGGCTGCGCCGGCCCGAGATCGTCTCCATCGCGGCCGTGCACGGCCACGCCATCGGCGGCGGGTTCCAGCTCGCGCTCGCCTGCGACATCCGCGTGATCGCCGATGACACCAAGTTCTGCATGAAGGAGCCCGCGCTCGGGCTCGTGCCCGACGTGACCGGCACCAAGCCGCTGGTCGAGATCGTGGGCGTCAACCGGGCGCTGGAGTTGTGCCTGACCGCCCGCACGGTCCTCGCCGACGAGGCGGCCCGGCTGGGCCTGGCGGAGCACGTGGTGCCCCGCGACGCCCTCGACAAGACGGTCGGCGAGCTCACCACCGCGCTGCTGGCGATCAACCCGGGTGCCGCGGTGGCCACCAAGCGGCTGATCCTGGAGGCCCCGACCAACACGCTCGAGGAGCAGTGCGCGGCCGAGCGCCGCGAGCAGATCGGCCGCCTGCGCGAGCTCTTCGGAGCCCAGAACGCCTGAGCCCGCGCCCCTGAGGCCCTCAGGGAACGCCCGGCCCGGCTCGCGCCGACACGTTCGAAGGCCCGGACCCCCTCCATGGGGATCCGGGCCTTCGCGCGTGCGTACGGCTACTTCAGGGCCGAGCGGCCGGCGCCCGCCACCGGCAGCAGCACCTTGCTCGTCCCCGGCTGCAGGGCGAGCGTGGTCCCCGCCGGGTAGCGGAGCGTGTAGTCGTAGTCGGTGGACAGGACGATGATCCCGAGCCGGTGGCCGGGCTTGAAGACGTAGTCGGTCGGCTCGAAGTCCCACCGGAAGTCGTACGCCCTGCCGGGCTTGATCGGCTCGGTGCGGCTCGGGCTGTGCCGGTTGCGCGCGTCCAGCCAGCCCCGCGTCACGATCTTGTACGGGGCGGTCTCGACGCGGTGCGCCTGCCGGGTGGTGCAGCCGTCGTCACCCGGCACGCCCTGCCCGAAGCAGACCCGCTCGCCGGTGTCGATCCGCGCGCCGGTCGGCCTGGTGTCGGTGCCGTAGTCGACCAGCAGTGCCGTCAGGTACGGCGAGCGCCCGGCGAGCGAGGCGCGGAACGACGCCTTGGGGATGCCGTTCACCCGCACCGGCTCCTTGAGCGCCGGGGTGAGGAACGCCAGCCGGTTGGGGTCGGCCTGGTCCTCGTTCACCACCAGCTGCTCGGCGGTGCGGGTGCGGCCCGCGTCCACCAGCGACTGCTCGGGGCCGCGGCGCGGCAGAAGCGACAGCGTGCCGGGCTGCCCGGCCGGTCCCGCGTTCAGGCTCAGCGGGACGGTGCGGGTGCCGGGCACGGGCCAGTCGCGCGCGGTCTCCCACTGCCCGGGGGCCCGCTCGATGTCGACGCGCGGCTCCTTGGTGATGCCGTTGTCGATGTTGTAGAGGAACCGGTCGAACCAGGCGCCGGTCTGGCGCAGCCACTCCTCGAGCCGCCACCGGAACGGGGTGGCGTGGCTGGCCTGGTGCAGCCAGAGCTTGCGCGGCACGCCGGTCTCCTTGAGGGCGTTCCACCACTGGACCGAGTTCTTGACCTTGACGTTCCAGTCGTTCAGGCCGTGCACGACCATGACGGCGGCGCGCACCTTGCGGGCGTCGCCGATGTAGTCGCGGTCGGCCCAGACCTTGCTGTAATCGCCGGTCTCGCGGTCCTGCGTCGCGGTGAGCTCGTCGATGACCTGCTTGCAGACCTCGGGGTTCTGCCGCGTCAGCACGACCTTGGCCAGGACGTCCAGGTCCTCGCCCTGGAACCCGCCGGGGGCCAGCACGCCGCCGTTGGCGCGGTAGTAGTCGTACCAGCTGGAGATGGCCGCGACCGGCACGATCGCCTTGAGCCCGACCACGCCGCTGGCCGCGGCCATGTTGGGCAGCGTGCCGTTGTACGACTGCCCGATCATGCCGACGTCGCCGGTGGACCAGCCGGCCTTGACCTCGCCGCCGTCGGCCGCCCAGCCCTTGGCGCGGCCGTTCAGCCAGTCGACGGCGGCCTTGGCCCCTGCGGCCTCCTGGCGGTCGCCCGAGGTCGGGCAGCCGGTGGAGCCGCCGGTGCCGATGCTGTCGAGGTGGGCGACGGCGTACCCGCGCGGGATGTAGTAGTTGTCGAGGTAGCCGGGGAAGATCTCGGCGAGGTTGCGCGGGGCGGCCTTGAGCGCCCTGGCCTGCGGGCCGTCGATGTCGACCGGGTGCATGGGCACGTCGTCGTGGGTGCCCGCCCAGTAGGGGCTGGCCTCGACGATCGTGGCGACCTTGAGGCCCTCGTTCGTCTCCTTGGGCCGCATGATGCGCATCTGGACGCGGTCGCGGACACCGTCGCGGTCGCTGTCGACGGTGGTCTCGATGCTCACCGTCTGGGTGACCGCGTCGGCCCGGGAGAAGACCGGCCGGGTCGCGCCGTTCTCCACCTCGATCTGCGGGCGGGCCGGCGCGCCGGGTGCGGTCGCTCCTGCCGGGAGTGCGGTCGTGGCGAGGAGCGCGGCCGTGAGGGTGATCACGCCGGCGCCGCCACGCGTCAGTCTTCGGGTCAAGGGGGGCTCCTGACGGGGAGGTGAGCCTTCTCTGGGTGGCTCACATCTACTACCGAACGGCTACAAAGTCCACAAGATCAACCAGAGGTGGCCAGGGGTCCGGCCGGTGCCGGACTTTTCGCCGACAGCTGAGCCGGGAAGCGCCTCGGGCCCCGAGGTGTTGTCGTCGGCGGAAATTGAGATGCTTACTTGATTACGTCTGCGTACGGCGTGCGCGAAGCGCGCGGGAACCGGCGCACGGTGAGATCTTCGGAGGCCGCAATTGTCGATGCCGGGTATGCCGGGCAACGGCTGGCAGGTGATGGCGTCGTACCGCCGGGACGGCTCGGTCACCCAGCAGAAGCTCAAGCCCGGCACGGTGCGGCGCATCGCCGGATACGCCCGCCCCTACGTCCGCGAGCTGGTGCTGTTCCTGCTGCTGAACTCGCTGGCCGCGGTGATCGTGGTGGCCAACCCGCTGCTGCTCAAGACGATCATCGACCACGGCATCGTGCCCGGCCGGCAGGACCTGGTGATCTGGCTGGCCGTCGCGGTCGCCGCGCTGGCCCTGGTCGAGGCGGTCCTCGGGCTCGCGCAGCGCTGGTACTCGGCGCGGGTCGGGGAGGGGCTGATCTACGATCTGCGCACCCAGGTCTTCGGCCACGTGCAGCGGCAGCCGGTCGCGTTCTTCATGCGGGCCCAGACCGGCTCGCTGGTCAGCCGGCTCAACAACGACGTGATCGGCGCCCAGCGCGCCCTCACCACCACCTTGTCGTCGGTGGTCTCCAACGTGATCAGCGTGGTCCTGGTGCTGATCACCATGCTGATCCTGTCCTGGCAGGTCACGCTGATCGCGCTGCTGCTGTTGCCGATCTTCATCTTCCCGGCCAAGTGGGTGGGCAAGCGGCTGCAGCGCATCAGCCGCGAGCAGATGCAGCTGGACGCCGAGATGAGCTCGCTGATGACCGAGCGCTTCAACGTGGCCGGCGCGATGCTCGCCAAGCTCTACGGGCGGCCGCGCGAGGAGGAGGACAACTTCTCGGCCCGCGCCGCCCGCGTCCGCGACATCGGCGTGGTCGCCGCCATGTACGGGCGGGTGTTCTTCACCGCGCTCACCCTCGTCGCGGCCCTGGCCACGGCCATGGTCTACGGCGTGGGCGGCGTCCTGGTGGCCGACGGCTCGTTCCAGCTGGGCACGCTGGTCGCCCTGGCGACCCTGCTGACCCGCATGTACGGGCCGCTGACCGCGCTGTCCAACGTCCACGTCGACGTGATGACCGCGCTGGTCAGCTTCGACCGCGTGTTCGAGGTGCTCGACCTCAAGCCGCTCATCCGCGACCGCAAGGACGCGGTGGCGCTGCGCACGGAGCACGAGCGTGAGCACGAGCGTGAGGACGGGCGCGAGGGCGGCCCCGGGCGGCCCCCGGCCCCGGCGATCGAGTTCGACGCCGTGGACTTCCGCTACCCGGCCGCCGACGAGATCTCGCTGGCGTCGCTGGAGTCGATCGCGCGCACCGACAGCGCGCCGGCCCGGCCGGTCCTGCACGGCGTGACGTTCACCGCCGAGCCGGGCGAGCTGGTGGCGCTCGTGGGACCGTCCGGGGCGGGCAAGTCGACGATCACCCACCTGGTCCCGCGGCTCTACGACGTCGACGGCGGCGTGGTGCGCGTCGGCGGCAGCGACGTCCGGGACGTGACGCTGGAGTCGTTGCGCGCCCAGGTCGGCGTGGTGAGCCAGGACGCCCACCTGTTCCACGACTCGATCCGCGAGAACCTGCGCTACGCCCGCCCCGACGCCACCGACGAGGAGATCCTGGCGGCGCTGCGGGCGGCCCACATCGGCGACCTGGTGGCCGACATGCCCGACGGGCTCGACACGGTCGTGGGCGACCGCGGCTACCGGCTCTCCGGCGGGGAGAAGCAGCGGCTGGCGATCGCCCGGCTGCTGCTGAAGTCGCCGTCGGTCGTCGTGCTGGACGAGGCCACCGCGCATCTGGACTCCGAGTCCGAGGCCGCCGTCCAGCGGGCGCTCCAGACCGCCCTGGCCAGCCGGACCTCGCTGGTCATCGCCCACCGGTTGTCGACGATCCGGGAGGCCGACCAGATCCTGGTGGTCGAGAACGGCCGGATCGTGGAGCGCGGCCGCCACGAGGAACTCCTGCTGAACGGGGGCCTGTACGCCGAGCTCTACCGCACCCAGTTCGCCCACCAGAGCGGGCAGAACGGGCAGGGCGGGCGTACCGCCGAGCCGCTCGGCGCGGAGTGAGCGGATCGATACCCTCCGGAGGATGGCGGCTCGCCCGCGCGGGTAGATAAGCCGTCGACGACGGGGTGGTCGCGTGCGCAAGGCGATCGTGTTCACGGTGCTGGCGGCCGCCGGGATCGCCGGAATTCCACTGGACGCGCCGGGACGGCAACCAGGTGGCCATCTGCCGCCGTCACAGTGAGAGTGACGGGCACACGGTCGCGGAGAGGAGACCAGAGTGCGACTGATGATCGGCAACGCCGCCATCGACCCCGTGCGGGTCGCGAAGAGCGGACCCGCCCGCTATACCGTCCTGCTGGTCGGCCTCGGCGCCGCCGGCGTGGCGCTGGGCTGGCGCGGGCCCGACGTCGCCGCGTCGGCGACGGCGGTCATGCGGCGCCGCTGAGCTGGTAGCCCAGCCGCCCCAGCTCCTGGCCGGCGACCTTCTCCACCTGGATCAGCTGCCGGGTGGTGAGCCGGTCGCGCCATCCGCCGGGCCGGCGCTCGTCGATCTCCCGGTCGCCGGGCCGCACCAGCCCCGACAGCGCCACCTTGGAGATCGGGGAGCCGAGGTAGTTCGACATCGCCGCGGCGACCTTGCCCGGGCGGGCGACCAGGTCCTCGTACCGCACGGTCATCAGCTGGTCGTCGGGCGTCTGGGCGCGCAGCCGGGCGCTCAGCCGCACCGAGCCGCGCCAGCGCAGCGCGCAGCGGACCGCCATCGCGGCGGTGGGCCACCGGTCACGTTCCAGCACGTCATCGACGCCGAAGAACGGGTTGGGGAAGACGTCGTCCAGGTTGGCCAGCCCCGGGCGGAACCACGCCAGGCAGCGCTCGTCGCCGAGCATGTCGGCCACCACGTCCCGGCCGTCCCTGATCACCTGCAACAGCTGGGCGTCGGGGAACGCGTCCAGCAGCACGTCGGCGCTGTAGAGCAGGTCGGGGGAGGCGTCGGCGAACCGGGAGACCCCGCGCGGGCTGGCGCACGCCTCCGCGGGCCCCTCAGCGGGCGTCTCCGGGGGCCGCGGCCCCGACAGCTCCCGGCATTCGGGCGGGCACTCCGCGCAGCCGCGCGGCGAGATCTGCCAGGCCTCGGCGTACGCGTCGCGCAGGACCCGGGCGGCGCCCCGGCCCCGCTCGGAGGCGATCGCCGGGCGGCGGGCGAAGGCGTAGGTGACGCGGAGCACGCCGGGCCGCCCCGCGGTCAGATGGAACCCGGTGGACCGTTTGATCGCGCGCGCGACGAGGTCCGCACCGGAGTGGGGGGCGCCCAGGACGAAGACGGGGCGGCGGACCTTGGTGCCGTTGATCACCAGAATGTGCGGCGTCGACCTCATACGAATGCCCAGTTTCCCACTTCCCCGGCGGTGTCGCCGACCACGACGCACCGCATCCGTCCTGACCTGATCCCCGTTCGCCCGTGGGATATTCGGAGCAGAACGGGGCGTTCCGGTCCTAACCTTGACTCCATGGACCAGCCCCAGACGCTCGCCCAGTGGCTGCCCGAGGCCCAGGCGATCACCGTACTGTCCGGAGCGGGGATCAGCACCGACAGCGGGATCCCCGACTTCCGCGGACCCCAGGGCGTCTGGACCAAGGACCCGGCCGCCGCGGCCATGTCGACCATCGGCGCCTACCTGTCCGACCCCGAGGTGCGCCGCCGGGCCTGGCGGTCACGGCGTGATCATCCGGCCTGGGACGCCGAGCCCAACGGCGGCCACGCCGCCCTGGTCGACCTGGAACGGGCGGGCCGGCTGCGGGCGATCGTCACGCAGAACATCGACGGGCTGCATCAGCGGGCCGGGTCCGGCCCGGAGCGGGTGATCGAGATCCACGGCACGATGCGCGACGCCGAGTGCCTGGCGTGCGGGCTCCGCACGCCCATGCCCGAGGTCCTGGCCCGCGTGGACGCGGGGGAGGAGGACCCCCTGTGCCCCGAGTGCGGCGGCATCCAGAAGTCGGCCACGATCTCCTTCGGGCAGGCGCTCAAGGAGGACGTCCTGGACGCGGCGATCGGCGCCGCCCGGTCCTGCGACCTGTTCGTCGCGGTGGGGACGTCGCTGACCGTCCAGCCCGCCGCCGGGCTCTGCCTGGAGGCCGCCGAGCACGGCGCCCGGCTCGTGATCATCAATGCCCAGCCCACTCCCTATGACGGCCTGGCCGACGCGGTGCTGCGCGAGCCGATCGGTACGACCCTGCCGCGGCTCGTGGGGCTCGCGTGCGGGACCGGCGCGTGACTTTCCTCTGTGGTGGAAATTACGTGAGCCTTTGTCGCGTATGCCACGTACAAGTCTGTGGTGCGGGTCACATGGGGCCCGATGCCGCTGGTGCGCTCCGGCGGAGGGTGTTCTCATGGTGAGGATCTGTTGGCGGGTCGTGACCGGCGGCCTCTTCCGCTGGCGTCCTTCTCCTGACAAGCTCTATCCGTTGCGGTGCGAGGAGGGATCGGCTTGATGAGCGGGGGCGCCCGGGGGTTCGCCAGGCTGCGGGCCGGGGACCGGGTGGCCGTGGTCGCGCCCAGCGGGCCGGTCGATCCCGGCCGTCTGGAGGCCGGCGTCGGCGTACTGCGCGATCTCGGCCTCGACGTGGTGATCGGCAAGCACGCGCTCGACCGGGTCGACCTCGGCGGCGACGAGCCGGTGCGCGACGACCGGCAGCGGCTGGCGGGCACCGACGCCGACCGGGCCGCCGACCTCCAGGACGCCTGGTGCGACCCCGGCGTGCGGGCCGTGATCTGCGCGCGGGGAGGCTACGGCGCGACCCGCGTCCTCGACCACCTCGACTGGGAGCTGATGGCCCGCGCGACCGCCGAGGCGGCGGCCGGCGGGCGCGGGCCCGCGCTCCTGCACGGATCCAGCGACATCACCGCGCTGCACCAGGCCTTCGCCGCCCGGTTCGGCGTCACGACCGCCTACGGGCCCATGCCGGCGGGCTTCCTCGCCGAGGCCGCGGGCGACGACCGGGAGGCGTCCCTGGCGAGCCTGCGCGCGACGTGGTTCGGCGGCGGGGCGGCCGGGGCCTCAGGGGCCGCGGAGTCCGTCCGCGGCACCCACGCGCTGCGGCCGGGCACCGCCGAGGGCGACCTCACCGGAGGCACCCTCTCGCTGCTCACCGCGACGCTCGGCACCCCCTACGCGCCCGCCCCCGCCACGGGCCGCGTCGTCCTCCTCGAAGAGGTGTCCGAGGCCCCCTACCGCATCGACCGGATGCTGACCCAGCTGCTCCAGGCGGGCTGGTTCGACGGCGCCGCCGGCGTCGCGCTCGGCGCCTGGACCGACTGCGGCGACCCGGCCGAGGCCGACGCGGTGGTCAGGGCCCGGCTCGGCCCGCTCGGCGTCCCGATCCTGGCCGGCCTCCCGGCCGGCCACGGACCCCGCCAGCTCACGCTCGAACTCGGCGCCCCGGTCCGGCTGGACGCCGGCGCCGGGACGCTGACCCCGCTGACCCTGCAAGCTCCCGCAGGAGGTGCCCGATGAGCGGCAGGCACGCGCGTCCCAGCGACTGGGACGACGGCGCGCTGGACTCGCTTCTGGTCCTGGTGGCGGAGAGCCTCGGCTACACGTGCCGCCAGGTCCCCGGTGACGTCATGCTGCTCGAGGGGGCCAACCGGCTCCACGTCAGCCTGCGCAACCTGCGGCAGCTGGCCCGGCTGGTGCCGCGCAACGACTGGCCGGCGCTGGTGTCCGACCACGTCACCACGATCGTCACCGCGATCGAGGAGCCACTGGACCTGAGCGACTTCGAGCTCGCCCAGAACCTGCTGCGCACACGCATCTACCCGGCCGAG
Source organism: Spirillospora sp. NPDC047279 (assembly GCF_040643285.1). Lineage (NCBI taxonomy): Bacteria > Bacillati > Actinomycetota > Actinomycetes > Streptosporangiales > Thermomonosporaceae > Spirillospora > Spirillospora sp. NPDC047279. The sequence goes on from NZ_JBEYUA010000009.1 coordinate 320,943, forward strand.
GCCGACAACGGCGTGCTGGCCGCGCGCCCGTTCGCCCCCGGGCTCATCGAGGCCGTGGTGGTCGACACCCCGACCACCGTGCGCACCGTGACCACCGAGGAGATGAACGGCTGGCCGGTGTCCGGCGACGCGCTGTTCATGCTGGGCCGGGCCAACGTGCGGGCCGACGGGCCGCTCCAGCTGGACGAGCAGGACCTCGGCGGGGTCCGGGTGTCGGTGCTGCACGGCTGGACGTTCTACGCCGTCACGCACCTGGCCTGGCTCGAGGAGTACCTGCCGATCGGGCCCTACGGCGCGCTGGTCGTGGCGCCCAACCGCAGCCTGATCATCGCCCACCCGATCCTGCCGCCGCCCACCGGCGGCATCCGCGCGGGCTACCGGTCCGCCGTCGCCGCGGCGCGCGAGCTGCAGGGACAGGCCCACCAGGCCTACGAGGACGGCCCCGGATCGCTCAGCCCGCACCTCTACTGGTGGCGCAACGGCGAGCTGTCCCTGCTGGAGACCCGCTACGACGGCGACACGCTCGTGCTGCCCGACGACTTCCGCTCGGTGCTGACGACGCTCGCCGCCGAGCCCTGATCGGCCCCGCCCGCCGGGCGGCAGGCCGGTGACGGCACGGGGCGGGGCTGAGGGAGGGCCTCCCCGGCGGGCGCGACCCGCAACCTCGGGATGAAGACGTGCGCCAGCGGCCCGATCGCGACCGCGTACAGCAGCGTGCCGATGCCCGCCGTGCCGCCGAGCAGCCACCCGGTCGCGAACACCGTGAACTCGATCCCGGTGCGGACCACCCGGATCGAGTGGCCGCGCGCGGCCAGCCCGGTCATCAGGCCGTCCCGGGGGCCGGCCCCGAAGCCCGCGCCGATGTAGAGGCCGGTGGCGAAGCCGCCGATGAGGATCGCCGAGATCAGGAACGCCCACCGGACCGCCGTGGCGTCGGGGTCGGGCAGCAGGAACAGGAACAGGTCGGCGAACGCGCCCACCAGCACGACGTTGCTGATCGTGCCCAGTCCGGGCTTCTGTCGCAGCGGGATCCAGAGCAGCATCACCAGCGCCCCGGCGATGATGATCCAGGCGCCGATCGACAACCCGAACCGGCGCGACAGGCCCTGGTGGAACACGTCCCACGGGTCGTTGCCGAGCCCGGAGGCCACCTGAAGGGCGATTCCCAGCCCGTACAGAGCCAATCCGGCGTAGAGCTGCACCAGCCGGCGCACCATCAAGGCCATTCTCCGGTCATCCCTTCTCACGGGCCGCCACCTGCTGAGGAAGCGGACCGGAGCGACCCCTCGGCCGCTCCGGCGTGATCAGTCTGGTCTCAAGTGGACTGGTATCAAAAGAGCCAATATGCGAAAGTGGTCTGCATGAGTACCCGGTACGTGAGCGGCGTCCAGCTGGCCCGGCTCCTCGGCGAGGTCCCGCACGAGCGGCCCTTCTACGCCGCGCTCGCCCGGGAGGTGCGCGCGCTCGTCCTCGACGGGCGGCTGGCACTGCGCACGCGCCTGCCCGCCGAACGTGACCTGGCCGGGGCCCTGGGGGTGAGCCGCACCACCGTCACCGCGGCCTACGACCGGCTGCGCGACGAGGGGTTCGTCGAGAGCAGGCAGGGCGCCGGGAGCTGGACGGCGCTGCCGCCCACCAAGATGACCGCGTCCCCGGCCCGGGAGGTGCCGTCGGTGTCACCGCCGTTCGGCGCCGGCCGGTTCGGCATGGCGCACGCGCCCGAGGGGGCCGGTTTCATCGACCTCGGCTGCGCCACCCCGGGCGCGCCGCGGATCTTCGAGGAGGCCGTCGCCGCCGCGACGGCCGAGCTGCCCCGCTACAGCGGCGGGCCGGGCTACGAGCCCGCCGGGCTGGCCGAGCTGCGCGAGGTGATCGCCGACGGGTACGCGGCCCGCGGCGTGCCGACCCGGCCGGACCAGATCGTGGTCACCACCGGCGCCCAGCACGCCTTCACCCTGCTGACGCAGATGATGGTCGACACCGGCGACGCCGTCATGGTCGAGCGTCCCACCTACCCGCACGCGCTCGGCGCGCTGCGGCGGCGCGGGGCGCGGCTGGTGCCGGTCGGCGTCAACGAGGGCTGGGACCTCGAGCTGATCGCCGGGAGCATGCGGCAGGCCGCCGTGCGGCTCGCCTACACCGTCGCCGACTTCCACAACCCGACCGGCCGGCTGATGGGGGAGGACGACCGGGCCGCGCTGGTGGACGCCGCCCGGCGGGCCGACGCGTTCCTGGTCGCCGACGAGACGTTCGCCGAGCTCGGGCACGACCTGTCCGCGCCCCGGCCGGCGCCCCTGGCGGCCTTCGACCAGGGCGGCCGGGTCATCACCATCGGGTCGGCGTCCAAGCTGCTGTGGGGCGGCCTGCGCATCGGCTGGATCCGCGCCACCGCCCCGCTGGCCCGCCGGCTGGTGCTGCTGCGCGAGGCCGTCGACATGGCCAGCCCGGTGCTCGACCAGCTGATCGTGCGCGAGCTGCTGCTGCGGGTCGACGAGGTCCGCGCCGAGCGCGCGGCCACGCTGGTGGCCCGCCGGGACGCGCTCGCCGCCGCGTTGCGCGAGGACCTGCCCGGCTGGCGGTTCACGCTGCCCGACGGAGGCATGTCGCTGTGGGCGCGGCTCGGCGCACCGGTGGCCACACTGCTGTCGGAGGCGGCGGGCCGCTACGGCGTCCGCGTCGTGCCCGGCCCGGTCTTCGGCGCGGACGGCGTGCTCGAGGACTGCGTCCGGCTGCCCTACGTGCTGCCGCCGGACGTGCTGCGCACGGCGGTGGAGCGGCTGGCCGCCGCCTACCGGGAGGTGGAGGCCGCCCCCGTCGCCCGCCCTCTGCCCGCCTACGTGTGACCGTCACGGCCCTGGACCGGCAAGCGCCGGTCCAGAACCGATCAAGGGCGGGTCAAGGGGCGCGCTGGATGTAGTCCACCAGGTGCTCGCGTTCGCTCTCCAGCTCGTCGATCGCGCTCTTGACGACGTCGCCGATGCTCACCAGGCCGGCCAGCCGCCCGTCGTCGACGACGGGGATGTGCCGGAAACGGCCCTCGGTCATGGTCTGGCGCAGCTCGTTGACCTCGTCCGCCGGGGCGCAGGTGTGCACGTCGGCGGTCATGATCTCGGAGACGGGGCGGTCGAGCAGGCGGGCGCCGTGCTCGTGCATGCGGCGGACGACGTCTCGTTCGGACACGATGCCGGCGATGGTCGCGCCGTCCGGCGAGACCACGGCCGCGCCGATGTTGTGCTCGGCCAGGAGGGCCAGGAGCTCCCGGACGGTGGCATCGGGCCCAACGGTGGCCACCGCGTTCCCTTTTCTCCGCAGGATGTCGCGAATGCGCATTATCAACACTCCGGCGTCGGTATGAATGGGTTTTCGCGTGCCCCGCCGCGGTCCTCTACTGCCAAGGTCGCATGTTCGGGCCGTCGCCGGAACCCCGTGGCGGTAAACGCTTCACGCGGGAGGCAGGTGATCGTCGCGGCTGCGGCATGTGCCCAGTCGATCAAGGGTAGGCCCGGACCGGGGTGATCGGGCCGCCAACGACAGGGGGAGACGACGTGCCGGGACGCATCGAGGACTACGCGCTGATCGGCGACTGCCAGAGCGCGGCACTGGTGCGCACCGACGGGTCCATCGACTGGCTGTGCCTGCCGCGATTCGACTCCGAGGCCTGTTTCGCCGCCCTGCTGGGGGACGAGGAGAACGGCCGCTGGCGGATCGCGCCGGCCGGGGGAGGGGCCGCCACCCGCCGCCGCTACCGGGGCGACACGCTCGTTCTGGAGACCGAGTGGGAACTGCCCGGGGGCTCGGTGCGGCTCATCGACTTCATGCCGCACCGGGGCGAGGCGCCCGACATCGTGCGGATCGTGGAGGGGCTGTCGGGCGAGGTCGCCATGGCGTTCGACCTGCGGCTGCGGTTCGGCTACGGCCATCGAGTGCCGTGGATGCACCAGGCGGACGGCCAGCTCGCCGGCATCGCCGGGCCCGACGCCATCTGGCTCCGCAGCCCGGTCAAGGTGTCCGGGCGGGAGTTCGCGCACACCGCCGAGTTCACCGTGCGGCCCGGGGAGCGGATCCCGTTCGTCCTCACCTGGCATCCCTCCCACCTGCCCGCGCCGCAGCCGGTCGACGCGCTGCGCGCGCTGGAGGAGACCGAGGACGAGTGGAAGCGCTGGGTGGACCGCTTCTCCTACCGGGGCACCTACCGCGACGCGGTCATCCGCTCCCTCATCACGCTCAAGGCGCTCACCTACCAGCCGACCGGCGGCATCGTCGCCGCGCCCACCACCTCGCTGCCCGAGGCCGTCGGCGGCGTCCGCAACTGGGACTACCGCTACTGCTGGCTGCGCGACGCCACGATGACGCTGGACGCGCTGCTGCGCAGCGGCTTCACCGACGAGGCGGACGCCTGGCGGCAGTGGCTCCTGCGCGCCGTCGCGGGCAGCCCCGAGGACGTCCAGATCATGTACGGGGTGGCCGGCGAGCGCCGCCTCACCGAGTGGGAGGTCGGCTGGCTGCCCGGTTACGAGGGCTCCCGGCCGGTCCGGGTGGGCAACGCCGCGGCGGGACAACTCCAGATGGACGTGCCCGGCGAGGTGATCAACTCGCTCTACCTCGCGCGCCGGGCCGGGCTGCCGCCCGCCGAGGAGATCGCGGCCATGCAGGAGTCGCTGCTCGACTACGTCGAGCGGCGCTGGGAGGAGCCGGACGAGGGCCTCTGGGAGATCCGCGGCGGCCGCCGCCACTTCGTGCACTCCAAGCTGATGTGCTGGGTGGCGTTCGACCGGGCCATCAGGATCTCCGAGGAGTTCGGGCGGCCCGGGCCGGTCGACCACTGGCGCACCCTGCGCGACCGCATCCACCGCGACATCTGCGACAAGGGCTTCGACGCCGTCCGCGGCACGTTCACCCAGTCCTACGGCTCGCCGGACGTCGACGCGGCGCTGCTGCTCATACCCCAGGTCGGGTTCCTGCCGGCCCGCGACCCGCGCGTCGTCGGCACGATCGAGGCCGTGCGGCGCGAGCTGGCGGGCGACGGGTTCGTCCGCCGCTACCCGACGCACGAGGGCAGGGCCTCCGACGGGCTGACCGGTGAGGAGGGCGCGTTCCTGGCGTGCTCGTTCTGGCTCGCCGACGGCCTGCTCGCGATCGGGCGCGAGGACGAGGCGCGCGAGCTGTTCGAGCGGCTGCTGTCGCTGCGCAACGACGTCGGGCTGCTCGCCGAGGAGTACGACCCGCGGGCGGGCCGCCAGGTGGGCAACTTCCCGCAGGCCTTCAGCCACGTGCCCCTGATCCACACCGCCTACGAGCTCGACGGCCACCGCGGCGACTGGTGACGGCCGGGCCCGGCGCCGTCCCGCCCGCCCCGTCGCGCCCGGCCCGTCCGGCCCAGGCGCGCGTCAGCCGGCGTCGAAGCGCGCCAGCAGCCGCATCACGCCGGGGGAGAGCCGCGAGGCGAGGTAGCTCAGGCGCGCCTCCGGCGTGACCGGCACGACCGCCCGGTCCTTGCGGACGGCGGCCACGATCTGCTCGGCGACGCCCTCCGGCCCGAAGTTGCGCAGCGCGTAGGCGCGGGCCGCGCGCCGGCGGCTCCGGCCCTGCTCCTCGGACGTCTGCCCGACGAACCGCGACGTCTGGGTGATGTTGGTGTTGACGATGCCCGGGCAGATGGCGCTGACCCCGATGCCCTTGCCGGCCAGGTCGGCGCGCAGGCACTCGGAGAGCATCAGCACGGCCGCCTTGCTGGTGGCGTACGCCGGGAGGGTGCGCGAGGGCGTGAACGCGGCGGCCGACGCGGTGTTGACGATGTGGCCGCCCTGCCCCCGCTCCGCCATCTGCGCGCCGAACAGCCGGGACCCGTGGATGACGCCCCACAGGTTCACGTCCAGCACGCGCCGCCAGTCGTCCACCGAGTGGTCCAGGAACGACCCGGCCATGCCGATGCCGGCGTTGTTGACCACCACGTCCGGCACGCCGTGCTCGTGCAGCACCGACTTGGCGAAGTCCTCCATCGCGACGTGGTCGGACACGTCGATCTGGAAGGCGTGCGCGGGCGGGCCGGTCAGCCCGGCGAGCTCGGCGGTGCGCTGGGCGGTGCCGAGGTCGAGGTCGGCGGCGACCACCTCGGCGCCGCGTTCGGCGAACGCCAGCGCGGTCGCGCGGCCGATGCCGCTGCCCGCGCCGGTGACGACGACGAGCGAGCCGTCGAACGGGCGCCGGTCGCGGCTCACCGCGGCGCGGCGCACGGCGCGCGACTCGACCGCGGTGAGCGGGCCGCCGGTGACCGCGGTGATGTGCTCGGTGATCCAGCGCGCGATGACGCCGGGGTGGCTGCGCGGCACCCAGTGCCCGGCGGCGACGGTGCGCAGCGACAGGTGGGGGACGTGCTCCCGGAGGCCGCCCACCAGGTGCGGTGAGACGAACAGGTCCCTGGTCGGCACGATCACCTGGGTCGGCACGTCGGTGCGACGCTCGCGCGGCCTGCGCAGCCGCTGGAGCATGTTGGCGCGGTAGAGCGCGACGCCGGCGGCGCCGTCGCGGGCCAACGTCCGCGCGGGATGCCCCTCGCGCGGCTTGACGCCCTCGCCGACCTCCAGTGCGCGGGTGAACGGCGCGGTGAGCCCCGCGCGCCAGAGCACCTCCGGCAGGACCGGGGTCTGGAAGAAGTAGATGTACCAGGAGCGCACGCCCTGGCCCGCCGCGTGCTTGAGGTTGCGCGGCGTCGGCCGGGTCAGCCTGCCGCGCATCCAGTGCCCGACGTGGTCCAGGCACGGCCCGGACATGGAGGTGAACGAGGCGAAGCGCTCGGGCATCGTGCAGGCGGCCTCCCACGACTGGATGGAGCCCCAGTCGTGGCCCACCAGGTGCACTGGGCGCCCGGGGCTGGTGGCGTCGAGCACGGCCCGCATGTCGGACATCAGGCGTTCGAAGGTGTAGTGCTTGCGCCCGAACGGGCGGGACGAGGCCCCGGCGCCGCGCACGTCGTAGCGGACCACGTGGTAGCGCGCGGCCAGCCGGTCGGCGACCTCGTCCCACACCGCGTGGGTGTCGGGGTAGCCGTGCATCAGCAGGACGGTCGGCCGGGAGCGGTCGCCCTGCTCGTGGACGGCGAGGTCGACCCCGTCGCCGCGGACGCGCCGGGTGGTCTTGTGCGATGCGGTGGACTGCGGGGTCGTCATGCTGCCTTCCTTGCCGCCCGGCGGCGCATGCGCCGGCAGGTCTCGCGTTCGGTCACGCCCGGCTCGAGCGTGCCGGCCACCTCGTCGGCGCAGCGGTGGCACAGCCGCTGGATCTCGCGGAATCGCTCGAGCTCCGCCGCGTTGTCGGTGCGGGCGAGCGCGACTTTATTGGACACACTGTTAATTAACCGCTGTTGTGAATCTCGGTCAAGGAATCACGGTGTGGTGCCCGTCACGGCGCGCGGAAGCCCGACCCGCGGGGTGGTTCGGGCCGGGCTTCGCGTGCCTGGAGCGACTGCGGACGGGACGGGAAAGCGACTGGAGCGCCCTAGTACGGGTCGTAGCCGGCGGCGCGGGCCGCGGGCGACCTCAGCAGGTACTCCAGGGCCTGGGGGGTGGAGCAGATCTGCGACGGGTGGTGCGAGGGCTTGAGGTAGACCGGCGCCTCGCCCAGCAGCAGCTTGAAGATGCCCGGGACATGGCCCTTGCGGACGGACTTGCGGTACGAACGGTAGACGCGGGGGAGGGTCACCTTGCGCTTGATGGTGGGGTCCTGCTTCATCAGGTACATCCCGCCGCCCATGACCGCCCAGTAGAGGAAGAACAGGGAGACGGCCCAGGCGGCCACCCGCATCGGGTACTTCCCGCCCATCGCCTGGTAGACGTCGAACACCACGGACCGGTGCTCGACCTCCTCGGCCCCGTGCCAGCGCAGCAGGTCCAGCATGGTCGGGTCGACGCCGACCTCGTCGAGCCGCTCGTTGTCCATGATCCACTGGCCGAGCACGGCGGTGTAGTGCTCGATCGAGGCGACCGCGGCGAGCTCGAACCTCAGGCGGAACCGCCACAACCGCGGCGACTTCTTCTTGAGCGCCGCCATCTGTTCCGGGCGCTCGGCGTTGCCCTGCGCGGCCGGAACGGTGATCTTGGAAACGTCGATCCCGTTCCGCTCGAGAAGCTGGGTGAGAACGCCCTGGTGCGACCGTGCGTGCACCATCTCCTGGCCGATGAAGCCCTTGATCTCCTCGCGCAGTTTTTGATCTTTGATATGGGGCGTGGCGTCTTTGACGCACTGGATGAACCACTTCTCGCCCTCGGGCAGGACGATGTGGAAAGAATTGATCATGTGCGTCGCGACCGGGTCGCCGGGAACCCAGTGCAGCGGTGTCTTCTCCCAGTCGAACGAGACGCGTCTGGCCTGGATACGGGGATGACGCTCGTCGATCCCGGCCATTGCTCCCACCTCGGGAGACCCTGTCATTTACCGCTCCTCACGCCGGCGCGCCCATAAGACTGGAGAAGCAGTGAACTAGTGAGGCAGGGGTGCTTTCTTGAGCACAGGCCCAAAAGTTACCCGGCGGTCTTCATCGGGGATTGATAAAGCCAGTATTCACTGGAACGGTTGTCGTGCCCGGGGTTCACACCACGACCCGATGGGCCCCCGTATAGACGTTCATGGATTCGCCGCGCAGGAAGCCCACGAGCGTCATCCCCGCGTCGTCCGCCAGGTCCACGGCCAGCGACGACGGGGCCGAGACGGCCGCCAGCACGGGGATGCCGGCCAGCATCGCCTTCTGCGTCAGCTCGAAGGAGGCGCGGCCGCTCACCATCAGGACGTGGCCGGTGAGGGGCAGCAGGCCCTCCCGCAGCGCCCAGCCCACGACCTTGTCGACGGCGTTGTGCCGGCCCACGTCCTCGCGTACGGCCAGCAGGCCGCCCGCGGCGTCGAACAGCCCGGCGGCGTGCAGCCCGCCGGTGCGGTCGAACACCCGCTGCGCCTCGCGCAGGCGGTCCGGGAGCGCCGCCAGCACGGCGGGGGTGAGCTCGACGCCGTCGCCGGACACGTCGTAGGGACGGTCGGCGCGCAGCGCCTCGATGCTGGCCTTGCCGCAGACGCCGCAGGCGCTCGTGGTGGTGAAGGCACGTTCCAGCAGCCGGTCGGGCGGCCGGACGCCCGGCGCCAGCACCACGTCCAGGGTGTTCTGCTCGTGGGCGTCGGCGCAGTAGCGCATGCCCGCCAGGTCGCCCTCGCCGGCGATGATCCCCTCGGCGGCCAGGAACCCGGCCACCAGGTCGAAGTCGTCTCCCGGCGTCCGCATGGTGATGGTCAGCGGCCGGCCGCCGACACGGATCTCCAGCGGCTCCTCCACCGCCAGCGTGTCGGGCCGGCGCCCGCGCACTCCGGCGGTGCTCAACCGCAAGACCGGCTTGCGCACCGTGATCCGCCCCATAGCGCGACGGTACTCCTGGAACGCCCAGGCCGCGAAGCGGCCCCGGGCCGGGCGGTCAGATCACCCGGCCGACGCCGCCCAGGTAGCAGGGGACGGTGAAGTCCGGCGGCGGCCCGTCGCGCCAGCTGCGCACGGGGACCAGGCCGGGCTCCAGCGGCTCGGTGCCGGTGAAGAACTCCTGGATGGCCTTGCTGTCGCGGATCGTGAACGAGCCCGACGGCGTCCTGGTGTAGACGTCGTTGACCGAGTCGAACTGCTCGTCGGGCCGTTCGCCCGCGAACGGATGCGAGATCACCAGGTGGCTGCCGGGCACCAGCCGCTCGCGCACGGTCGCCAGGATCGAGGAGACCTCGGCGTCGTCCGGGATGAACTGGAGGATCGCGCACAGCACGACGGCGACCGGCCGGCTGAAATCGATCTCACGGGCGACGTCGGGGTGGTCCAGGACGCCCGCCGGGTCGCGCACGTCCCCCTCGACGACCCGTGTGCTCGGATGGTCGGCGAGCAGCGCCCGGGCGTGCACCAGCACGATCGGGTCGTTGTCCACGTACACCACGTGCGAGTCGGGCGCGGCGCGCAGCGCGACCTCGTGCACGTTCTCCTGCGTGGGCAGGCCCGCGCCGATGTCGATGAACTGGCGGACGCCGGCCTCGGCGACCGCGCGGATCGCCCGGCCGAGGAAGGCGCGGTTCTGGCGGGCGGCGACCCGGATGTCGTTGCCCATCCGCGAGCTCGTCTCGACGACCTGCGCCGCGGCCTCGCGGTCGGACGCGTAGTTGTCCTTGCCGCCGAGGTAGAAGTCGTACATCCGAGCCACGCTCGGCACCGTGGGGTCGATGCCGCGCGGCACCGGCCGAATGTCGTTCATGCGCAAAGACTTCCACATCGGCGCCGCTTTCGCGCGATCTTCGGTCAGTCCTTCACGCCGCGCGGCCGCGGCGTGCGCCAGCCGTGCCGCATCGCCAGCAGCCGGAGGGCGAACGCCAGCAGGGCCGCCCCGGCGGTGACGCCGGCGCCGTGCAGGTCGAACGACCCGGCGCAGGCGACGACCATGGCCCCGAGCAGGGCGGGGAGCGCGTAGAGCTGCCGGTCGTACAGCACCGAGGGGATCTGGCCGCTCAGCATGTCGCGCAGGATGCCGCCGCCGATGGCGGTGACCACGCCCAGCATCACCGAGTGCAGGGGCGACAGCCCGTACTCCAGCGCCTTGAGCGTGCCGGTCGCGCAGAACAGTCCCAGCCCCGCCGCGTCGAACATCAGCACGGTGGGCAGGATCCGGGCGACCTGCGGGTGCCAGAAGAACACCAGCGCCGAGGCCGCCACCGGCACCAGGACGTACCCCAGGCTGGTGAACGCGGCGGGCGGCACGTCGCCGATGATCAGGTCGCGCAGGATGCCGCCGCCGAGCGCGGTGATCTCGGCGAGCACCACCATGCCGACCAGGTCCAGCCGCTTGTTGACCGCGGCGAGCGCGCCGGACACCGCGAAGACGAAGATGCCCGCCAGGTCCAGCAGCTCGGGGACGCCCGACCCCGTCACAGTGAGATCACCCGGTACCGCATGGCAGGCACTCTCGCAGGTGGGAGGCCTGCCGGACAAAGCGGCGCGCGGTCGCGGGGGCGCCCGCCGGAAGGCGCCCGCGGATCACTCGCGCCGGTCGGGGTTCCAGTTGGCCACGATGGCGGCGAACGGCGGGATCAGCATCGCGACGACCGACATCACGATCGCCGCGGGCGGTGAGAACAGCCGCACGACCGACCAGGCGAGCACGAACAACGTCAGGCACGTGCCCATCATGATCGCGTACGCCAGCTTGCGGCGCCTCATACCCCTACCGTACGCCGCCGGCGCGGGTGACCTGCTACGAGGAGGCGTAGAGCCCCTCGATGGCGTCGTCGTACTTGCCGTGCACGACGCGGCGCTTGAGCTTCAGCGTGGGCGTGAGCTCCTCGCTCTCTGCGGTCCACTCGGCGGGCAGCAGGCGCCACCGCTTCACCTGCTGGACGCGGGCCAGCCGCGCGTTGGCGTCCTCGACGGCCTTGGCGACCTCCTCGATCACCAGCGGGTGCTCGGCGAGCGCCGCCAGGTCGGTGGTGTCGATGCCGTGCGCGGCCGCCCACACGGGCGCGACCTCGCCGTCCAGGGTGACCAGGGCGACCACGTAAGGGCGGCGGTCGCCGTAGGCGAGCGCCTGGCCGACCAGCGGGTGCTCCTTGAGCAGGTTCTCGATCATCGACGGGGCGATGTTCTCGCCGCCGGCGGTGATGATGATCTCCTTCTTGCGGTCGACGATCTTGAGGAAGCCGTCCTCGTCGAGGACGCCGACGTCGCCGGTGTGCACCCAGCCCTCGGCGTCGATGAGCTCGGCGGTCGCCTCGGGCCGGTCGAGGTAGCCGGGCGTGCAGGAGGCGCCGCGCACCAGGATCTCGCCGTCGGCGGCGAGCCTGAGCTCCACGCCCGCGAACGCGCGGCCGACCGTGCCGAGCTTGAACGCGTCGGCGAGGTTGGCGGTGATGGCGCCGGTCGTCTCGGTCATGCCGTACGCGTCGAAGATCTTCAGCCCGAGGCCGGCGAAGAAGCGGGCGACCTCCTCGGGCAGCGGCGCGGCGGCGCTGGAGGCCTGGCCGACGCGGTCGAGGCCGAGCAGCGCGCGCATGGGCGTCAGCACGGCGGCGTCGGCCTTCTCGAACGCGGCGGCGAGCTCGGGCGGGGTGCTGTTGCCGTACTCCAGGCTGGCGACGTAGGTGCGGCCGACCTCCAGGGCGCCCTGGACCGCCGCCTTCTTGGCCTCGTCCCGCTCGCCGCCCAGCACCGCCTGGATGCCGGCCATGATCTTCTCCCAGACGCGCGGCACGCCGAAGAACGAGTGCGGCCTGACCTCGCGCAGGACGGCGGTGAGCTGGGCCGGGTCGGCGCAGAAGTGGATGTGCGCGCCCCGGCAGACCGGCAGGTAGTAGCTGAGCACCCGGTCGGCGATGTGCGCGAACGGCAGGTAGGAGATGCCGACGTTGCGGTCGGGCAGGACCGAGCTCCGCTCGACCATCTCGCACTCGTGCAGGGCCATCGAGTGGGTGATGACGACGCCCTTGGGGTCGCCGGTGGTGCCCGAGGTGTAGAGCAGCGTGGCGGTGTCGGAGGGCTGGACGGCCTGCCAGCGGCGGTCGATCTCGGCGGGGTCGGCGGCCAGCCGCTCGCGGCCCAGCTCGCCGAACGCCTCCCAGGTCATGAAGCGGTCGCCGTCGGGACAGGCGGCGGCGTCCACCACGATGACCTTGCGGAGGGCGGGCAGCTCGTCGAGGACCGGCAGCCACCGGTCGAGCTGGTCGCGGCCGTCGAGCACGGCGTACCGGGCCGAGCAGTTGCCCGCCACGAAGGCGATCTGGTCGGGCGCCAGCGTCGCGTACACCGTCGTCGGCACGCCGCCCGCGTGCATCGCGCCGAGGTCGGACAGGACGTGCTCGGAGCGGTTGGGCATCATCAGCGCCACCACGTCGCCGGGCTCGAGCCCGAGCGCGGCGAAGCCGGCCGCCGTCTCCAGCGCGCGGCGCCGCGTCTCACCCCAGCTGAGCGTGCGCCAGCCGTCGCCGTCGCGGTCGGAGTAGGCCGCCAGCCCGGCGTGCCGCTCGGCGGTCGCGGCCAGCCTCGTGCAGACCGTCTGCCCCTCGACCGCCCGTTCGAGCTCCGCCCGCCGTGCCAGGGTCTCGTCCACGCCCATGTCCGCGCCTCTCCGCCAAGTAAGGGTTCACTTGCACGACAGAATCGCACCATGCCGAACAGGATTCGGGCAAGGGGTTCGCGGAAGGTCGTGCCAGGTCGGGGCGGTAGCGGGCGAAGGGTGACGGAACGGCCACGGAGCGCTCCTTGATCATCTGTGCGGGGGGTGGGATAGGTTTCCCGCTGTGGAGACCCAGCCGCGCCGCCTGGCCGGCGCCCCCCGCCTGACCCAGTACGCGCACGGCGGCGGATGCGCGTGCAAGATCCCTCCGGGTGAGCTCGAGGCGGTCGTCGCCGGGCTCGCCGGCGCCCCGGCCGGCGACCTCGTCCTGGGCGCGCCGGACGGCGACGACGCCGCGGTGCTGCGCCTGGCCGGCGGCCGGGCGGTCGTCTCCACCGCCGATTTCTTCACGCCCGTCGTCGACGACGCCTACGACTGGGGGCGGATCGCCGCCGCCAACGCGCTCTCCGACGTCTACGCGGTGGGCGGCGAGCCGGTCATGGCGATCAACCTGCTGGGCTGGCCGCGCGACGCGCTGCCGTGGGAGGTCGCCCGCGAGGTGCTGCGCGGCGGCCGCGACGTGGCGGCCCTGGCGGGATGCCCGATCGCCGGCGGGCACAGCATCGACGACCCCGAGCCCAAGTACGGGCTGGCGGTCACCGGCGTCGCCGACCCCGACCGGCTCCTCCGGCTCGACGCGGGACGCCCCGGCGTGCCGCTGTCGCTGACCAAGCCGCTGGGCATCGGCGTGCTCAACGCCCGCCACAAGGCCACCGGCGAGGTGTTCGGGCAGGCCGTGGAGGCGATGACCACGCTCAACGCCGAGGCCGGCCGGCTGGCCCTGGAACGCGACATCCGGTGCGCCACCGACGTCACCGGGTTCGGGCTGCTCGGGCACCTCTACAAGCTGGCCAGGGCGAGCGGCGTGACGGCGGTCGTCGACGCCGCCGCGATGCCCTACCTGGACGGCGCCCGCACCGCGGTCCGCGACGGCTTCGTGCCCGGCGGGTCCCGGCGCAACCTGGCGTGGGTGTCGCCGCACACCGACTTCGGCCGCATCGCCGAGGAGGAACGGCTGCTGCTGGCCGACGCGCAGACCTCCGGCGGCCTCCTGGTCGCGGGGGAGATCCCCGGCGCCCCGGTGGTGGGCGAGCTGCTGGGCCGCGGCAGGCACACCCTCGTCGTCCGCTAGCCGCCGCGCCCATGCGGGCCCGCGCAGGTCGCGGGCCGTTCATGGATGATCACCATGGGTATATGACCCGCCACAGGCGATCATCGGGGGGAATCGCATGGCGGCGTCGCGATCCGGTCCCGCGCCCGGCGGGCGCACCTTCTTCGGCCATCCCTGGGGGCTGGCCACCCTGTTCTTCACCGAGATGTGGGAACGGTTCAGCTTCTACGGGCTGCGCGCGATCCTGGTCCTGTTCCTGATCGCGCCGCCGTCGGACTCCGGCCTCGGCATGCCGGAGGGCACCGCGAACGCCCTGATGGGCGTGTACCTGGCGATGGTCTACTTCGTCGCGCTGCCCGGCGGCTGGATCGCCGACCGCGTCCTGGGCGCGCGCCGGGCGGTGCTGGTCGGCGGCACGATCATCATGCTGGGCCACATCTCGATGGCGATCCCGGGCGGGGCCGGGTTCATCTACTTCGGCCTGTTCCTGATCATCGTGGGCACGGGGCTGCTCAAGCCCAACATCTCCACGATGGTCGGCAAGCTGTACGAGGGGCAGCCCGACGCGCGCCGCGACTCGGCGTTCTCGATCTTCTACATGGGCATCAACATCGGCTCGCTGGCGCCGTTCATCGTCGGATACCTCGGCCAGAACGTCGACTGGCACCTGGGGTTCGGCTGCGCCGCGGTCGGCATGGCGATCGGCCTGGTCCAGTACGTGCTGGGCGGCAGGAGCCTGGAGGGCGTGGGCGACGCTCCCGGGCACCGGCTGACCCCGGCGGAGCGGCGCACGTTCACCCGCGTCCTCATCGCCGTCGTGGCCGCGGTCGGCGCCGTGGCCCTCGCCGCCGTGGCGCTCGGCGAGTTCACCGTCGACAACGTCACCGTCGCGCTGACCGTGCTCGCGGTGGCGGTGCCGGTGATCTACTTCGCCTACCTGTTCCGCAGCCACGAGGTGACCGCCGGGGAACGGGTCCGGTTGCGCGCCTACGTCTGGTTGTTCATCGGCGCCGCCATCTTCTGGATGATCTTCGATCAGGCGGCCGGGCCGCTCAACGTCTTCGCCGAGAAGAACACCGACCTCAACGTCTTCGGCTGGCAGATGCCGGCGAGCTGGACCCAGAACATCAACCCGATCCTCATCATCTCCTTCGCGGCGTTCTTCGCCTGGTTGTGGGTCAAGCTCGGCGACCGGGTGAGCACGCCGCAGAAGTTCGCCTTCGCGCTCGTCATGTGCGGGCTCTCGTTCGTGGTGATGTCGATCGCCTCGGGCGCCGCCGCGGACGGCACCAAAGTGTCGCTGCTGTGGCTCGTCGCGGTGTACTTCCTGCAGACGCTCGGCGAGCTGTCCCTGTCGCCTGTGGGGCTTTCGGTCACTACAAAACTGGCGCCGCAGGCGTTCGCCAGCCAGATGATGGGCGTGTGGTTCCTGGCCACGGCCGCGGGCGACGCGGTGGGCGGCCAGGTGGCCAGGCTCCAGGAGCCCTGGGGAAATGTGAAGTATTTCCTGCTCCTCGGGGTCTTCACGCTCATCGCGGGCGTCGTGATGTTCCTGTTCGCGCGGAGCGTCCGGCGGCTGATGGGGGAGGGACGGGCCCCGAAGACCCTGGAAACGGGCCGACTTTAACGACATGAGCCCCATGCGGGGTCACTCGTGTCAAAGATCCCTACGGTGGGTATCCACCCGATGACGGGACCGGAGACCGACATTTCTGACCGAGGGAGCGGACATGACCATCGGGGGGATTATCACCGCCCTGATCTTCGGCGCCATCATCGGCGCCATCGGGCGTCTCATCGTGCCGGGCAAGCAGAACATGCCCATCTGGCTCACCGTCGTGGTCGGTATCGTCGCCGCCTTCGCCGGCACCGGGCTGGCGCACCTGTTCAACCTCAAGACCAGCGGGTGGAACTTCTGGGAGACGCTGTTCCAGATCGCGTTCGCGGTGATCGGCGTCTACCTGGTCGCGGCCTTCTGGCCGAAGAAGTCCACGAACTACTGACCCGGCGGCACGCCGTCCGTGACGGTCAGGAGGCCGTCGGCGGTCGCAGGACGGGCCGGAGCTCCTCGAGCACGGCCGGATCCTCGATCGTCGACGGCACCGTCACGTCCTGGCCGTCGGCGATGCCGCGCATCGCACCGCGCAGGATCTTGCCCGAGCGGGTCTTGGGCAGCGCGCCGACCACCGTGATCTCCTTGAGCGCGGCGACCGGCCCGATCTGCTCGCGCACCATCGCGACCAGGTCGGCGCGCAGGACGGCGAGATCGACGTCCGCGCCGCTCTTCAGCACCACCAGGCCGCGCGGAACCTGCCCCTTGAGCGCGTCCTGGACGCCGATCACCGCGCACTCGGCCACCGCCGGATGCCCCGCGATGACCTCCTCCATCGTGCCGGTCGACAGCCGGTGCCCGGCGACGTTGATGACGTCGTCGGTGCGGCCCATCACCCACACGTAGCCGTCGGCGTCGATCCGCCCGCCGTCGCCCGTCAGGTAGTGCCCCGGATAGCGGGTCAGGTACGACTCCACGAACCGTTCGTCGTCCTGCCACAACGTCGACAACGTGCCGGGCGGCAGCGGCAGCCGCACCACGATCGCGCCGTCGGCGCCCGGCGCCGCGGTCGTCCCGTCCGGGGCCAGCACCCGCACGTCGAAGCCCGGCACGGCGACGCTCGGCGAGCCCGGCCGCACCGGCATCGGCTCCAGCCCGCGCAGGTTGGCGACGATCGGCCAGCCCGTCTCGGTCTGCCACCAGTGGTCGATGACCGGCTTGCCCAGCACCCGCGCCGCCCAGTGGTAGGTATCGGGGTCGAGGCGTTCACCGGCCAGGAAGAGGGTGTCCATGGCCGACAGGTCGTGGCCGGCGAGCAGCGCGCCGTCCGGGTCCTCCTTCTTGACCGCCCGGATCGCGGTGGGCGCGGTGAACAGCGCCTTGACGCGGTGCTGCGCGGCCACCCGCCAGAACGCCCCCGCGTCCGGGGTGCCGACCGGTTTGCCCTCGTACAGCACGGTGGTGCACCCGGTGAGCAGCGGCGCGTAGACGATGTAGGAGTGGCCGACGACCCAGCCCACGTCCGACGCCGCCCAGAACACGTCGCCGGGCCCCACCCCGTAGATGTTCTCCATCGACCAGCGCAGCGCCACCGCGTGGCCCCCGTTGTCGCGCACGACGCCCTTGGGGCGGCCCGTCGTGCCGGAGGTGTAGAGGATGTAGAGCGGATCGGTGGACGCGACCGGAACGCAGCCGGCGGGGGAGGCCTGCGCCACCGCCTCGTCCCAGTCGACGTCGCGCGGCCGCACCAGGTCGGCGTGCAGCTGGGGGCGCTGCCGGATCACGCACCGGTCGACCTTGTGGCTGGCCAGGTCGAGCGCCGCGTCCAGCAGCGGCTTGTAGGCGATCACCCGGGAGCCCTCGACGCCGCAGGACGCCGACACCACGACCTTGGGCCGGGCGTGGTCGATCCGCACCGCGAGCTCCTTGGCGGCGAACCCGCCGAACACCACCGAGTGCACCGCGCCCAGCCGCGCGCACGCCAGCATCGCGACCACGGCGTCCGGGATCATCGGCAGGTAGACCACGACCCGGTCGCCGCGCTGGACGCCCAGCTCGCGCAGCGCCCCGGCGAACCGCGCCACCAGATCGGTGAGCTCCCGGTAGGTGTAGGTCGCGGTGGTGCCGGTGACGGGGCTGTCGTAGATCAGCGCGGCCTGGTCGCCCCGGCCCTCCTCCACATGCCGGTCCAGGGCGTTGTCACAGGTGTTGAGCTCCCCGCCGGTGAACCAGCGGTAGAACGGCGGCGCCCCGTCGTCCAGCACCCGGTCGGGCGGCACCAGCCAGCGGATGTCCCGCGCGGCGAGCCCCCAGAACCGGGTGGGGTCGGCGATGCTCCGTTCATACGCCGCCGCGTAGGCGCCCATGTCAACCTCCGGTCAGGTCCCCTGCGTCCCGGCGCCCCAATTGCCCTTTCGGGGCGTCCCCCTATTGGGTCCGTCCGGGGCCCCGTTCGTCAAGAGTCCGGCGACCGGTGCCGGAGACCGTGGGCGAGGGCGACGACCGCGGCGAGCGCGGCGCCGGCGGCCACGATGAAGAAGCACAGCTCGTACGCGGCCAGCGTCGGCACGCGCGTCCCGGCGATCGTGGCGCCGGACAGGATCGCCGCCGTGACGGCGCCCGCGATGCTGCCGCCGGCGGTGCGGACCAGCGAGTTGATGCCGCTGGCGATGCCGCTCTGGTCCATCGGGACGTGCTGCACGGCGAGCGTGCCGAGCGCGGCGTAG
Organism: Spirillospora sp. NPDC047279; assembly: GCF_040643285.1. Lineage (NCBI taxonomy): Bacteria > Bacillati > Actinomycetota > Actinomycetes > Streptosporangiales > Thermomonosporaceae > Spirillospora > Spirillospora sp. NPDC047279. The sequence goes on from NZ_JBEYUA010000009.1 coordinate 339,504, forward strand.
GCGATCCCGAAGCCGATGCCCTGCAGGGCGCTGAACGCCAGCATGTCGTACCCGTGCGCGTTGGACAGGGCCAGCCACAGGTAGCTCAGCCCGGCGAACACCGACCCGGTGGCCAGCGTGAAGGCGGGGCCGATCCGCGCCGCGACCCGCCCGGCCAGCGACGAGGCCAGCAGCATGGTGAACGTGCTCGGCAGCATGTAGAGGCCGACGTCCAGCACCGAGCCGCTCAGCCCGTACCCGACCTGCTCCTTCGGCGTCTGCACGAAGTTGGAGATCAGCGTGAACGCGGCGAACATCGAGAAGCCGAGCAGGATCGAGGCGAGGTTCGCCGACATCGATCTGGGCCCGACCAGCAGGCCGAGCCGGACGAGCGGCTCGCGCACCCGCAGCTCCGCCGCCACCCAGACGGCGCAGATCACCACGGCCGCGCCGAACAGCCCGAGCACTCCGCCCGACGTCCAGCCCCAGGCGTTGCCCTCGCTGATGCCCAGCAGCAGGCAGATCAGCCAGGCCGCCAGCAGCGCCGCGCCCACCAGATCGGGCCGCCCGCCGGTGCGGCCGCCGGTGTTCGGGGCGGTGAACGCGACCAGCACCAGGCCCAGCGCCGCCAGGCCCGCCGCGATCCAGAACATCGGGTCGACGCCGGTGACGCGGTCGGCGATGAGACCCGTGACGATCATGCCGATGGTGCCGCCGACCCCCATCGTCGCGCTGACGATCCCGATCGCGCTGGTCACCCGTTCCCGCGGGAAGGTGTCGCGGATCATCCCGATGGCCAGCGGGATCAGCGCGGACGACGTGCCCTGCAGCGCGCGCCCGGCGATGAGCACGCCGAGCGACCCGGACATCGCGCAGACGACCGAGCCGGCGACGAGCAGGCTCATCGCGACCAGGATCATCCTCTTCTTGCCGTACATGTCGCCGAAGCGCGACAGCAGCGGCGTGGCGACCGCACCGGCCAGCAGCGACGCGGTGAACACCCAGGTGACCGAGGTGACCGACGCGTCGAACAACGTCATGAGCCGGGGGAGCAGCGGGATCACCAGCGTCTGCTGCACCGAGACGACCGCACCGGCGACGGAGAGGGCGAGCAGGGTGAGGCCCGGGTGCGCGGCCTTCGCGGCGCGCCCGGTGAGCACGGGCGCCGCGGTGGGGGGAGCGGCTGACATGGAGGCGATTGTACTTACTTAAGTTAAGTAACTAGCTTGTAGGCTTCCTCACATGCCGTCACACCGCCCGGGGGACGCGGGCCAGGCCGTCCCCGCGGACATCGCGGAGATCGAACGGGCCCTCACCCGCGTCTCCCACCTGCTCACCCGCGCCAAGCAGCACGGCCGCACCGTCGCCGCCGCCGGCGTCCCGGTCGACCGCGCCGCCGTCCCCGTCCTGCGCCTGCTCGCCGACGAGGACGGGCCGCTGCGCCCGGGCGAGGTCGCCGCCCGGCTCGCCGTCGAGGCCCCGCACGTCACCCGGATGGTGCAGCGCCTGGAGAAGGCCGGCTACGTGGAACGGGTGCCCGACCCCGACGACCGGCGCGCCCACCGCGTCCGTCTCACCGACGCCGGCCGCGACGCCGTCGACTGCCTGCGCGCCGTCGGGCGGCAGTGGATGGACGAGGCGCTCGCCGGATGGTCGGGGGAGGACCGCCGCCGGCTCGCCGAGCTCGTCCACCGGATGGTCGACGACTTCGTCTCCCACGCCGCCGAGCGAGACCACTTCGGCATCGCCACGAAGTGACGCGGGCGCCGCGAGGTGTGACACTTTTCACCTCACGGGCGCTGATCTCACAGTGTGAGCCCGACCGGCTTCCACCGGAAGCCCAGGCGTCCTTAAGGTGACTTGGCGTGGACCCACGGAGGCAGGTTCCCCGTACCGACGCGGTCATGGCAGACCCGCGGCTGACCGCGGCCGCCGCCCGGCTCGGCGGGACGATCGTGAAGTCCGCCGTCGCCGCGGCGCAGCAGCGCGCCCGCGACGGCCGGATCGCACCCGCCGACGTCGCCGGCGCGGCCCTGGCCGGCCTCCCCGACCACGCCACCACCCTCAGGCCCGTCATCAACGCCACCGGCGTCCTGCTCCACACCAACCTCGGCCGCGCCCCGCTCTCCGCCGCCGCCCGGGACGCCCTCACCGCCGCCGCCGGCTGCGCCGACGTCGAATACGACCTCGCCACCGGACGGCGCGGACCACGCGGCCGCGGCGCCCTCACCGCCCTCCTGGACGCCTGCCCCGCCGCAGCCGACGTCCAGGTCGTGAACAACAACGCCGCCGCGCTCGTCCTCGCCGCCACCGCCCTCGCCGCCGGCCGCGAGATCGTCATCAGCCGCGGCGAGATGGTGGAGATCGGCGACGGCTTCCGCCTCCCCGACCTGCTCGCCGCCACCGGGGCCCGCCTGCGCGAGGTCGGCACCACCAACCGCACCACCGCCGACGACTACGCCGCCGCCGTCGGACCCGGCACCGGCCTCATCCTCAAGGTCCACCCCTCCAACTTCCGGATCGAGGGCTTCACCGCCCAGGCCCCCATCGCCGCGCTCACCACCCTCGGCGTGCCCGTCGTCGCCGACATCGGCTCCGGCCTCCTCACCCCCGACCCCGCCCTCCCCGCCGAACCCGACGCCACCACCGCGCTCCGCGACGGCGCCCACCTCGTCACCGCCAGCACCGACAAGCTCCTCGGCGGACCCCAGGGCGGCCTCATCCTCGGCGACCGCGACCTCGTCCAGCGGCTGCGCCGCCACCCGCTCTACCGCGCGCTCCGCGTCGACAAGCTCACCCTCGCCGCCCTCGAAGCCACCCTCCGCGGCCCGCGCCCACCCGCCCACCACATGCTCCACACCCCGGCCGACAGCCTCCGCACCCGCGCCGACGACCTCGCCGAAGAGCTCACCTCGCACGGCATCGACGCCCTCGCCGCCGACACCGCCGCCGCCGTCGGCGCGGGCGGCGCCCCCGGCGTCGAACTGCCCAGCGCCGCGATCTCGCTCCCCGCCACCTACGAAACACCGCTCCGCAACCGAAGGGTCATCGGCCGCATCGACGGCGGCCGGCTCCTGCTCGACCTTCGTTCCACCGACCCCGCCGACGACGGCGCGATCAGCGCCGCCGTCCTCGCGTCCAAGGAAGAGGCCTGATGCAGGTCGTCGCCACCGCCGGTCACGTCGACCACGGCAAGTCGACGCTGGTCCGCGCGCTGACCGGGATGGAACCCGACCGGCTCGCCGAGGAACGCCGCCGCGGCCTGACCCTCGACCTCGGGTTCGCCTGGACCACGCTGCCGTCCGGCGAACGCCTCGCGTTCGTCGACGTCCCCGGCCACGAGAAGTTCGTCACCACCATGCTCGCCGGAGTCGGCCCCGTCCCCGCCGTCCTCCTCGCCGTCGCCGCCGACGAGGGCTGGATGCCGCAGACCGAGGAGCACCTCGCCGCCATCGACGCCCTCGGCGTCCGTCACGGCGTCCTCGCCATCACCCGCTCCGACGTCGCCGACCCCAAGCTCGCGCTCCGCCAGGCGCGCGAACGCCTCGCCAAGACCAGCCTGCGCGCCGCCGAGGCCGTCACCGTCAGCGCCGAGACCGGCGCCGGCCTGGACGAGCTGAAACTGGCCCTCGACCGCCTCGCCGCCCGGCTCCCCGTCCCCGACCCCGCCGCGCCCGTGCGCCTCTGGATCGACCGCGCGTTCACCGTCGCCGGCAGCGGCACCGTCGTCACCGGCACGCTCGCCGCCGGCACGATCGGCGTCGACGACGAACTCGTCCTCATGCCCACCGGCGAACGGGTCCGCGTCCGCGCCCTCGAATCCACCAAAGACCCCCTCGACACCGTCCACGGCGTCGCCCGCGTCGCCGTCAACCTCCGCGGCGTCGACCGCGACCGCGTCGAACGCGGGATGGCCCTCGTCACCCCCGGCACCTGGACGTTCACCACCTCCGTCGACGTCCGCGTCTCCTCCGACGAACCCTCCGGCCGGCTCGCCCGCCAGCTGATCCTGCACGCCGGCTCCTCCGCCACCCCCGTCCGCCTCCGCCCCCTCGGCCCCGACACCGCCCGCCTCACCCTCAACACCCGCCTCCCCCTCCACGTCGGCGACACCGCCCTGCTCCGCGACCCCGGCCGCCGCGCCGTCGCCGGCGTGCGCGTCCTGGACGTGCGCCCGCCCACCCTCGCCCGCCGCGGCGCCGGCGCCGCCCGCGCCCGAGAGCTCGCCTCCTGGCCCGACCACCCCGGCGGCGAGATCGTCCTGCGCCGCCACGGCGTCCTGCGCCGCAGCGACCTCAGCGTCATGGGCTGCGCCCCGCCCCCCGACGCCGTCGACCTCGGCCCCGAATGGCTCGCCGACCCCGCCCACTGGGAAGACCTCCACCACAGGCTCACCGAGGAACTCGCCCACCACGCCGGCGCCAACCCCCTCGCCCCCGGCATCCCCATAGAGGCCATCCGGCTGCGCCTCGGCCTCCCCTCCCGCCGCCTCGTCGCCTCCCTCGTCCGCCCGCCCCTCCGCCTCGCCGACGGCCGCGTCTACGGCCCCGACACCGGCCTCCCGCCCCACGTCACCGAAGCCGTCAAACACCTCACCGCCGACCTCGCCGACGCGCCCTTCGACGCCCCCACCGCCGACCGCCTCACCGAACTCGGCCTCACCCCCCAGGCGATCGCCGCCGCCGAACGCGCCGGCGCCCTCCTCCGCCTCCCCGACGGCGTCGTCCTCCTCGCCGGCGCCGACGACGAGGCCCTCGAAACCCTCCGCGGCCTCCCGCAACCCTTCACCGTCAGCCAGGCCCGCCAGTCCCTCAAGACCTCCCGCCGCGTCGCCATGGCCCTCCTCCAGCACCTCGACACCCGAGGCCTCACCCACCGCACCGGCGACACCCGCAGCGTCCCCCACGAGTGAAAATGGGTTGAACCGCCGGTGGGGTTTCTGGCGTCATAGATCACGGTTCGGATCTGCCAGTGCTACGGAGAGGAGCAGGTGATGCCGTACCAGACGCTCAAGGGCGGCCGCGTTCCGATCCGGATGTGGACCGACCCGGCCACCGTCGAGGAGCAGGCGCTCGACCAGCTCAGGAACGTGTCGAGCCTGCCGTGGATCGAAGGTCTCGCGGTCATGCCCGACGTGCACTACGGCAAGGGCGCGACCGTCGGCTCGGTGATCGCGATGCGCGACGCGGTGTCGCCCGCGGCGGTCGGCGTCGACATCGGCTGCGGGATGACCGCGGTCAAGTCGAGCCTCACGGTCGAGGACATGCCCGACGACCTCGCCGGCCTGCGCAGCCGCCTGGAGAAGGCGATCCCGGTCGGCTACCACTCCCACAAGCAGCCGGTGGACCCGTCGGCACTGCCCGGCCTGAAGGAACGCGGCTGGTACGACTTCTGGAAGGACTTCGAGGAGCTCCACCCTGGGGTCCGCGGCCGGTTCGGCCGGGCCCGTGCGCAGCTCGGCTCGCTCGGCGGCGGAAATCACTTTGTTGAACTTTGTAGTGATGATTCGGGCGCGATCTGGCTCGTGCTGCACTCGGGGTCGCGGAACATCGGCAAGGAGCTCGCGGAGCACCATGTCGAGGCCGCCCGCAAGCTGCCGCACAACCAGGACCTGCCCGACAAGGACCTCGCGGTCTTCCTCACCGGCACGCGCAAGATGGAGGAGTACCGCCGCGACCTGTTCTGGGCACAGGAGTACGCACGGCGCAACCGCGCGGTGATGATCGCGCTCGCGCAGAACGTCATCACGCGGCGCTTCGGTGAGAAGCGCTGCACGTGGGGCGAGGTCATCTCCTGCCACCACAACTACGTGGCGGAAGAGGTGTACGACGGCGTGGAACTCCTCGTGACCCGCAAGGGCGCGATCCGCGCGGGGGCGGGGGACCTCGGGATCATCCCGGGCTCGATGGCGACGGGGACGTACATCGTGCGCGGGCTGGGCAACGAGGCCGCCTACAACTCCGCGTCGCACGGCGCGGGCCGGAAGATGAGCCGCAACAAGGCGCGCAAGTCGTTCACGGTCGACGACCTGGTCGAGCAGACCAAGGGCGTCGAGTGCCGCAAGGACGGCGGAGTGCTGGACGAGATCCCGGGTGCCTACAAGGACCTGGAGACGGTCATCGAGGCGCAGTCCGACCTCGTCGAGGTCGTGGCGCACCTCAAGCAGCTCATCTGCATCAAGGGGTAGTGCGGTCGTCCGGGCGCGGTCAGGGGAGTCCTGATCGCGCCCGACGCGTGTGTACGCCCGTGGGGGTAGGCGGGGTTGCTCCCGCCGTGGGACGACGTGCCCAGAGCGTTCCTTGATCGTGGGGGCATGTCGAAACGATGGCTTGTATTCGCGGCGATTCTGATCGCGGGACTGACCGTCGCCGGTGTGCTGCCGGCGGCGGCCGTCTCCGCGGCGGGCCCGGACGACCGGGTCCGCACTTCCGGGGGCTGGGTGCGGGGCACGGTCACCGAGACGCATCGGAGCTTCCTCGGGATGCCGTACGCGGCTCCTCCCGTCGGGGAGGCACGGTGGCGGGCTCCGCGGCCGGCGAGCGGGTGGCGGGGTGTGCGCGACGCGACCCGGCCGGGGCCCGCGTGCTCGCAGCTCGCGAACTCACCCGGGTTCGCGACGAGCGAGGACTGTCTCTTCGTGAACGTGACGGCGCCGAGGGAGGCCAAGGGGAGACTGCCCGTTCTGGTCTTCGTGTACGGGGGAGGGCTGATCAGCGGGTCCGGCTCCGCGTACGACCCGGCGCGGATGGTGGAGCAGGGCGCGGTCGTGGTCACGTTCAACTACCGGCTCGGCGCGCTGGGCTTCCTGCGGCATCCTTCGCTGAAGGATCCGTACGCGGGCAACTTCGGGCTCGCCGACCAGCAGGCGGCGCTGAGGTGGGTGCGCGGCAACATCGGGAAGTTCGGCGGCGACGACCGCAACGTGACGTTGTGGGGCCAGTCGGGCGGCGGGTTCAGCGTGTGCGCGCACCTGGCGTCGCCCGCGGCGCGGGGGTTGTTCGACAAGGCGATCGTGCAGAGCGCGCCGTGCGGGATCCCGATGAAGACCGAGCGGGCCGCCGACCGGGACGGGGTGAGGCTGGCGGCCGAGGTGGGGTGCGCGGACGCGAGGACGGCCGAGGCCTGCCTGCGCGGCAAGCCGGTGAGCGAGCTGGTGCGGCCGTCGGATCGGGAGGGGCTCTTCGGTGAGCTGCGGCGGCACCGGGCGGACGTGTGGTGGTTCCCCGTGGCAGGTACGCCGGTGCTGCCGTTGCAGCCGCTGACGGCGATGCGGCTGGGGAAGGCCGCGGACGTGCCGCTGATTCATGGCGGGACGCGGGACGAGATGCGTTCTCATGTCGCGGCGGCCTATGACATGCGGGGGACGCCGGTGACGGCGGAGCGATACCCCGGGATCGTGCGTGAGCTGTTCGGGGCGGGGGACGCGGAGCGGATCCTCGGCGCGTATCCGCTGAGCGGGTTCGTGAGCCCGAGTGTGGCGCTGGCGACGCTGCTGGGTGACTACGGCGGGGTGAGCGGGACGTGCACGCAGCTGCCGGTGATCGACGCGGGGCGGCGGTCGCCGGTGTACGCCTATGAGTACGCCGAGCCTCGCGAACCGTACCTCGGGTTCCCCTACGGCGCCTCGCACGGGGCCGACCTGAGGTTCTTCCTGGACAACGAGGGCGAGGGCGCGCCGCCGTCCACGCCGGAGGAACGGGCCTTCGCGCGGCGGCTGATCGGCTACTGGACGGCGTTCGCCCGGACCGGCGACCCGGGCCCGCAGTGGCCGGCGTACCGGCGTGGCTCGTCGGAGGCGCTGTCGATCGCCGTCGCGCTGACCGGGCCGGTGGACCTGGCCGCCGCCCACCACTGCGGGCTCTGGCGGATGGTGCGGTGACGGACCGGGGCGGGGCGACCCGCCCCGGCCTCGTTCCTCACGGCCGGACCCGTAGAGGGTCAGCGTGCCGGCGGCGGCGTCGCGGACGCCGGTCAGGTGGTACCAGCGGTCGCGGGTGAGCCGGGGCCTGTGGGACACGAAGAGATCCTCCACCGGAAGGCCCGGTGGAGGATCTCTGATGCCCTCTACTTGTGCACGCGCAGCAGGACGGGCCACGTGGCCGGGCCGACGACGCCGTCGTCCAGCACGCCGCCCCAGCGCTGCACGGCGCGGACGGCCTTCTCGGTCGCCGTGCCGAACTCACCGTCGATCTTGACCTCGGCGTGGCTGCGGGCGTGCAGGAGGCCCTGAAGGGACTGCACGTCCTCGCCCGACGAACCCCGCTTGAGCGTGGGCAGCTTCTTCACCATGGCCTCCGTCCAGTTGGGGGTCGTGCCGCCGCCCGAGCCGCTGTAGGCGGGCCGTCCGTAGCCGGCGATCGACGCCGACGACCGCACGCGCCGGCGGCAGGCGTCGCCGGTGTTGCCCTCGATGGTCTGCACGCGACCGCCGCCGAGCACCTTCTCCACGACGCCGACATGGTCGATCGCACCGACCGAGTTGGTGTTGCCCCAGTCGAAGAAGACGATGTCGCCGGGCCTGCACTTGTCGACGTTGGCGGTCGTGCCGGTGTGCCAGCGACCGATCTTCTGGAAGTCCTGCGCGTGCCACACCGTGTAAGCCCGGTCCCCGGACGGCAGCACCGCCTTCGCATTACCGGACTTACGGGCCCAGAAGGTCACCGCCATGTCGCACCAGGCGGCGCTCAGGAAGTCCGAGCCATGGCGTGCCGCGTAGTCGCGAGTGATGGTGTTGGGGCGGCCGGAGACGCCGAGGGACTTGCGGGCCTCGGCGAGCATCGCCGCGGCGGTCCCCATCAGGAGTCCTCGCCGTCCGCTCGGAAGATGCCGTCGTCGTCGGGTTCGCCGTAGAGGTCGCGAAGGATCTGGTCCTCGTCGGACTCGGTCGCCCGGTGGACGTCGGGATGGACGTCCACCTGGTCCATGTAGTCGACCTCGCGGGCGGCGGCCCGGGCGGCCTCGGCGATCCCGGCGTTCTCGGCCTGCTCGTTCGTCTCGTTCGTCTCGTTCATCGTTGCTCCCCTGCGGTGGATGCCCCGCGTCCCCGAGCGCGGCGAGCAGATCAACACGAAGAGTGACACTAGTGGGTACGCATGGCGCATGCCCGGCACATGGCGAATTAACCAGCGATGCGTGTGTCGTCTCCCGGGGCGGTGGTCGGGAGCGGGGTCAGCGGGCCGGAAGGGTGCGGTCGATGAAGGTGGTGACGTCGGTGAGGATCTCGGCCTTGTTGGTCTCGTTGAAGACCTCGTGGCGCGCCTCGGGGTAGATCTTCTCGGTGAGGTCGGAGCCGCGGACCGCCTCGATGCCGGTGCGGGTGCCGTCCAGGGGGACCAGCTGGTCGGCTGAGCCATGGATCCAGAGGGTGGGCAGCGCGCCGAGGGAGCCCTGCTCGCTGATCGCGTTGAGGCAGGCGTCGAGGGCCTCGAGCAGGGGGCGCTTGAACGGGCCGTGCCAGACCAGGGGGTCCTCGTTGTAGGCCTTGCCGACGGCCGGGTCGCGGGAGAGGGTGTCCGGATCGATCGGGACGTCGGGGATCTCGTCCAGCGAGAGCAGCAGGGTGAGGGCGTCCCAGCGGCCCAGCACCGGGCCGGACAGGACCAGCGCGGTCAGCTCCTCGCCGTGGAGCTGGGCGTAGCGGGTCGCGATCATGCCGCCCATGGAGTGGCCGATCAGGACGACGGGCAGGCCGGGGTGGTCGAGGCGGGCCGACTCCACGACGGTGTGCAGGTCGGCGACGACGTCGGCGAAGTCGTGGACCAGGACCGGCTCGCCGGCGGAACGGCCGTGGCCGAGGTGGTCGGGGCCGCAGACGACCGCGCCGTGCTCGAGGAGGGCGGCGGCCACGTGCTCGTAGCGGCCCAGGTGCTCGCCGTAGCCATGGGCCAGGACCGCGATGTAGCGCGGGTTCTCGTGGTGCCAGGCGTGCGCGGTGATCGCCCCCCGGACTCCCGCGAACTCCCAGTGTCGTGCCGTGGCCACGTGCGCCTCCTGCGTCCGGAGAGGTGATCGCTTGTACGATCCGCCAAAGGCGGGCGCCTCCGGCGTGGCGGATACCGTCTCTCGCGATGCGACGGATCGTCAACCGCCGGATTAGGCTGAGGTGATTGCTCATATCCGGGTCGTCCGGGGTACGGACGGCCGTAGCAGCAGAAGGAAAGGGGTGCCCGTGCTCACCGACACCTTCGGTCGTACCGCGACCGATCTGCGGGTCTCCCTGACCGACCGGTGCAATCTGCGGTGCGCCTACTGCATGCCGCCCGAGGGGCTCGACTGGCTGCCCAAGCCCGAGCTGCTCACCGACGACGAGGTGGTCCGCCTGGTCGCGCTGGGCGTCGAGGAGCTGGGGATCACCGAGGTCCGCTACACGGGCGGGGAGCCCCTGCTGCGCCGCGGGATCGCCGGCATCGTGGCGCGGACCGCCGGCCTGGCGCCCCGGCCGCAGGTCTCGCTGACGACCAACGGGATCGGCCTGGACCGGCTGGCCGGTCCGCTGGCCGAGGCGGGCCTGGACCGGGTGAACGTCTCGCTCGACACCCTCGACCGTGACACGTTCAAGCGGCTGGCCCACCGCGACCGCCTGGACGACGTGCTCAAGGGCCTGGCCGCGGCGGCCGCGGCGGGGCTGACGCCGGTCAAGGTCAACGCGGTCCTGATGCGGGGCGTCAACGATCACGAGGCGGTGCCGCTGCTGCGTTACTGCCTCGACCACGGCTACCGGCTGCGGTTCATCGAGCAGATGCCGCTGGACGCCCAGCACGGCTGGACCCGCGACAACATGATCACCGCGGACGAGATCCTCGCGCTGCTGGGCGGGGAGTTCGACCTGACCCCCGAACGGGCGGAGGAGCGCGGCAGCGCGCCCGCCGAGTCGTTCGTGATCGGCGGCGGCCCGGAGACGGTCGGCGTGATCGGTTCGGTGACGCGCCCGTTCTGCGGGTCCTGCGACCGGGTGCGGCTGACGGCGGACGGCCAGATCCGCAACTGCCTGTTCGCCACCGAGGAGTCCAACCTGCGCGACGCCATGCGGGACGGCGCCTCCGACGGCGAGCTGGCCGACCGCTGGCGCAAGGCGGTCTGGGCCAAGCGCCCCGGGCACGGCATCGACGACCCGTCGTTCCTGCAGCCCGCCCGCCCCATGTCGGCGATCGGAGGCTGACCGCCGCGCCGCGGCCGGCGTGCGACGATGACCAGGTGACGGACGAGCCGCTGGAACACCGTGTCGAGATCACCGTGCCGACGGAGAACGAGGTGGGCGTCTACGCCGGGTTCGCCTCGGTGTGGCGCACCCAGGACAGCTTCGTCCTGGACTTCGCGACCGAGGTGCAGCCGCCCGAGGTGTCGGAGGATCCCGAGTCCGGCGAACGTTTCGTGCACGTCCCCGCCCGCGTCGTCTCCCGGGTGCGCATCCCGCCGGGTCAGGTGTGGGAGCTGATGAAGGCCCTGGAGCAGAACCTCAGCGCCTACGAACGCGGCTCCGGCGGCGCCGGTGGGGCCGGTGGCACAGGCCGTGGCCATGCGGGTTCCTGAGCCGTTCGACGCCGTCGTGCTGGCCGGCGGCAGGGCCCGCCGCCTGGGCGGCGCCGACAAGCCCGCCGCCCCGGTCGGCGGCCGCGCGCTGGTCGCCCGGGTCGCCGACGCGGCGGCGTCCGCGGCGCGGCTGGTGGTGGTCGGCCCGCCGCGTCCCGAGCCCGCCCGCGCCGTGTTCGTCCGGGAGGACCCGCCCGGAGCCGGGCCGGTGCCCGCCCTGCGCGCGGGCCTGGCGGAGGTGACCGCGCCGTGGGTGGCGCTGCTGGCGGGCGATCTGCCGTTCCTGCGTCCCGGCGACGTCGCGCTGCTGCTGGCGGCCGCGCGCGACGCCGGTGACGGCGCGGTGCTCGTCGACGACGGGGGGCGCGAGCAGTGGCTGGCGGGCTGCTGGCGCACCGCCGCCCTGAGCTCGGCCCTGGAGGGGTACGAGGGCGCGTCGCTGCGCGGGCTCCTGGGGCCGCTGGGCCCGGCCGCCGTGCGGGTCGAGGCGGGGGAGCGGGCGCCCTGGTACGACTGCGACACCCCCGCCGAGCTCGAACACGCCGACCGCCTCGCCCGTCCCGAGCCGCGGTGATCGTGCGAGAGTGGGACGGCACTGACGTCGAGGGGGAGGAGCAGCGGTGCTGGAGGAATGGATCGAGGCGGTCTGTCTCGAACTGGGGATCGCCCGGGACGAGGTCGACCGGGACCTGATCCTCGACCTCGCGCGCGATGTGGCCCACGGGGTGGCTCGGCCCGGGGCCCCGCTCACGGCCTACCTGCTGGGGCTCGCGGTCGGCCGCGGCGCGCCCGCGCGGGACGGGGCGGCCCGGATCACCGCGATGGCCGAGGCCTGGGAGCCCGGCAAGGAGTGACGGGCCCGGTCACAGGGGTCAGGCCGGCCGTTCGCGCTCGGCGACGGGGACGACGTCCTTGAGGAAGTCGCGCCGGTCGAGGAACGCCGAGAGGCTTACGCGGTGCTCGTCACAGGCGAGCCAGATCTTGCGCCGGTCCGGGGTGTGGATCTTCGGGTTGTTCCAGCGCAGCGCCCAGACGGCGTCGGCGCGGCAGCCCTTGGCCGAGCACTGGAGCTCGTCGGTGGTCTCGCCCGTGGTCTCGTCGGTCACACCCCAACCCTGGCACAGGGGCCGGGCCGGGCGTCCGCGCCCTCCCCGTGAGGGGCACGGGGAGGGCACGGGATGCGGGGCCGGGGCCCGGCGGGGCGTCAGGCCTTGGCCTGCCCGCGGTAGCCGACCGGTCCCTCGCCCTTGAACTGGGCGGAGCCGGCGAAGCGCGAGCCGTTGGCGTAGAAGGTGACCCGCGCGTTGCCGCGCGGGCTGGACCAGGTGACCACCAGACCTGGACACTCGGAGACAGGTTTCCTGTAAAGGTCCGTCCCGTTCTCGCCCGGCCCGTGTGAATCGACCGGATCATGTGTTTGACCTGGCTCGACGCGGAGATGACCTCTGAGTGCGTTCCCAGGTGACCACGGCCGAGGAGGCGGGCGGGCGGTACCGCTGGCAGGCGCTGGCGGTGTGCCTGATCGCGGCGTTCATGACGCTGCTGGACGTGAGCATCGTCAACGTGGCGCTGCCCTCCGTCCAGCAGGGCCTGGACGCCTCGGAGTCCGAGCTCCAGTGGATCCTGTCCGGCTACGCGCTGACGTTCGGGCTCGTGCTGGTCCCGGCCGGGCGGCTCGGCGACGCGCGCAGCCGCCGGGCGGTGTTCATGGGCGGGCTCGCGCTGTTCACCGCCGCCAGCGCGGCGGCCGGCGCGGCGCCGGGCATCCTGACGCTGATCCTGGCGCGGCTGGTCCAGGGCGTGGCGGGCGGCGTGATCAACCCGCAGGTCGCCGGGCTGATCCAGCAGATGTTCCGGGGGGCCGAACGCGGCCGGGCCTTCGGCGCCCTCGGCGCCACCATCGGCATCGCCACCGCGGTCGGCCCGCTGCTGGGCGGGGTGCTGATCGGCCTGGCCGGTCCCGCGGACGGCTGGCGCTGGGTGTTCTACGTCAACATCCCGGTCGGGCTCGCCGCGCTCGCCCTCGCCTGGAAGCTGCTGCCCGCCCCGGTCTTCGGGGAACGGCAGAGCCTGGACCCGGTCGGGGTCGGGCTGCTCGGCATCGGGGTGGTGGCGTTCATGCTGCCGTTCCTCCAGGAACAGCAGTGGCCCGGCGCGGCCAAATGGCTGCTGGTGCCCGCAGGGCTGGCCGTCCTCGCGCTCTTCGTGCTGTGGGAACGCCGGCATCCGGCGCCGCTGGTGGACCTCGGGCTCTTCAGGCTGCGCTCGTACGCGCTGGGCTCGCTCCTCGCGCTGCTCTACTTCGCCGGCTTCACCGCGATCTTCTTCATCTTCACGGTCTTCCTGCAGAACGGGCGGGACTACAGCGCGCTGCAGGCGGGGCTGGCCATCACGCCGTTCGCCGTCGGCTCCGGCGTCGCCGCCTTCGTGGGCGGGCGGATCGTGGCCCGGTTCGGGCGTCCGCTCGTCGTGCTCGGCCTGGCGCTGGTGACCATCGGCCTGGGCACCGCGTGGCTGGCGGTGGAGTTGTGGCCGGGCGACGGCGTCGGCTGGGCCACCGCCCTGCCGCTCCTGGTCGGCGGCGTGGGCAGTGGCCTGGTGATCTCGCCCAACCAGACGATCACACTGTCGGAGGTGCCCTCCACCGAGGGCGGCGCCGCGGCCGGGGTCCTGCAGACCGGGCAGCGCATGGGCAGCGCGGTCGGCATCGCCGCCGCGGGCGCGGTGTTCTTCGCCACCGTGGCGGGCACCCGGGGCGACTGGGCGGCGGCCTTCCGCCACGGCCTGGTGGTCGTCCTGCTGTTCGTCCTGGCGGCGCTCGCCGTCGCCTGCCAGGACATGATCAGCGGGCGCCGCCGCGGCTCCTCCGGGTGACCGCGCGCGCCGCCAGCCCCGCGAGCACGGCACCGCCGGCGAGCCCGGCCGCGACCACCGCGTTCTGCCGCCGGATCCGCGCCGGGATCCGTGCGTACGGCATGGTGGAGAACGAGACCAGCTCGTACCGCGAGACGTAGCGGCCCGCCGAGCGGCGCTCCAGCGCGTGCTGCACCGCGTGCGTGAACCGGTAGACCGGCGAGCCGACCCGGTCGCGCATCTCGACGAAGTTGTCGAGCGCCATCTCCGCGATCGCGTCGGTGTTGGCCTTGCGCCGCTCCTGGTAGAGCGACAGGGTCCGCGCCCAGTCGCCGCCCGTCTCGTCCAGGCACCGGTCGATCTCGAGGCAGTCCTCGAACGCGCAGTTGGCGCCCTGGCCGAAGAACGGGACGATCGCGTGCGCCGCGTCGCCCAGCAGCGCCACGATCGTGCCCTTGCCGTACCGCACCCACGGCCAGCAGCGCACCGTCACCAGCGAGCCGACCGGGTTGCGGGCGAAGTCGCCGGTGAGCGCGGGCATCAGCCCGGCGGCGTCGGGGTAGTGCCGCTCGAAGTGCGCCGTCACCCTCGCGGGGGTGTCCAGCGCCGCGAACTCCGACTTCTCCCAGAACAGCGTGCAGGTGAACGAGCGGTCCAGGTTCGGCAGCGCGATCATCATCGAGGTGCCGCGGGGCCAGATGTGCAGCGCGTCGGGGTCGAGGGCGAAGGCGCCGTCGCGCGGCGGGATCGTCAGCTCCTTGTAGCCGTGCTCCAGGAAGTCCTGCCGGTCTTCGAGCGGCCGGACCGACTCACGTACCGCGCTGTAGGCGCCGTCGCCCGCCAGGACCACGTCCGCGTGCTCGGTGGCCCGGCCGCCGTCCGCGTCCTCCAGGAGCAGCAGCCCGGCGTCCGCGTCGACCCCGGTGACGCGCCGGGAGAACCGCAGCGTGACACCCGGCGTCGCCTCCGCCGCGTCCAGCAGCGCCTGGTTGAGCTCGGCCCGGCTGATCGAGTTGATCGCGCGTTCGCCGTCGGCGCTGTAGGGCTGGAAGTTGTCCGCGGCGCCCAGCGGATGCACCATCCTGCCGTGCATCGGCAGCGCCCGCTCGAGCGCGAGGTCGCGCAGGCCCACCGCCTCCAGCGCCGCCAGGCCGCGCGCCGAGACGGCCAGGTTGATCGAACGGCCGCGCTCGGCCCCGGCGACGCGCGGGTCGGGACGGCGCTCGTAGACCGTCACCTCCAGCCCGCGCCGCCCCAGCAGCGTGGCCAGCAGGCCGCCGGCCAGGCCGCCGCCGACGATCGCGATGCGCTCACCGGCCATGGACCGGCACCTCCTCGATCTGCGAGCGGACTTCCCACAGATCGGGGAACGCGGGCCGGAACAACGTCGAGCGCAGGTAGTCGGCGCCCGCCGAGCCGCCCGTGCCGAGCTTGGCGCCGATCGTGCGTTCCACCATCATGACGTGCCGGTAGCGCCACTCCTGGATGCCCTCGTCCACGTCGACCAGGGCCTCGCAGACCTCCGCCGCGGGTCCGCTCTCGTCGGCGTAGGCGTCCAGCAGCACCTTCTGCACCCCCTGGTCGGGACGCCACGGCTCGGCCGGGTCGCGGTCGAGCGCCGCCGCGGGCACGGCGTGCCCCAGCCCGGCCAGGTAGCGCAGCAGCGAGTCGAACACCGACCGGCGGCCGACGGCGGCCTGGAGCCGCTCGTCGTCGCGCAGGTCCGACGCGGGGAACTCGCGCCGTCCCAGCACCGCCTCCAGCTCCCTGAACTGCGCCGACTGGAAGCCGCTGGAGGTGCCCAGCGCGTCGCGGAACGAGGCGAACTGCCGGGGCGTCATCGTCTCCAGCACGTCCAGCTGGCCGACCACCGTCTTGAGGATCTTGGCGATCCGGCGGGCGGTGTGCAGCGCGCCGCCGCTGTTGCCCTCCTCCAGCCGCTTCTGGAGCAGGGCGGCCTCGTGCAGGATCTGCTTGAACCAGAGCTCGTAGACCTGGTGGATGATCACGAACAGCAGCTCGTCGTGGGCCCCGGTACGCGGCTCCTGACAGTCCAGGAGCCGGTCGAGCCGCAGGTAGCTCCCGTAGGTCAGGTCCCGCGAGTCATCCCTCGGCGTGTCGCCCATCGCCCTTCCTTCCCCGTCCCACGGCGTCCGGCCACCACACTGTGTCCGAATCTCCGCCAGAGGACCGGCATAAAGGTACATACCCGGAACGGGGGAATCGTCAGGACAGGCGGTCCGGTCCCTGGAACTCGGCGGCCAGCAGCGCCACGTCGTCGTCGTGACGCCACCCCCCGAGCAACGCCGGCACCGCGTTGTCGCAGAGGTCGTCGAGCGTGAGCGGGGGCGGCCCGGACAGGTGGGCGCGCAGCTCCTCCAGCCGGGTCTCGATGTCGTGTCCGGGGCGTTCGACCAGCCCGTCGGTGTAGAGCACCATGCGCCAGTCGTCCTCGACCGGGAGGTCCATGACCCCGAACGCGTGACCGCCCACGCCGATCGGCACGCCGGGCGGGACCGGGAGCAGCCGGCTCCGTCCGTCCGGTGAGACCAGCACGGGGGGCAGGTGTCCCGCGTTGGCGATCCGGCAGTGCCGCTCGGACGGGTCGTAGACCGCGTACAGGCAGGTCGCCATGGACCCGTCGCACAGGCGCTGGGCGAGCGCGTCGAGCCTGCGCAGCATGTCCTCGGGGCCGAGGTCCAGGACCGCGAACGCCTGGATCGCGGTGCGCAACTGGCCCATCGTCGCGGCCGACCGCCAGTCGTGGCCCATGACGTCGCCGACGGTCAGCGCCACCCGCCCCCGGGGCAGCGAGATCACGTCGTACCAGTCGCCGCCCGCGCGCGCCCCCGAGCTGCCGGGGAGGTAGCGGTGGCTGACCCGGATCCCGGCCAGGTCGGGAACCCTGCGGGGCAGCAGGCTCGCCTGGAGCGCCTCGGCGATGTGCGACTCGCGCTGGAGCAGCCCGGCGTCGGCGATCGCCGTCGCCGCGATCCGCACGACCTCCTCGGTGACCGTGAAGTCGTGCGCGGCCATCGGCGGGCGGCTGGCCGCGTGCGCGAGCAGCAGGTTGCCCATCACCGCGCCGCGCGCGACGAGCGGAACGAGGGTGAGCGGCCCGAGGTCGGGCAGGCAGGCCAGCAGCGGGTCACCGTACGCGGGCTCGCCCACGGCACGGGGCAGATGGACGAGCTCGCCGGTGTTCATCGTGTGGGCGAGCAGGCTGCCGACGGGCACCTCGACCGCTCCTTCCGCCGGGCGCTCGGCCGGGCCCGCCACCGGCCCGGCCCGCGCGACCCGGCGGACGACCCACGGGTCACCGGGCCGCCTGTCGCGTCCGGGTCCGGGTCCGGGTCCGGAGCAGATGTCGTCGAGCAGGTGCACCTCGCAGAAGTCGGCGAGCCGCGGAACGACCGCCTCGGCCAGCTCGGCGGCCGTGGTCAACGGGTCGAGCCGGCTGCCGATCCGGGTGCTGACCTGGCTGAGAAACGCCAGTTGCCGGGGCGCCGCCGTCACGTGGAAGGTGGTCGCCTCGGGAACCGCGCCGTCGCGGGCGTCGAACGGCAGCCGGGCGCTCACGACCAGGCTGACGCCCGGAGAACCGAGGGCGAGGATCTGCGCGGCCGCCTGATCCCGCCGGCCGGGCGGCAGGATCCGCAGAGCCTCGGAGAGGTTGCTCTCCAGGCGTGTCCGGTAACGCGGGTCGACGGGCACCACGCACGGGGCGGAACTGGGCACCCGCAGGCCCCGCCGGTCGGCGGTGCCGTGGGGACGGACCACGAGCTGGTCTCCCACCGAGAGGCTCAGCGGCACCGTCTTGAGGTCGGCGCAGGCCACCGCGAAGGCCAGGAGGCGCATCTTTCGCGGCGAGGGGATCGGATAGATCCACCAGGCGATGTTCCTGAGCTTCAGCGGCCTCTGGCGCAGCACGGGCGTGGTGAAGGCGATCGCGCCTTCCGGAGGCGGGCGCGTCCCGTCGAACCAGGGTCCGGCTTCGCCGGTGACCTTGAACAGCAGGGAGAACGGGGAGCCGACCGCCTCCTCGCCCGACGTCCCGAAGAGGATCTCGGCGCAGCGGTTCCAATCGAGGATGAGGCCGTTCTCGTCCAGCGAGACCAAGGCCATCCCGGTCAACCCGACCAGTTGCCCGTTCACGTGGCCTCTCCTCCGGATCGAACACCTATCGCGTTCGCGACACTACCCGCGGTAGGCGAGCCGGGTTTGCCCTTTCCGCGAAGACTCTGGCTTCGGTCGCGCCGACGGAGGATAAAAGGAGAATGCAGGCCCACGATTCCGGTCCCTACTCACCCCAGGGGCGCCTGGAGCAGATCGGCGAACGGTTGCGGGCGCTCCGCCAGCGCGACCGTGAGCTTCAGGAGCAGGCGGGCGCCTTCTCCGGCCGCCGCGAGCGGGTGCGGCGGTCGGCCGAGCTGGTGCGGCTCGCGGAACTCCGGGCGGCCTCGGCGGCCGAGGCCGCCGAGGCGGCCTACCTGCGAGCGGGCCAGATCCACGAACGGGCCGCGAACCTGCACGACTACCTCGCCGACTCGGGCATCGGAGACGTCGAGCGACACCGGGCGAGGGCGGTCGAGCACCGCGCGCTGGCCGCGGCGGACCGGGCGACCGCCGCAGGCCTCCAAATTCCCCGGCGCGGCCCGGCATGATCCAACGGCGGACAGGGCAAGGGGCAGGACATGGACAAGGCGCCCGGGCGTGATCTTGTCGTGATCGCGGCCTCGGCCGGCGGCATCGAGGCGCTCCGGTCGGTGGCCTCGGGGTTGCCGCCCGACCTGGCCGCGGTGGTCCTGGCCGTCCTGCACGTCCCCGCCACCGGCGGCAAGGCGCTGCCGCACATTCTCGGGCGCGCCGGTCCGCTGCCCGCCGTCACCGCCCGCGACGGCGAGACGTTGTGCCGGGGCCGCATCTACCTCGCACCCCCGGACCACCATCTCCTCGTCGCCGGCGACCTCGCCCGGACGTCCAAGGGCCCGCGGCTGCGGGGGCACCGCCCCGCGGCGGATCCGCTGTTCCGCAGCGCGGCCGCCACCGCCGGGCCGCGGGTCGTGGCGGTGGTCCTGAGCGGTGCGCTGGCCGACGGCGCGGCCGGTTGCGCGGCGGTCGAGGAGGGCGGCGGAGTCGTGGCGGTGCAGGACCCCGCCCAGTGCGCGTACGACGGGATGCCGCGCGCGGCACTGGCCGCGACCCGCCGTGCCGTCACCCTGCCCCTGCGTGACATGGCGCGTTTCATCACCGAGCAGACCCGGACCCCGGTCGAGACGCCGTCGACCGGCGCCGTGTTCGACGCGGAGAGTTTCCTGCGACCCTGACGCGCCGCGAGCGCGGGGTGCCCGCGCGGCGTACGCTTCCGAGCGTGGCCGAGAGCGAGAGCATGCAGGACTTCGAAGATCTGCTGGTGATGCTGAAGGAGACCCGGGGGTTCGACTTCACCGGCTACAAACCGACGACGCTGTCCCGCCGGGTCAAGCGCCGGATGGACGCGCTCGACCTGGACAGCGTGGCGGAATACCGCGACTACCTCGAACTGGAGCACGAGGAGTTCGCCAAGCTCTTCGACAGCCTGCTCATCAACGTGACCGGCTTCTTCCGTGACCCGCCCGCCTGGGACGCCCTCCGCGAGACCGTGCTGCCGCAGATGCTGGCCTCCAAGGAGCCCAGCCGCACCGTCCGGGTCTGGAGCGCGGGCTGCGCGACGGGCGAGGAGGCCTACACGCTGGCGATGGTCCTCGCCGAGGAGCTCGGTGAGGACCAGTTCCGCGAGCGGGTGAAGATCTATGCCACCGACCTGGACGAGGACGCCCTCCACCAGGCGCGGGCCGGTTCCTACACCGAGCGGCAGGTCGCCGGCATCCCCGAGGAGCTGCGCCGGACGTACTTCGAGCAGACGGGGTCGCGGTTCTCGTTCCGCAGGGACCTGCGACGCCAGGTGATCTTCGGCCGGAACGACCTCACCCGGGACGCCCCGATCTCGCGGGTCGACCTCCTCGTGGCCCGCAACACGCTGATGTACTTCAACGCCGAGACCCAGACCGGCGTGATCCGCCGCTTCCACTTCGCGCTGACCGACCCCGGTTTCCTCTTCCTCGGCAAGGCCGAGATGCTCCTCAACCACGGCGATCGTTTCGAACCGGTCGACCTGCGCAAACGGCTCTTCCGAAAGATTCCCAACACCCCGCCGCCCGGTTTCCCCTCCAAGGGCTGGGAAGAGGAATCCACGCGAAGGTCATCGTCGACCAATCTCGAGCAGTCCGCCCTGGCGGCGGGCCCGGTCGCGCAGCTGGCCGTCGATCTCGACGGCAGGCTGGGTGTGGCGAACGCGCGCGCCGAGATGTTGTTCAACCTGCGGCCGCGCGACATCGGGCGGCCCTTCCAGGACCTGGAGGTGTCGTACCGCCCCGTCGAGCTGCGCTCGGTCATCGAGCAGGTCAAGAAGGACGGGCGGCCGCTCGAACTGCACCACGTGACCTGGCATCGCAGCGCCGGTGTCGAGCCGAGCGTGTTCGACGTCCATGCCGTCCCGCTCTTCGGCAAGCCCGGGGAGATCGCGGGCGTGGGGATCAGCTTCGACGACGTCACCCACTACCGCAGGCTCCGGGAGGAGCTGGAGCACTCCAACCAGGAGCTCGAACGCGCCTACGAGGAACTGCAGTCCCTCAACGAGGAGCTGGAGACCACCAACGAGGAGCTCCAGTCGACCAACGAGGAGCTGGAGACCACCAACGAGGAGCTCCAGTCGACCAACGAGGAGCTCGAGACGATGAACGAGGAGCTCCAGTCGACCAATGACGAGCTCCAGGAGATCAACGACGCGCTCCGCGTCCGCAGCGAGGAGCTCGACTCGACCAACTCCTTCCTCGGGTCGGTGCTGCGCAGCCTCGGCTCGGCGACGATCGTGGTGAGCGAGGCCCTGCGCGTCCAGGTCTGGAACCAGGGCGCGGAGGAGCTCTGGGGAGTGCGGGCGGAGGAGGCGCAGGGCCGCGACCTGCTGACGCTCGACATCGGGCTTCCGCTGGCCGACCTGGAGTCCCCGCTGCGGCAGCTGAACGGCGAGACGTCGCCCGCCGGCGCGGCGGTCCGGGTCGCCGCGGTCAACCGGCGCGGCCGCCCCATCGAGCTCGCCGTGGAGCTCAAACAGCTGCGCGACGAGGACGGGGGCGTCCGCGGCTTCATCATCGTCATGGATCACGTGCCGGGCGGAGATACCTGACGACGAGAATTGCCGTACCGTTAACTCTTCCCCAGTAGTGGTAAACCGGGAGAATGCCAGTTAACGGAACCCGCAGAAGGGGGCCGAGCCATGCCCTCGCATCTCGATTTCGTGGCAATCCGCAAGGATCTGGAGGAGTTCACCGTCCGGATCAGCGCTCTGCGCGACGCTCCAGCGATGGATACGGCACTTCTCGAGCTGGCTAATGCCGAAGAGGAACTGCGGGTCTGCACCGAAGAGCTCGAGCGCATGTCCCTGCTCAGTGCGGAGAACGCCCAGCGGGAGGCGCTCGTCCACCGGGCCTTCCACGACCTGCCGTTCCCCGTCTTCGTCCTGGACGGCGCCGGCATGATCCGCGCCCTCAACCGGCACGGTGCCGGCCTCCTGGGCATCGCGGACTCCCTGGCGGTCGGCAAGCCGTTCGCCGTCTTCGTCGAGCTGCCCTGGCGGACGACGTTCCGCTGCGAGCTGGCCGACGTCCTGCGTGAGTCGCGGCCCGGTTCGCTGGCCTGCCGGCTGAGGTCCCGGGCGACGCACCGCCCGCCGCCGCTGGAGTTGCGGCTGACCCGGCTCGGGTCCCCGCCGCAGCGGGACCCGCTGGTCCTGGTCACGCTCGACCCGTTCGCCGAGCGGACCGCGGCGGAGGGCGCGGGAGAGGCGGCTCCGCTGCACCGGCTGGATCTCATGGGCCGGATGACCCGGCTGCTCCTGAACGGAGCGGCGGAGGGCGGGCCGGCGATGCTGGAGAACGCGGGGACTCTCCTCGCCGCCGAGTGCGCCGACTTCGTCGTCATCGACCTGGTCCGGGGCGGTGCCCTCCGGCGCGCGGTGGTGGCCGGCACGTCCGGCGGCCCCGCGGGCAAGGAGGAGTCCCTGGTCGTCCGCGTTCTGGAGGCCATCGATCCCGAGCAGTCGGAGGTCGCCCGCACGATCGTCCGGACGGGCGAGTCGATGCTGCACGTCCCGCTCGGGGAGAAGGGGGCACTGGGCCGCGGGCAGGAGGCGGCGGCGGTCGCCGACCTGCTGAGCCCCGGCTTCGCCGCGGCGGTCGCGCTGCGCGACGAGACCTCGTCCCTCGGTGTCCTTCTGCTGGTCAGGAGGCCGGACAGGGCCGCGTTCACCCTCACCGATCTCGCCCTCTACGAGGAGCTCGGCCTTCACCTCGGGCTGGCGCTCAAACGATGACCCGGTCTCATTCCGGACGCCAGTAGATCGACCTGACCCAGATCGTGGCGAGGGTGTCGACGGCGCGTTCGTCGTCGAAGTCACTGTCGACGCGCTCGCCGCCCTGGCCCTGCCAGATGTAACAGAAGTGCTCGAGCATGGCCGACAACGCCGACGCGGTCAGCACCGGGTCGACGCCGGGGCAGTGGCCGGACCTCTGCGCGCGGCGGATCTCGGCCGCGATGCGCTCGATGGCCTCCGCGCGGATCGCCAGCCAGCGGTCGCGGAACTCCTCCTCCAGCATCGACGCCTGGAACACGCCGATCAGCTCGCCGCGCCGGCGCGCGTACGTCCGCCAGAAGCCCGCCACCGCCTCGCGCAGCGCCCCCTCCGACGACAGACCCTGGGTGTAGGAGAGCGCCGCGAGGCGGCTCGCCTCCTCGTGGAACTCCTCGGCCAGCGCGATGAGCAGGTCGGCCTTGGTGTCGTAGTAGTTGTAGAACGACGCGACAGACTTGCCCGCCTCGGCGGCGATATCGCTGATCTTGGCCTTGAAGTAGCCCTCCCGGGCGAACACCGTCCGGCCGGCGTCGCGGAACGCCTGATCGGTCTCGCGGCCCTTGCGGGTCGACTTGGCCGGACGCTCCGTCCCGGCGGCGGGACGCGCCTTGGCGATGGTGTGCTTCTTCATGACGGAACCCCAGGTTAGGACACCCGGCGGCCCCGGCCCGCCCAATGACCTTCGCGCAGCGTGGTCTTCAGGACCTTTCCGGTGGCGTTGCGCGGCAGTTCGGCCGCGAACGTGACGCCGGTCGGGCACTTGAAACCCGCCAGCCGCTCCCGCGTCCACGTGATGAGCTCGTCGGGGCCGGCCTTCCCGTCCGCCGTGAGCACGACGACGGCGTGCACGGTCTCGCCCCACTTCTCGTGCGGCACCCCGATCACGGCCGTCTCGCGCACCGCGGGATGGGCCGACAGCACCGCCTCGACCTCGGCCGGATGGACGTTCTCACCGCCGGTCACGATCATGTCCTTGAGCCGGTCGACGATCGTCACGTAGCCGTCGGCGTCCACCACGCCGATGTCGCCCGTCCGGTAGAAACCGTCGGCGGTCATGACCTGCCGGGTGGCCTCGGGGTCGTCCCAGTAGCCGGGGAAGGGCGCGGCGCCGCGCACCTGGATCTCGCCGGACTCGCCGAGCCGCAGCTCCCATCCCAGTGACGGGCGGCCCGCCGTGGCGAGCCTGCCGAGCGCCGGGTCGTGGTCCCGCGGCGACAGCGTCGTGACCGGCAGCGGGCCGGTCTCGGTGCACGCGTAGTTCTGCCGGAACCGGCAGCCCAGGGTCTCGACCGCCGTCGCGAGCAGCCCCGGGTCGATCGGTGACGCCCCGTACACCACCTCGGCCAGCGCCGACAGGTCCGGCGCCGCCGCCCGGCCGCGGACCTCCTCGGTCACCGCGCGGATCAGCGTGGGCACGAGCTGGGTCAGCTGGATCCGCCGTGCCGCCAGCTCGTCCACGAACCCCGCCGGGCTGAAGCCGCCGAGCACGTGCAGGTGCCCGCCGGTGAACAGCGCGTAGGCGAGGTTGGCGAGGCCCGCGATGTGGAACAGCGGCAACGCCGACAGGTGCCGGGCGCCCGGCACCGCTTCGGGGACCTCCAGCTTCATGAACGTCACGGCGCCGATGAGCTGCTGGTGGGTGACCGGGACCAGCTTGGCCCGCCCGGTCGTGCCGCTGGTGTGCAGCAGCAGGCACGGCTCGGGCCCGCGCAGCCGCTCGACCGGCCGTCCGGGCATCGGCCCGTCCGGGAGTTCGCCGTCGAGGCGGAGCACCGGGACTCCCGCGCCCGCGACGAGTGGCGCGCACGGCTCGTCCACGACGACCGCGGCCGGGCGCAGGAGTTCCAGCAGCGCGCCGACCTCGGGCGCCGCCAGCCGCCAGTTGACCGCCGCCGGAAGCGCACCCGCGCGGACCAGCCCGAACAGCGCCGTGACCCAGGCGGCCTGGTTGCGAGCCACGATCGGCACCACGTCGCCGGGGGAGACCCCGGAGGCCGCGTAACCGGCCGCGGCCCGGCCGGCCGCCGCCGCGAGCCCGGCGTAGGTCAGCTCGGCGCCGCGGTCGTCGGAGAACGCCACCTGATCGGGCGTGACCGCGGCCCGCCACTCCAGAACGTGGATCAGCGACAACAACGGCTCACACCTTCACCACTCGGTCGGCGGCGGTCTTCGGCGTGTGGGTCACGTCGCCGGGCCGGGCGAGCTCGCGGCGCCAGCACGCGAACTCCAGCAGGATGCCGTCGGGATCCTGGAAGTAGAACGAGCGCACGTAGACGCCGTCGTGCAGCGTCGTCGAGAAGCCGAGCTCGCTCTCGTCGTGGTCGATGATCGGCCCCACCCGTACGCCCTTGCCCTTGAGCGTGGCCCGGTACTCCAGGAAACGTTCCTCCGGGACCGTGATGGCCAGGTGGTTCATCGAGCCGACGGCCGTGGTGAACTCGCCGATCCCCGGCACGGTCGCCGCCGTGGAGACGCCCGGCACCGCGTCCGGCGCGTCACGGAACCAGAAGAACGCCAGCAGGTTGCCGCCGCCCATGTCGAAGAAGAAGTGCTGGCCCGCGTCGCCCGGCAGGTCGATCGTCTTGACCAGCCGCATGCCCAGCACGCCGGTGTAGAACTCGACGGTCCGCTTCATGTCCGAGCACACCAGGGCCAGGTGGTTCACCCCGCCCAGCTCGAACTCAGGGTTCTGCCATGTCGCTGCCATGGAACTGAATCTAAACTCAGTTTCTGATTTACGCTAGCCTTCAGTCGAACGTGATTCGGTCCGGGAGATCGGGCGACGCTGAGGAGGCCGGGATGACCGAGGTCGTCAGGGAGTTCGTGGGGCTGTCGTCGCCCCTGATCGGCAGGGCGGGCGCGGGCGGCCACCCGTGCCAGGGCGTCTATCACCGCCCCGCCGGCCCGGCGCCGAAGACCGCGTTCATCGCGACCCACTACAACATCGACTTCTCCGAGCACTACCTCGCCTCCCACCTCGCCGAGCGCGGCTACGGCTTCCTGGGCTGGAACACCCGCTTCCGCGGCGCCGAGCCCTACTTCCTGCTCGACCACGCGCTGGCGGAGATCGGCGTCGGCGTGCGGTGGCTCAAGGAGCGGGCCGGGGCCGAACGGGTGATCCTCCTCGGCAACTCCGGCGGCGGCTCGCTCATGGCCGCCTACCAGTCGCAGGCCGTCGAGCCGAACGTGACGCCGGTGGCCGGAATGCGGCCCGTGGAGGCCATCCAGGACCTGCCGGCGGGCGACCTCTTCGTCGCCCTCGCGGCCCATTCGGGACGCCCCGAGGTGCTCACCGCCTGGATGGACCCCTCGATCACCGACGAGACGGACGTGCTCTCCGTCGACCCCGGCCTCGACCCGTTCAACCCCGAGAACGGCCCGCCCTACGGCGAGGAGTTCCAGACCCGCTACCGCGCCGCGCAGCGGGATCGCAACGAGCGGATCACCGACTGGGTGCTGGAACAGCTCGAGGGACTCCAGGGGACCAGATCCCGGGACAAGCTGTTCAGCCTCCACCGCACCTGGGCCGACCTCAGGATGATCGACCCGTCCATCGAGCCCTCCGACCGCAGGCCCAACTGGTGCTACCAGGGCGAGCCGGTCAAGGCCAACTACGGCGTCTTCGGCATCGGCTCGCTGTGCACTCTGCGCACCTGGCTCTCCATGTGGAGCCTGCGCACCTCACAGTGCGTCGCCGCGCCCCACCTCGGCCGCATCACGGTGCCCTCGCTGGTCGTCCACGCCACGGCCGACGAGTGCGTCTACGACAGCGACGCGCGTTCGGTGTTCGGCTCCCTCGCGGCCGAGGACAAGCGCCTGGAGTTCCTCAAGGACGAGCACTACATCCGGAGCTCGCGGCCTCAGGCGGCCGATCTCATCGACGCCTGGGCGCGCGAACGCTGACCGGCGAGGCCCTTCCGGGACGGCCGTCTCCGGCGTCCGGAGCGGCACGGGAGACCGGTGCCACGGCGCCTAAGGCCGGTCGGACAGGGACCGGGTGAACTCACGTGCGTCGTGCGCCCGCCGCTGGGCTCGGTCCGCGGTCTTCTGGGCCTGGCGCAGGAAGCTCCTGGCGTTCTCGACGCCCCTGGCCGCGCCGTCCGACGAGAACCGCCCGCCGCCGGGAGGGCGTGACGCCGCCCGGTCCGAGGTTGCGGCACGTCGATCGTCCGTGGAGCCCGCCCGGTCCGGGGCCGCGGTCCGGCGATCCCCCCGACCGGCGCGCAGGTCGGCGAGAGACGCCAGCCGGCGCGACCGTGATGCCGACAAGGCGCCGCGGAGCGTCGTCCTCGTGATCCGCTCGCGCAGCATGGCCGCGGCCCGTGTGGCCTGGAGGGCGGACGGGTCCTCGCCGTGCCGGGCCGCCAGGTCCTCGAGCAGAGCGGCGATCAGGCCGGCTTCGTGTTCGTCCAGCATCCGCCCCCACCTCCTGCCCGTGCCGTCGCTCCCATTCAACCGGAACCGCGCCGACGCACAAGGACCTCGGCCGACTTCATCGGTGTTCTCGTCAGGGGTGGTCGGCGACCTCGCCCACGGCGACGCGGACGGCGCGCAGCGCCGCGGTGATGCCGGCGGCCTGCTCGTCGGGCAGGTCCGGCAGGCCGAAGGACGCCTTGTGGAGGGCCGCCGTCGACTCCTCCGCGATCTCCCGTCCCGCGGGCGTGATCTCGGCGAGCACGACGCGGCGGTCGTCGGGGGAGGGGCGGCGCTGAACGAGGCCGCGCCGCTCCAGCCGGCCGATCACGTTGGTGACCGACGCCGGATGCACCATCAGCCGCACGCCCATCTTGCCCATCGGCAGCGAGCCCGTACGGGTGAAGGCGAGGAGCCGCAGCGCCTCGTAGGCCGCGAACGTCAGCCCGTAGGGCTTGAGCGCGGTCTCGATCCGGCTCAGCAGGAGCTGCTGCACCCGCATCACCGACGTGACCGCGGCCATCTGGTCCGCATGCTCCGGCCAGCGCGAACTCCACTGCCGGTGCGCCTCGGCGATGGGGTCGGGGGAATTGACTGAGTCGCCCACGAGCAATTATTTTAGCTTCCAAATATTGGAAGTCCAAGGGTGGGGTTCTGATGCATGTCCCGGTCCATCCCGTGCGGTTCGTGACGGCCGCGGCGCTGTTCGACGGCCATGACGCGGCCATCAACATCATGCGGCGGATCCTGCAGTCCCAGGGGGCCGAGGTCGTCCACCTGGGCCACGACCGCTCGGTCCAGGCCGTCGTCGACGCCGTGCTGGAGGAGGACGCCCAGGGCGTGGCGATCAGCTCCTACCAGGGCGGCCACGTCGAGTACTTCGAGTACCTCGCCAAGTCCCTGGCCGAGGCGGGCGCCGGCCACGTGCAGATCTTCGGCGGTGGCGGCGGAGTCATCGTCGCCGAGGAGATCTCCCGGCTGGCCGCCGCCGGGGTGCGCATCTTCTCGCCCGAGGACGGGCAGCGGCTCGGCCTGCCCGGCATGATCAACGAGCTGGTCCGCGACTGCGACGTCGACCTGGCCGCCGACCCCGTCCCCGCGGACGCGGTGGTGGCGGGCGACCGGCGCGCGCTCGCCCGCGCCATCACCTGCCTGCAGGCGGGACGGCTGCCGGCGGAGACCCGCGCGGCGCTCGCCGAGGCCGCGGGCAGACGGCGCGTCCCGGTGCTCGGCATCACCGGCACCGGCGGTTCGGGCAAGTCGTCGCTCACCGACGAGCTGGTGCGCCGGCTGCGCGTCGACCAGCAGGACAAGCTGCGGATCGCGGTGATCGCGGTCGACCCGACGCGGCGGCGCGGCGGCGGCGCGCTCCTCGGCGACCGCATCCGCATGAACGCGCTGGACGGCGACCACGTCTTCTTCCGGTCGATGGCGACCCGGGGCGCCCGCGAGCTGCCCGAGGACGTCGAGGGCGTGCTCGAGGCCTGCAAGGCCGCCGGCCACGACCTGGTGATCCTGGAGACGCCCGGCATCGGCCAGGGCGACGCCGCGGTCGTCGACCTCGCCGACACCTCGCTGTACGTGATGACGCCCGAGTTCGGCGCCGCCTCCCAGCTCGAGAAGATCGACATGCTGGACTTCGCGGACGTCGTGGCCATCAACAAGTTCGAGCGGCGCGGCGCCGAGGACGCGCTGCGCGACGTGTCGCGCCAGCTCGTCCGCAACCGGGAGGCCTTCGGGTCCAGGCCCGAGGACATGCCGGTCTTCGGCACCAGTGCCGCCACGTTCAACGACGACGGCGTCACCGCGCTCTACCAGCACCTGATCGGGCTGCTCGGCATCGAGCCGGGCGTGCTCCCCGAGGCGGCGACCAAGGTCTCCACCG
Source organism: Spirillospora sp. NPDC047279 (assembly GCF_040643285.1). Taxonomy (NCBI): domain Bacteria; kingdom Bacillati; phylum Actinomycetota; class Actinomycetes; order Streptosporangiales; family Thermomonosporaceae; genus Spirillospora; species Spirillospora sp. NPDC047279. The sequence continues at coordinate 368,612 of NZ_JBEYUA010000009.1, forward strand.
GCGCCGCCCAGATCATCCCGCCCGCGCGGGTGCGCTACCTGTCCGGCATCGCCGAGACCGTGCGCGGCTACCACGCCGGCACGGCGGCGCAGGCCGAGGCCGTCCGGCGCGTCCAGCGGCTGGACGAGGTCCGCGCCGAGCTCACCGAGGCGGGCGAGGTCGAGGCGCTGCTGGAGAAGGCGCGCCGCGAGGTGGAACCGGCCAGCGCCGAGCTCGTCGAGGGCTGGCCCGCCGTCGTCGAGGCGTACTCGGGCGACGAACAGGTCGTGACGGTCCGCGGCAGGGAGCTGCGCACCACGCTCACCCGCGAGTCGCTGTCGGGCAGCCGCATCCCGCGCGTCGCGCTGCCGCGCTACACCGACCACGGCGAGCTGCTGCGCTTCCTGCGCGCGGAGAACCTGCCCGGCCGGTTCCCGTTCACCGCCGGCGTCTTCCCGTTCAAGCGCGACAACGAGGACCCGGCGCGCATGTTCGCCGGCGAGGGCGACCCGTTCCGCACCAACCGCCGCTTCAAGCTGCTGTCGGAGGGGCAGCCCGCGACCCGGCTGTCGACCGCGTTCGACTCGGTCACGCTGTACGGGCGCGACCCCGACGAGCGCCCCGACGTCTACGGCAAGGTCGGCACCTCCGGCGTCTCGATCGCCACGCTCGACGACATGAAGGCGCTGTACGACGGCTTCGACCTGTCCGCGCCCACCACGTCGGTGTCGATGACCATCAACGGCCCGGCGCCCACGATCCTGGCGTTCTTCCTCAACACCGCGATCGACCAGGGCATGGCCGCCTTCCGCGAGGAGCACGGGCGCGAGCCGTCCGCGGCGGAGGCCGGGGAGGTCCGCGCCCGCGTGCTGTCCACCGTGCGCGGCACCGTCCAGGCCGACATCCTCAAGGAGGACCAGGGGCAGAACACCTGCATCTTCTCCACCGAGTTCTCGCTGCGGATGATGGGCGACATCCAGGAGTGGTTCATCGCCAACCGGGTGCGCAACTTCTACTCGGTGTCGATCTCCGGCTACCACATCGCCGAGGCCGGGGCTAACCCCATCAGCCAGCTCGCGTTCACGCTGGCCAACGGGTTCACCTACGTCGAGTCGTACCTGGCGCGCGGCATGGACGTCGACGACTTCGCGCCCAACCTGTCGTTCTTCTTCTCCAACGGCATGGACCCCGAGTACAGCGTGCTCGGCCGGGTGGCCCGGCGCATCTGGGCGGTGGCCATGCGCGACCGCTACGGGGCCAACGAGCGCAGCCAGAAGCTCAAGTACCACGTGCAGACCTCGGGGCGCTCGCTGCACGCCCAGGAGATGCACTTCAACGACATCCGCACGACGCTGCAGGCGCTCATCGCCATCTACGACAACTGCAACAGCCTGCACACCAACGCCTACGACGAGGCCGTCACCACGCCCACCGCCGAGTCGGTCCGCCGCGCCCTGGCGATCCAGCTGATCATCAACCGGGAGTGGGGCCTGGCGATGAACGAGAACCCGCTCCAGGGGTCGTTCGTCATCGACGAGCTGACCGACCTGGTCGAGGAGGCGGTGCTCACCGAGTTCGACCGGATCAGCGAGCGCGGGGGAGTGCTGGGCGCGATGGAGACCGGCTACCAGCGCGGCCGCATCCAGGACGAGTCGATGCTCTACGAGCAGCGCAAGCACGACGGGTCGCTGCCCATCATCGGCGTCAACACCTTCCGCGCGCCCGGCGGCGGCGAGGAGGCCGGCAAGGCGATCGAGCTGGCGCGCGCCACCGAGGACGAGAAACGTTCGCAGCTCGACCGGGTGCGCGGCTTCCAGCAGGGCCACCGCGAGGACGCCGAGAGCGCGCTCGCCGCGCTCAAGGAGGCGGCCCGCTCGGACGAGAACGTGTTCGCCGTCCTGATGGACGCGGCCCGGGTCTGCAGCCTGCAGCAGATCACCGACGCGTTCTTCGAGGTGGGCGGCCAGTACCGGCGGAACGTGTGACGCCGTCCCGCGGCCCCCGCCCAACGGGCGGGCTGCGCCCGCCCTCCCTCATGGACGACACCGGCGCCCCGGTCCCCGTCGCGGGCCGGGTGCGCCGGGTCGTCTCCCTGGTGCCGTCGCTGACCGAGACGGTCGCGGTGACGGCGCCGGGGCTGCTCGCCGGGGCGACCGACTGGTGCACCCACCCGCCCGGGCTCGACGTCGAACGTGTCCGCGGCACCAAGAACCCCGACGTCGAGCGGATCATCGCGCTGCGGCCCGACGTCGTGCTCGGCAACACCGAGGAGAACCGGCCCGCCGACGTGGAGGCGCTGCGCGCCGCCGGGGTCCCGGTCTGGATGACCGAGATCCGGACGGTGGACGAGGCGTTCGTCTCACTTCGGCGGATGCTGACCGGGGCCTGCGGCGTGGACGCGCCGAACTGGCTGGACGAGGCCGAGCGCGCCTGGGACCTGCCGGCCCCGCGGCGGCGGCTGTGGGCGGTCATCCCGATCTGGCGGCGGCCGTGGATGGTCGTGGGGCGCGACACGTTCACCGGAGACGTCCTCGCCCGCCTCGGCATTGACAACGTTTACGCAGGTCACAGTGATCGGTATCCGAAGATTCCCCTCGCGGAGCTGGTCGCGGCCCGGCCCGACCTGGTCGTCCTGCCCGACGAGCCCTACCGTTTCACCGCCGGCGACGGCCCGGAGGCCTTCCCCGGGATCCCCGCCACCCTGGTGAACGGCCGCCTGCTCACCTGGTACGGTCCATCGCTGGTCAGGGCCCCGCGGGCCTTGGCCAGGGCTTTCCAGCTGCTGTGATACCACTAGGTACATGATCGGCTTCGCTCGGTCCCTGGTGGGACGCTGGGAGGTACTCGTACCCGTCCTGGCAGTGCCGGCGCTGGTGCTGACCTGGGGACGGGAGCTGCCCGGACTGGTGGTGGCCGTGGTCGCGGTGCTGCTCGCGGGCTCGGTCCTGGCGGCGGTGCACCACGCCGAGGTCGTGGCGCACCGGGTCGGCGAACCGTTCGGTTCCCTGGTGCTGGCGGTCGCGGTCACCGTCATCGAGGTGGCGCTGATCGTCAGCATGATGATCTCCGCGTCGGACGACAAGGCGGCGACGCTCGCCCGGGAGACGGTCTTCGCGGCCGTGATGATCACCTGTAACGGCATCGTCGGCCTGTCCCTGCTGTCGGCCACGCTGCGGCACCGCGTGGCCGTCTTCAACGCCGAGGGCACCGGGGCCGCGCTGGCCACCGTCGCCACGCTGGCGACGGTCTGCATGGTCCTGCCGACCTTCACCACCAGCGCCAACGGGCCGGTCTTCTCCGCCGACCAGCTGGCGTTCGCGGCGGTCGCCTCGCTCGTCCTGTACGGCCTGTTCGTGCTGACGCAGACGATCCGCCACCGTGACTACTTCCTGCCGGTCACCAAGGAGGGCGAGGTCCTGGACGAGGACGACCACGCCGAGGCGCCGTCCGGCAAGGAGACCATGACGAGCCTGGTGTTCCTGCTCGTCGCGCTGGTCACCGTGGTCGGGCTGGCCAAGGTCGAGTCGCCGACCATCGAGAAGGCCGTGGCCTCCGCCGGGCTGCCGCACGCCGTCGTCGGCGTCGCCATCGCGCTGCTGGTCCTGCTCCCCGAGACGCTGGCGGCGGTACGGGCCGCCCGCCGCGACCGGGTGCAGACCAGCCTCAACCTGGCCCTGGGCTCCGCCATGGCGAGCATCGGGCTCACCATCCCGACCATCGCGGTGGCCTCGATGTGGCTGGACGGCCCGCTGGAGCTGGGGCTCGGCGGCACCCACATGGTCCTGCTGGCGCTCACCGTCGCGGTGTCGACGCTCACCGTCGTCACCGGCCGGGCGATCCTGCTCCAGGCGGGCGTGCACCTGGTGATCTTCGCGTCGTTCCTGTTCTTCGCGCTCAGCCCCTAGCCGGAGCCGCCCCCGGCGGCCTCGCGGGCGAAGAGGGCCTGGAGGCAGCGGTCCATGCGCGCGTCCAGCTCGTCCGCGGGCAGGCCGATCTCCTGCGCGAGATGCTCGCGCAGCAGGGTGTAGCCGTAGATGACCGAGGCCAGCGCCGCCTGGACGGCCTCGGGGTCGTCGACGGGCAGCTCGCCGCGCGCCGCGTTCTCGGCGAGCTGGACGCGGCCCTCGCCCCGGTTGGGCAGCACCCGGGCGCGGTCGTCGCCGTCCAGCACCAGCAACGTGGTCAGGACGATCGGCTCGGGCCTGCGCAGGCTGCTCCAGAACAGGCGGGAGAGCCGGGCTCGCAGCGGCAGCCGGGCGGCCTCCCCGGCCTCGTCGGCGTTGGCCTTGGCCCGGTGGAACAACGCCGACCTGAGCAGGCCGCGGCGGGAGCCGAAGTACTGGTAGACCAGCCCCCGGTTGACGCCCGCCTCGTCGGCGACCTCGCGGAGGTTGAGCCCGGCCAGGACGCCCTCCCGGCGCAGCAGGGAGATCGCGGCGGCGCGCAGCGCCTCCTCGGTGGTCTCCCTGCCGCGCAGCGGCGCGGTCACGCCCGCGGGCCGCCCGCCACGTAGATCACCTGACCGGTGACGAACGAGGCGTCGTCGCTCACCAGGAACGCGACGGTGCCGGCGATGTCGTCGGGCGTGCCGACCCGGCGCACCGGGATCTGCTCGGCCGCGGCCCGCTTGAACTCCTCGAAGTCCACGCCCATGCGCTCGGCCGTGGCGGCCGTCATCTCGGTGGCGATGAAGCCCGGCGCGATGGCGTTCGCCGTCACCCCGAACTTGCCGAGCTCGATCGCGAGCGTCTTGGTGAAGCCCTGGAGCCCGGCCTTGGCCGCCGAGTAGTTGGCCTGGCCGCGGTTGCCGAGCGCCGAGACCGAGGACAGGTTGACGATGCGGCCCCATCCGGCCGTCGTCATGTGGGCCTGGGCGGCCCGGCTCATCAGGAAGGCGCCGCGCAGGTGGACGGCCATGACCGCGTCCCAGTCGTCGTCGCTCATCTTGAACAGCAGGTTGTCGCGCAGGATGCCGGCGTTGTTGACCAGCACCGCGGGCGGCCCCAGCTCGTCGGCGACCCGGGCGACGGCCGCCTCGACCGCAGCCGCGTCGGCGACGTCCACGCCGACGGCCAGGCCGCGGCCACCGGCCTCGGCGATGTCGGTGAGCGTGTCCGCGCAGGCGGCCTCGTCGAGGTCGCAGACCGCGACGACGAAGCCCTCGCGGGCGAGGCGCACCGCCGTGGCGGCGCCGATGCCGCGCGCCGCGCCGGTGACGATGGCCACCCTGGACCCGGTCATGTCCGTTCCTCCTTGCCGTAAGTGCTGCCGTAAGTGCTGCCGTGGGCGGGGGACGGCCGCGGCGTCAGACGCCGAGCTGCTTGGCGATGATGGTCTTCAGCACCTCGCTCGTGCCGCCGTAGATGCGGGTGACGCGGGCGTCGGTGTAGAGGCGCGCGATCGGGTACTCCAGGATGTAGCCGTAGCCGCCGTGCAACTGGAGGCACTTGTCGACCACCCGCGCCTGCACCTCGGTGCAGAAGAGCTTGGTCTTGGCGGCGTCGGCCGGGGTGAGCTCGCCGAGGTCGTGCGCGTCCATGGCGCGGTCGACCATGGAACGGGCGGCCTCCACCTCGGTGTCGCACTCGGCCAGCACGAACTTGGTGTTCTGGAACGAGGCCACGGTCTTGCCGAAGACCGTGCGGTCCTTGACGTAGGCGGTGGCGAACTCGACGGCGGCCGCCGACGACGCGTACGACTGCACCGCGATCGCCAGGCGCTCCTCGGCCAGGTTGTGGGCGAGGTACTCGAATCCGCGGCCCTCCTCGCCGAGGAGGTTCTCGACCGGCACCCGCACGTCGGTGAACGACAGCTCGGCGGTGTCGGAGGTGCGCAGGCCGATCTTCTGCAGCTTGCGGCCGACGGAGTAGCCCTCGCTCTTGGTGTCGACGCACAGGATCGACAGGCCGGCCCGGCGGTTCTCCGGGGTGGCGGGGGAGGTGCGGGCCACGACCAGGCACATGTCGGCCAGGACGCCGCCGGTGATGAAGGTCTTGGCGCCGTTCAGGACGTAGTGGTCGCCGTCGCGCTTGGCGGTGGTCTGCATGCCCGCCAGGTCGGAGCCGGTGCCGGGCTCGGTCATCGCGATGGCCGTCATCATGTCGCCGGACATGAAGTCGGGCAGCCACCGCTTCTTCTGCTCCTCCGAGCCGTAGGCCAGCAGGTAGGGCAGCACGAGGTTGACGTGCACGGTGGTGGCGCCGAAGTTCACGCCCTGGCGGGCGCACTCCTCGGAGATGACCGCCGCGTACTTGAAGCTGGTCTCGCCGGCGCCGCCGTACTCCTCGGGCACGGTGATGCCGAAGACGCCCAGCTCGCCGAGCTTGTTGTAGAAGCCCCGGGGCGGGTGACCGGCCTCCTCCCACTCCGGGAAGGCCGGCACGACCTCGGCCTCGATGAAGTCCCGGATCGTCTCCCGGAACGCCTCATGGTCCTCGTTGAACACGGTACGGCGCACGGCCCGCCCCTCTCGTCGCGATCTAGCAGAACGCTAGTTTCCTCGAATCTGATTCTAGAATCAACTCGGGAATGGGCTCGCCATGGTCAAGAAGGCCGAGCGCCGGAACGCCTCGCACCAGGACTCAGCAGCCGGGCGCGCACACCCGCCGCGCGACGGCCTGGAGGAAGTTCTCCCGGACCTCCTCGGGCGTCTCGGCGATGACGACGTCGCCGCGGGTGGCCTGGGCGATCCGCCGGAGCGCCCCCGCGTCGACACCCTGGCCGAACCCGTACATGAACACCAGCACCGGCCGCGTCGGATCGACCTCCCGGCGCAGCGCGTCCAGCGTGGCGTCCAGCGACGGGCCGCCCGGATCGTCGTTCCGCCCGTCGGTCCAGAGCAGGATCGAGTTCACGAACTCGGGTTTGTAGCTCCGCTTCATCCGGCGGTAGGCGGACAGGATCGTGTCGTACAGGCCGGTGTCGCCGTTCTTCTTGGCGCGGATCTGCGCGAAGGCGCTCAGCATGAGCTGGCGGCGGGTGGCCGAGCCGACCCGCTCGCCCAGCGGGCCCACGCTCACCAGCTCGCGCCAGTCCTGCGGGCCCTGGAGGTTGGTGGAGAACACCCACTGGCCGAGCTCGCTGTCGTCCGGCAGCAGCGCGAGCCCCTGCTGCGCGGTGCGGACGGTCGACTGGAGGCGGGTGACGTCGGGCGCGATCCGGTCGTCCATGGAGCCCGAGACGTCGATGATGCTCAGCATGCGGATGCTGAGCGACAACCGCGCCCAGGCCTGCATCGTCGCGCGCACGGCGGCGGGGGCGGGCGCGGGCAGCGTGCGCGGGGCCCGCGGGTCGAGCCCGGTCTTCGCGCCGAACGTGCCCGGCGCCGTCCCGTCGGGCGCCCGGAAGCCCAGCTCTCGCAGGTCGTCAAGGGTGTCCTTGGCGCCGAGCGCCGCCTCGAACAGGCGGCTCGCCCGATCCTGGACGGCGTCCGCTCCGAGGAACAGGATCGGATGGTCCATCGTGAGAGTGCCCTCGGAAGGGTAGAGCGCGACGGCGGGTTCGGCGGGGCCGCGCGCGTTGTACTCGAAGATCGCCTGCTCGGGCGCCAGCGCGACCGGGTAGCGGCCCTGGCGGTCACGGCGGAACGAGGCGAACCCGGCGTTGACCGAAGGGGTGACGCCCTCGCGCAGGGCCCGCACGACCCCGGCGAACGACGTGGTCCCGTCCGCCTCGTCCCCGGACCGCAGCTGGTCGGCCAGGACCAGCGCGGCCATCCCGGGCGCGGTGCGGTTGGGGTCGGGCACCTGGAGTTTCACCAGGTCCTTGGGGAGCGATGGCCCGCCCGCCGGACCCGCGGTGCCGGAGGCCGCCCGGATCAGCTCCGACCACGAGGGCCGGGTGCCCAGGCTCCGGAGCCGGAGCGCCAGTGTGCGCGGTACGGCCACGACCAGCGGGCTGCTTGCGAGCGACCCGCGCCGGACCGGGCCGGCCGTCGCGGCCCGGCCGGAGCCGCCCTGCCCGGAACCGCCCTGCCCGGAACCGCCCTGGGCCTGGGCGAGCCACAACGAGGAGTCGGGGATCCAGACGTCGGGCCGGCGGGTGGCCCCGGCGACCCCGCTGCCGGACAGCAGCGTCGCGACCGCGACCGGGTCGGTGGAGCGGACCTCGGCGCGGACACAACGGGACCCGATCTTGCGGCGGGCGTCGTTGAGCCGGCCGGCGGCCGCCGTGACGACCGGGGCGACGCCCGGCGCGGCGGCGACGGTGAGCACGACCGGGGCGCCGTTCCGGCAGCCGTCGCCGGAGGTCAGCGCGTGGACGCCCAAGCCTGCGAGGAGGGTCAGGCCGAGGGCGCCGGCCAGCGTGCCGATCAGCGGCCCGCGCCGACGCCGGACGGGCGGGGACTGCGGCTGGTGCGCGCCGCCGGCCCGGTGGCCGTGCCGCGGGGACGCGGCGGGCGGGCCGCTGGACGCGTCGCGCGCCGGGACGGGGGCCGGGAGGTGGGACGGGCCGGGCGGCGGCGTGGTCCTCGGCGAGCGGGGGAGCGGGCCGCCTCCGGCGTCGGAGATGCCCAGGAACATGCGCGGCGGGCCGGGATCTCCGGGTGCGGGCCGCTCCACCGGGGGGCGTTCCGCCGGTGGACGCTCCTCCGGCAGCCATTCGGGCACATCGCCGTGCTCGCTCATCACCGCTCTCCGTTCCCTGCCGGCCGACAGGACGCGTTGCCGGCTGTGAGACAGATCAACAATGTGTCTCACGGATGCAGGTGTGATGCTCGTCTCACTGGTGCGGGCAGTCAAGCGGTATGTGGCAAATGAGGTGAGTCGGCCGACGCGGGCGCGGCAGAAGTTCGCGTGCGGTGGATTTCGGACCGTGGCCGGACAAGGCCAGCTCGGGGGCTTGCCCTCGGGGCCTGGAGATGCGGGGCCCGCCGGGCCGGGGGCATGACCTTGTGCGGAGGTTCGGGGGCGAACGTGTCCGCGAGGCAATCTGAGCGTCGCCGCAGGGTCAAATGCGTCCCCGGGGCCGCGTCAGGGCTTGAAAGCGTCCACAAGGGGCTCTGAGGGCGGCCTGGGGGTGGCCTGTGGCGCGCGGAGGGCTTCAGGGGGCGCCGGGCGGCCGGGCCGGGCGGCGGGGGCTGCGGCGACCTGCGCGGACCTGGCCGGAGGCCGGTCGTAGCGGGAGTTTCGCCAGATCAGGGCCTTGGTGCGAAGCCCTGGAAATTGAAAGCGACGCCGGGTGGATACGGGGGCAATCCACCCGGCGTCGCATCATCGGTGTTCCGACGGGGGCCCGGAACACCGGCACGGGCGCTCCGACGGGGGACCAGAGCGCCGGTACAAATCGTACACCGAAACCCCCCGCGGTGAGTCAAGAGAATGTCACGACCCGATTTCTGGCCGCTGTCCGGAAAGTGGCTTGTGGTGCGTGCCCTCCGGATCGGAGTACCGGGCCGCCGCGACCGGCTCGCGGCCGCCGTTGGCGAAGATCACGCTGACGTAGGGGAGGAACACCGCTCCCACCACCATGAGCCCGACGACCCAGAGCGGGGCGCCGGCCATCGCGGCGATCACGGAGCCCACGAAGCAGCCCGTGCGAATGCTCATCGAGATCAGGTAGCGCCGCTGCCGGTAGCCGATGTCCTGCGACATCGGGCGCGGTGCGTTGGTGACCGTGTAGACCGGGGCCTGAGCCGCCTGCCGGCGGGGAATGACCTTCACCATTCCACGGTAAGCCCAAGGGGCTTGAGAGGCGACACCAGGGAGGGCACATGACAGACCGGACGTACCGGGTGACCGAGATCGTCGGGACCTCGCCCGATTCCGTCGAGCAGGCGGTGCGGAACGGGATCAGGCGCGCGTCCGAGACGCTGCGGCATCTGGACTGGTTCGAGGTGACCGAGGTCCGCGGCCAGATCGTCGACGGCGAGGTGGCCCACTTCCAGGTGGGCATCAAGGTCGGCTTCCGCCTGGAGGACTCCTGACGGCCGTCCGGCCGGGCCCTGGAGGGGGCCCGGCCGGACGGTGCGGCGCACGCTCCCCGGAGGGGACGCGCCCGGCGCGCTAGCTCGCCTGGGAGACCGTGGACATGTTGAAGTCCGGCACCCGCACCGCGGGCATGGCCGTACGGGTGAAGTAGTCCGACCACTCGCGGGGGAGCGTCGGGGCCGTCGCGCCCACCTCGGTCAGCCGCGACAACAGGTCGACCGGGCTCTCGTTGAACCGGAAGTTGTTGACCGCGCCCACCACCTCGCCGTTCTCGACGAGGTAGACGCCGTCGCGGGTGAGCCCGGTGAGCAGCAGGCGCTGCGGGTCGACCTCGCGGATGTACCAGAGGCAGGTGAGCAGCAGGCCGCGCTCGGTGCGGGAGACCATCTCCTCCAGCGTCGCCGTGCTGCCCTCCGGCCCGGCCAGCGTCAGGTTGTCGATGGCCGGGGTGAGCGGCAGCCCGGTGCGCTCGGCCGACCGGCGCGTCTGGGTGAGCGCGGTGAGCGTGCCGTCGGAGATCCAGTCGGTGGCGCCCAGGCCCAGGCCGTTGTCGAACACCGACGACTCGCGGCTCGAGGCGTGCGCGACCACGAACGGGGCGCACTCCAGACCGGCGGCCCCCGGGTCGCTGGACAGCCGGATCGGCAGGCTCGCCAGCTTGTCGCCGACGCGGGTGCCCCCGCCCGGCGCGCTGAACACCGTGCGGCCGTCGTGCGCGTCCTGCGCCCCCGCGGACCAGTAGAGGTAGATCATCAGGTCGGCGACCGCGCTCGGCGGCAGGATCGTCTCGTAGCGCCCGGCGGGCAGGTCGATCCGGCGCTCGCCCCACTCCAGCCGGCGGGCCAGGTCGCCGGTGAGGCGCGGCACGTCGACGTCGGTGAAGTCGCGGGTGGCCACGCCCGACCAGGCCGAGCCGCCGCCGCCCTTGGCGTTGACCTCCAGCAGCCCGGTCGGCTGGTCGTGCCGCAGCCGCAGGCCGGCCGAGGTGCCGACGAACGAGGACGTCAGCACGTGGTTGGCGAAGCCGTACAGCTTGCGGTCGGCCGCCGCGGCCCGGCCGAACGCCTCGCCGAGCGCGGGCGCGAAGTCGGTGAAGACGCCGATGCCCGTCTCGGCCGGGCTCGCGTCCCAGTCGCCGCCCGCGGCGCCCTCGGTGATCAGCGGCGCGGCGTCCTCGGCGGGCTCGCTGCCCGCCGCGACGCGCTCGGCGGACCGGACCAGGTCCTCGATGTCGTCCACGCCCACCGCGGCCCGGGACACCACCCCGGTGGCGACGCCGTCGCCCTTCTTCGCCAGCGCGACGACGGTCAGCCGGCTGGACCGGGTGACGCCGTTGGTGGTCAGCGTGTTGCCCGCCCAGCGCAGGTTGGCGGTGCTGGACTCGTCGGCGATGACGACGCAGTCGTCGGTGCGCGACAACGCCAGCGCCCGTTCGACGGCCTCCTGCGGCCTGATGGTGCTCACTGGCCGGCCTCCTTCAGGGCGTTGAGGATGTTGACCCCGCGGAACAGCGCGGACGGGCAGCCGTGGCTGACCGGCGCGACCTGGCCCGGCTGGCCCTTGCCGCAGTTGAACGCGCCTCCCAGCACGTAGGTCTGCGGGCCGCCGACGGCCTCCATGGAGTTCCAGAAGTCGGTGGTGGTGGCCTGGTAGGCCACGTCGCGCAGCTGGCCCGCCAGCCGGCCGTTCTCGATCCTGTAGAACCGCTGGCCGGTGAACTGGAAGTTGTAGCGCTGCATGTCGATCGACCAGCTCTTGTCGCCGACGATGTAGACACCGCGCTCGACGCCGGAGATCAGCTCGTCGGTGCTCGGGCCGCCGGGCGCGGGCCGGAGCGACACGTTCGCCATGCGCTGCAGCGGCATGCTGGACGCCGCGTCGGCGAAGGCGCAGCCGTTCGAGCGGTCCTGCCCGGTCAGGCGGGCGATGCGCCGGTCGAGCTGGTAGCCGGTGAACCGGCCGCCGCTGATGATGTCGAACGACTGGCCCTCGACGCCCTCGTCGTCGTAGCCGATGGTGGCCAGGCCGTGTTCGGCCGTCCGGTCGCCGGTCACGTTCATGACGTCCGACCCGTACCGCAGCGAGCCCAGCTTGTCCGGCGTGGCGAACGAGGTGCCCGCGTAGGCCGCCTCGTAGCCGAGCGCCCGGTCCAGCTCGGTGGCGTGGCCGATCGACTCGTGGATGGTCAGCCACAGGTTGGACGGGTCGACCACCACGTCGTAGACGCCCGGCTCGACCGACGGCGCCGCCAGCTTCTCGGCCAGCAGCTCGGGCATCCGCGCCAGCTCGGCGTCCCAGTCCCAGTGGCCGCCCGTCAGCCACTCCCAGCCGCGGCCGACCGGCGGCGCCAGGGTGCGCATGGTGTCGAACGTGCCGTCGGCGATGCCGACCGCGGTGACGGCCGGGTGCAGCCGGACCCGCTGCTGGGTGGTGACCGTGCCGCGCAGGTCGGCGTAGAACTTGTTCTCCTTGACCTGGAGCAGGGACGCGTCGACGTGGTCGACGCGGTCGTCGCCGAGCAGGCGCCGGCTCCAGTCGGCCAGCAGCGCGACCTTGTCGCCGGTCGGCACCGTGAACGGGTCGGTCTCGTACGCCGAGACCCACGTCCGCTCGCCGTGCACCGGCTCGGCGGCCAGCTCGATCGGCTCGCGGTTGACCGCGCGGGCCACCGCCGCCACCTCGACGGCCTGCGCGGCGACTCTGGCGGCGCCCTCGGGCGTCAGGTCGATGCCCGCGGCGAAGCCCCAGGTGCCGTCCTTGACCACGCGGACCGACAGGCCCACGTCGTCGGCGTCCAGCGCCGTCTCCAGCGCGGCGTCCTGGAGGCGGAGCGTCTGGCTTCGGATACGTTCCAGCCGGAAGTCGGCGTGCTCGGCGCCCAGCTCCCGGGCCCGGCTCAGCGCGGCGTCGGCGAGCGCGCGCAGCGGCAGCGCCGCGAATTCGGGATCGATGTCATGCACCTTCCGCAACTTACCCCGTGGGCCCGCGAACCCGGCCTGAACAAAGCCGGGAGACAGGATCTTGTCGGGAAGCCACATCTCCTCGCGGAGCCCGGGCCGATACGCTCACCGGTGTTGTGACCCAGCTGACGACGAGAGGTACGACATGAGTCGCTCTGTCCTCGTGACCGGCGGTAACCGGGGCATCGGCCTCGCCATCGCCCGCGAGCTGGCCGCCGGAGGTGACGCGGTCGCGGTCACCTACCGGTCCGGGGAGCCGCCCGAGGGCCTGTTCGGCGTCAGGTGCGATGTCACGAGCATGGAGGACGTGGACGCCGCGTTCGCCAAGGTCGAGGCGGAGCAGGGGCCGGTCGAGGTGGTCGTGGCCAACGCCGGGATCACCAAGGACACGCTTCTGGCGATCATGAGCGAGGAGTCCTTCACCTCGGTGCTGGACACCAACCTGACCGGCGCGTTCCGGGTGGCCAAGCGCGGCGTCAAGGGCATGATGCGCAAGCGCTCGGGCCGGATCGTCCTGGTCTCCTCGGTCGTCGGGCTGCTGGGCTCGCCGGGCCAGGCCAACTACGCCGCCTCCAAGGCGGGCATGGTCGGCTTCGCCCGGTCGCTCGCCCGCGAGCTCGGCTCCCGCGGCATCACGGTCAACGTGGTCGCGCCCGGCTTCGTCGAGACCGACATGACCGACGCGCTGACCGACGACCAGAAGGCCGGCATCACGGCCGCGATCCCGCTGGGCCGGATCGCGAGGCCCGAAGAGATCGCCAAGGCCGTCGCGTTCGTCGCCGGCCAGGACGCCGCCTACATCACCGGCGCCGTGATCCCGGTGGACGGCGGCCTGGGAATGGGGCACTGACTTGCACGGGCTGGACTGGAAGCGTGCCCTGCCGTCAGGACGGCGGGCTGTACCTGGATTGGGGCACTGACTTGCACGGGCTGGACTGGAAGCGTGCCCTGCCGTCAGGACGGCGGGCCGTACCTGGATTGGGGCACTGACTCATGGGAATCCTCGAAGGCAAGCGGATCCTGGTCACCGGCGTCCTCACCGACGCCTCCATCGGCTTCCACGTCGCGCGCGTCGCGCAGGAGCAGGGCGCCGAGGTCGTGCTCACCGCCTACCCGCGGCCGACGCTGACGCAGCGCACCGCCAAGCGGCTGCCGTCCGGCCCGGACGACCCGCCGCCGGTGATCGAGCTGGACGTGATGAACACCGAGCACCTCGACACGCTGGCCACCAGGCTCGCGGAGGTGGGCTTCGACCGGCTCGACGGCGTGGTGCACGCGATCGGGTTCGCGCCGCAGAGCGCGCTCGGCGGCAACTTCCTGGAGACGCCCTGGGAGGACGTGGCGACGGCGGTGCACGCCTCGACCTACTCCCTGAAGTCCCTCACCGTGGCCTGCCTGCCGCTGATGAAGGAGGGCGGCGCGGTCGTCGGCCTCGACTTCGACGCCACCAAGGCATGGCCGGTCTACGACTGGATGGGCGTGGCCAAGGCGGGCCTGGAGTCGTGCGCCCGTTACCTCGCCAAGTACCTCGGCCCGCAGGGCATCCGGGTCAACCTGGTCGCGGCCGGCCCGCTGGCCACCATGGCGGCCAAGAGCATTCCCGGCTTCGAGGGCATGGTCGAGATGTGGCCGCAGGCCGCGCCGCTCGGCTGGGACGTCAAGAACAGCGACCCGACGGCGCGCGCCTGCGTGGCGCTGCTGTCGGACTGGTTCCCGGCCACCACCGCCGAGATCGTGCACGTCGACGGCGGGCTGCACGCCATCGGCGCCCCCGGCTGAGTTGATTTCTTCGCGGCCTCGGGGCCGAGCCCTGGCGGCCTCGGCCCCGAACCGCGAAGCGGCGAGCGCGACATCGCTTCGCGATCTCTCGTGGGGCTTCGCCTTCGGCTTGCCTCACGACCAGGTCGCGCGCTCGCGTGCGTGGTTCGCTGGTCAGCGGCCGGACTCGGTGCGGCGGCGTATGCCGCGGCCCAGCACGCTGAGGTTGAGCGCGCCCACGGCGCCGGCGGCGGCGGCCGCCGCGGCGACCCACGCCATCTGCGCGTCGTCGCGTTCGGAGGAGGCGACCGGCGAGATCAGGCGGGTCTGCGGCGTGGCACCGCCCGCGGGGCGCTGGAGGTAGGCGCGCGGGTCCGCGGCGATCTCGGGCGTGGGCAGCACGCCCGGCAGGTTGGGCGCGGCGCTGGGCACGTCGGTGTACGGCTGGACGGACCCGGGCCGGCTGAGCGCCGACGGGCCGTTGCCGGACGACGTCTGGCCGCCCCCGCCGCCGCCGGTGGAGCGCGACTTGGGGGCCGAGCCGGAGGAGGTCTTGCCCGACTTGCCGCTCGTGCTCGGCTTGAGCGCCGGCTTCTTGGACGGCGACGGCGAGGGCGCCGGCGTCTTGGACGGCATCACGCTCTCGCGCAGGTTGCCGAGCTGGCACTTCCAGTTCTCGATGGTCGTGGCCGGGTCGACCCCCTTCGCGCAGGGCTGCGGGGCCGCGGTCCCCGCGTACGCCGGCGGTGCCCCGAAGAACACCAGAGTGAGAGCCCCCGCCGACACCGCGGTCGTCGAACCGAGCCGTCTGAACCGTTGCCGCCGCCCCTGCGCCATTTCACTCCCCACGCTGCCGTCGTGCACCTGTTGACATCTTGTCCAACGATCGCTCGCGGGACAAGGGGTGTCGCGGTGCACCCGTCGGTGCGATCGTGCCCCAATCGGCGCCAACAGTAAACAGTGACTTACTGGACGACCAGCCGCGCCAGCCGGGTCCGCCGCTCCGGCACGCCCGTCTCCCGCACCGCGCGGGCCAGCGCGGGGCCGGCGGCCTGCACGACCGACAGGTGCCGTCGCGCCAGGCCGAAGGCGGTGGCGACCAGCGGGCGCGACAACCCGGCGCCCTCGGACAGCACCGCCACCACGGCCGGGCGGCGGGTGCCCCGGCCCTGGGCGACGGTCACCGCCCAGCCGTGCCGCAGCCGCGGCGTGAGCGCCGCCGGGACGTCGACGGTGCCGCCGGTGAAGGCGATCCGCAGCACGCCGTCCGCCGCGCCGGTGACCGTCCCGGTCTCGCCGATCGCCGCCTGCGGCAGCGGCGCCGCGACCACCACCCGGTCGCCGGGGTCGAACCCTCCGTACGCGCCGGGGCCGGGGTTGAGCCGGGCCTTCAGCGCGGCGTTGAGCGCCCCGGTGCCCGCGTCACCGGCCGCGCCGGGCGCCACCACCTGGACGTCCTCCACCGGAATCCCCAGCGCGCGCGGGATGGAGTCGGTGACGAGCTGGACCGCCCGGTGCACCGCCTCCTTGGTGTCGGCGGCCGGGACGATGACGACCTCCTTGCCCGGCGCCTCCACCGCGACCAGGTCGCCGCCGCGCACGGCGGCCGTGAGGGTCTCCAGGGGCCCGTCGGCGGCGGCCGGCTCCAGGTCGACCACCGGCACCGTCTCCGACGCCGTCAGGTCGCCGAGGACCTGCCCCGGGCCGCTCGGCGGCAGCGCGCCGGGCTCGCCGCCCAGCACCAGGTGCGTGCCGTCGGCGCACGCCTCGACCAGGACCGCGTAGAACTCGACGTCCAGGCCCGCCGCGTCCGGCAGCACCACCAGGTCGAGCTCGAACGGCCGCTGCTCGCTCCGCGCGAACACCACCGCGCCCGGTGCCGCCGCCGCGTCCTCCAGCGGTTCGAGCAGCCGGTGCAGTGCCACGACCGGCGTCTCGTCTCCGGCCTCGTCCCGCAGGCCGGCGGCGGCCCGCTCGGTCGCCGTCACCACCGCCGCGCGCAGTCCGCGGCCGGTGGCGGCGCGGACGAGCAGGATCGCGGTCTCGGCGAGGGCGTCGGGCGTGCCGCGCAGCAGGCAGACCCCCGTGCGCAGCGAGGCGGTGAGGGCGAGCGACCGGTCCTCGGCGAGGCCGGCCCGGGCCTCCTTGATCGCGTCGTTGTCCAGCAGCGGCTCCGCCGTGGCGTTGAGACGCTGGAAACCCTCGGCCGCGGCCTCCTCGTGCAGCGCCCAGCGCGCCAGGCCCAGCGACTCCTCCGGCTCGGGCGGCTCGGCGTCCTCGTCCTCCAGCATGGACTCGTCGAACTCGGGCTCCTCGACCAGCGAGAGCACCTCGGCCTCGTCCAGCGCGTCGTCGATGGCGCGGCGCGCGTCCGGGACCCGGAACCTCCCCAGCGCCGACTCGACCTCGGCCGCGGGCGTGGCGGTGTGGCCCTGCCGGGCCGCCTCGGTGAGCAGGTGCTCGACCAGCGCGCGGCCCCGCCGCGGATCGTCCGGCGTCGCGGAGTCGCCGAGCACCTGCCGGGCGAAGTGGTCGGCCTGGGGCGGCTGGACGCCCGGGACGCGCAGCAGCCGCCACGGATCGTCGCGCAGCCGCCCGGCCGCGTCGTCGCCGAGCCGCGCGGTGACGCGGGGGGCGAAGGCGGCGGGCACGCCGGTCGCGTCGAACAGTGCGGTGAGGTCGGAGCGCCCGGCGTCGCCGGCCCGCCGCGCGGTGTGCGCGGTGCCGGGCCGCTCGGCGGTGTCGGATCGCTCGGCGGTGTCGGACTGCTCGGCGTGGACGGGCTGCTCGGTGTTGTCGGGCTGCTCGGTGTGGTCAGGCACGGTCTCGGGTTCCCCGTCGGCGGAATCGGTGGGCGGTGGTCGTGATGGGACGTCAGGAGTGCGCCGTCGTGTCGGAGACGTCGTCCAGGGCGGATCGGATCGAGTGGGGAAGAGTGAGGTCCTCGCTCTCCAGCGCGACCGCGAGCTGTGCCGCGGTGCGCGCGCCGACGATCGGGGCGACCACGCCGGGCCGGTCGCGCACCCAGCTCAGCGCCACGCTGAGCGGTGACACGCCCAGCCCCTCGGCCGCCGTCACCACCGACTCCACGATCCGCCCGCACTCCTCATCGAGATAAGGCTGCACGAACTCGGCGAAATGCGGAGCCGCGGCACGCGAGTCGGCCGGAATTCCGGTGCGGTACTTGCCGGTGAGGACCCCGCGGCCGAGCGGCGACCAGGGCAGCAGGCCGGTGCCGGCGTCGATCGCGGCGGGCACCGCGTCGCGCTCGATGTCGCGGCGCAGCAGCGAGTACTCCAGCTGGGCCGACACGATCGGCGCCCGGCCCGGCCAGGCCCGCTGCCACGCCGCCGCCTTGGCCAGCTGCCACCCCGCGTAGTTGGCCACCCCGGCGTACCGGGCGCGGCCGGAGACGATCGCCTCGTCCAGCGCGGCGAGCGTCTCCTCCACGGGCGTCGAGGGGTCGTACACGTGCAGCTGCCACAGGTCGACGTACTCCATGCCGAGGCGGTCGAGGGAGGCGTCGAGCGCGGAGAGCAGGTGCCG
This sequence comes from Spirillospora sp. NPDC047279, assembly GCF_040643285.1. Classification (NCBI taxonomy): domain Bacteria; kingdom Bacillati; phylum Actinomycetota; class Actinomycetes; order Streptosporangiales; family Thermomonosporaceae; genus Spirillospora; species Spirillospora sp. NPDC047279. The sequence goes on from NZ_JBEYUA010000009.1 coordinate 386,784, forward strand.
GCGGGAGGCGTCGTAGCGGCCGTCCGGCCTGATCGCCGCCTTCGTCGCGACGACCATCTCGTCCCGGTCGACGAGTTCGCGCAGGTGGTGGCCGAGGATGCGCTCGCTGTCACCGCCGCTGTAGACGTCCGCGGTGTCCACGAACGTCCCGCCGGCCGCGACGAACGCGGTCAGCTGCGCGGCCGCCTCGTCCGGGTCGGTGTCCTGGCCCCACGTCATGGTGCCCAGCCCCAGCCGGGACACCCGCAGTCCGCTCCGGCCGAGGTGACGGTGTTCCATGGGGCGCCAATCTAGCGTCCGCCCGGAGCGGTCCACCGCCGGTCGCGGCCCGTGCGCACCCCGGGACCGCTACGCTTCCCTCGGGTCGTGCGCCCGCGCCCGGATCGTGCCTGAGGGGAATCTCACCAAGTGAACGTCGTGGAAGCGACCGTGCTCGGAATCGTCCAGGGGCTCACCGAGTTCCTGCCGATCTCGAGCTCCGGCCACCTGCTCTTCGTGCCCAAGTTCATGGGGTGGGAGGACCCGGGCGCCCCGTTCACGGCGGTGATCCAGCTGGGCACGATGGCGGCCGTCATCATCTACTTCTGGCGCGACCTGGTCAACATCCTGACGACCTGGACCAAGAGCCTCTGGACGCCGGAGCTGCGGCACCACCACGACGCCCGGATGGGCTGGTACATCGGTCTCGGCACCATCCCGATCGGCATCTGCGGGCTGGTCTTCAAGGACTTCATCGAGGGTCCGTCCCGCAATCTGTGGATCAACTCCACCTCGCTGATCGTCATGGGCCTGCTGCTGATGGTCGCCGAGTGGGCGGGCAACCGGAAGCGCGAGGTCGCCGACCTCAACCTGCGCGACGGCCTGATCATCGGTGCCTTCCAGTGCCTGTCGCTGATCCCCGGCTCGTCGCGGTCCGGCTCGACCATGACCGGCGCGCTCTTCCTCGGCTACACGCGCGAGGCGGCGGCGCGCTACTCGTTCCTGCTCTCGGTCCCGGCCGTGGTCCTGTCCGGCGCCTTCGAGATGCGGCACGCGTTCGAGGGCGGCCTGCAGCTCGTCCCGACGGCCGTCGCCACCGTGGTGTCGTTCGTGGTCGGCTACGCCTGCATCGCCTGGCTGCTGAAGTACCTCACCCGGCACTCGATGATGATCTTCGTCTACTACCGGGTGGCGCTCGGCGGCATCATCATGGGCCTGCTGGCCGCGGGCACGATCTCCGCCACCTGACGAACCGTTCCCATTCATCGTCCGGCGGGCTAGAGTTCGGCGACATGGCGCCCCCGCAGTTCTCGAAGTACTCGCCAGGGTCCCACCCCGGCGAGGGCGGCCCGGCGGTCGAGCCCGTCTACGGCGCCGGGCGTGCCGACGATCCGGGCTTCGCCGCCTCGCTGCGCACCCCGACCGTCCTCGGGCGGCTGCGCGTCATGATGCTGGTCCTGCTGGTCGCCCCGGTGCTGATCGGCCTGATCGCGCCGCTGATCGTCCGGGACGGCCAGGGACGGCTCGGGGACGCCCCGTGGTGGTTCTACGCGCCGGTCGTGCTCGTCGCCCTGCTGGCGGCGCTCGCCGGGCCGCGGCTGCCCCGCCCCATGTCGCCCGGCCAGGACCGGGAGCAGGCGGTCCACACGGCGATGCTGGCCTTCCGCCAGGCGATCCTGCAGCGGTTCGCGCTCGCCGAGGGCGTCATCCTGCTGAGCCTGCCGCTGGCCATGATCGGGCACAGCGAGCTGCTCTTCGTGGCCGGGTTCGTGCTCGGCTACCCCCTGCTGATCTGGCTGGCGCTGCCCACGGGCGGAACGGTCGAGCGGATCCGCCGCCGGCTGGAGTCCGCCGGCGCCGAGTCGCACCTGTGGGCCGGCCTGCTCGCCGCCCCGCCCGCCAAGGCCCCCTGACGGCCCGGAGGCCGGAGCGCCCGGAGCCCGCCGCGCCGGAGCCGGCCGCGCTAGAGCCAGCCGTTCTTGCGGAGCTTGCGGTAGACGATGGTGCAGGCGATCGACATCACGACGAGGACCAGCGGATACCCGATCTTCCACTTGGTCTCGGGCATGAAGTCGAAGTTCATGCCGTAGATCCCGGCGATGGCCGTCGGCACGGCGATGATGGCCGCCCACGAGGAGATCTTGCGCATGTCCTCGTTCTGCCGCTTGCCGAGCAGGGCGACGTGCGCGGTCAGGACGCTGTTGAGCAGTTCGTTGTGGGCGTCGACCTGGCCGTCCACGCGCAGCAGGTGGTCGAGGATGTCGCGGAAGTACTCGCGGGTGCTGTCGCACTCGGCGACCCGGCCCCGGACGATCTCCTGGAGCACCGGGACCAGCGGGTCCTCGGCGGTGCGGAACTCCAGCACCTCGCGCTTGAGGGAGTAGATGTCCTCGGTGACGTCGGCCGCCCGCGGGTCGAAGACGGCCTTCTCCAGCTGGATGATGTCCTGCTCGACCTCGTGCGCGACGATGCCGTAGTGGTCGACGACCTCGTCGCAGACGGCGTAGAGCACCGAGGTCGCGCCGTGCTTGAGCAGCTCGGGATCGTTCTCCAGACGCTTGCGCACCGGGCCGAGCGGGTTGCCGGGCCCGTGCCGCACCGTCACCACGAAGTCCTTGCCCAGGAACAACATGATCTCGCCGACCTCGATGTCGGAGGTGTCGTCGTGGTAGGCCAGGGACTTCAGGACGATGAAGAGGGTGTCGTCGTAGCGCTCCAGCTTGGGGCGCTGGTGGGCGGAGACGGCGTCCTCGGCGGCCAGCGGATGGAGCTTGAGCTCCTCCTTGACCTCCTCGAACTCGTCCTCCTCCGGCTCGAACAGGCCGATCCACACGAAGCAGTCGCCCTCCGCGCGCGCGGCGTCGAAGGCGTCGCTGATGTCCCCGTCGATGTCCTGGCGCACGCCGTGCGCATAGATGGCCTTGTCCACGATCACCCGCGCATTCTCCACCCAAATCCAAAGAACGGGTAATGATCTCTCCATTGCCCCGGGTCTCGTAGAGTTGCGTGCTGTGACGACGCTTCTCCTGGTTCGGCATGGATTGACCGCGATGACCGGACCCGTGCTCGCGGGCTGGACCCCCGGCGTGCATCTGGACGACCGTGGCCGGGCGCAGGTCCGCGACCTGGGCGCGCGGCTGGCCGGGCTGCCGCTGCGGGCGATCGTGTCCAGCCCGCTGGACCGGTGCCTGGAGACGGCCGGCGCGGTCTCCGGCGCGCTCGCCGAGCCGGTCGAGAAGATCGAGGTCGACGAGCGGTTCGGCGAGGTGCGGTACGGCGACTGGACGGGCCGCCCGCTGGCCGAGCTGGCCAAGGAACCGCTGTGGAAGGTCGTCCAGGCGCATCCGAGCGCGGCGGCCTTCCCCGGGGCCGAGGGCGAGTCGCTCGCCGCCGCGCAGCACCGCGCGGTCGCCGCCGTGCGCGACTGGAACGCCCGCATCGCCGCCGAGCACGGGCCCGACGCCCTGTACGCGGTGTGCAGCCACGGCGACATCATCAAGGCGATCGTCGCCGACGCGCTCGGCCTGCACCTGGACCAGTTCCAGCGGATCCAGGCCGACCCCGCCTCGCTCACCGTGATCCGCTACACCGAGCTGCGGCCCTTCGTGGTGCGCCTCAACGACTCGGGCGGAGACGTGGCCGGGCTGGTTCCCCCGCCGGCCGCGGACGGCGGCGAAAGCCCTGGCGGCGGGGACAGTGACGCGCCCGTCGGCGGCGGCGCGTAGGGTCGTTGTCATGCCGGTCATCTCCTATGAACTGCCTGACAGGTTCGTCGCCGGCGCCGTCGGGCAACCCGGGGAGCGCGCCTTCTATCTTCAGGCCCGCTCCGGTCCCCGGGTCACCAGCGTCGGCCTGGAGAAGTTCCAGGTCACACTCCTGGCGGAGCGTCTCGAGGAGCTCCTGGACGAGGTGCTGCGGCGCAGCGGCGGCGACGCGGCGGTCCCCGCGGTCGCCCCGTCCGAGCTGCACGACGACGAGCCGCTCGACCAGCCGGTCGAGGAGGAGTTCAAGGTCGGCACCATGGCGCTCGCCTGGGACCCCGAGGACGAACGGGTCATCATCGAGGCCCAGGAGGTCACCGAGGACGAGGCCGCCGACGCCGAGGTCGGCGACGACGACCCGGCGATCGTGGTGCTGCGGGTGCGGATCACCGCGGCGCAGGCCCGCGCGTTCGCCGAGCGCGCGCTGAAGGTGGTGGCCGCCGGACGCCCGCCGTGCCCGCTGTGCGGCCTGCCGCTCGACGCGGCCGGTCACATCTGCCCCCGTCAAAACGGCCATCTCGGTTGAGACGGCCCCGTGCTTGGATCATGGGCCCGGCGCCCTGGAGAATGAACGCATGACGCAGCCCTCCCGGGATCGCACCCCCGCAGGCGACCGCAGCGTGTCGCCGCACGACGTCGAGGGCGCCGAGCGGCTCCTGCTGCGGGGCCGCCTCAACGTGGAGGGCCGGCTGGTGCAGGCCTCCAACGCCACGCTCTACTGTTCGGTCGAAGGGGAGGGCCTCCAGGCGGCGTGCGTCTACAAGCCCGTGGCGGGGGAGCGGCCGCTCTGGGACTTCCCCGACGGCACCCTGGCCGACCGCGAGGTCGCCGCCTACGCGGTGTCGGAGGCGACGGGCTGGCAGATCGTCCCGCCGACGGTGCACCGCGACGGGCCCTACGGCCCCGGCATGGTCCAGCTGTGGGTCGAGCCCGACTCCGACATCGACCTGGTCGCGCTGTCGCGGTCCGGCGACGAGCCGATCCGGCGGATGTCGGTGTTCGACGCCATCGTCAACAACGCCGACCGCAAGATCGGGCACCTGCTGCCGCCCGGCGACGGCCATGTCTACGGCTGCGACCACGGCGTGTGCTTCTCGGTGGAGTACAAGCTGCGCACCGTGTTGTGGCAGTGGCGCGGCAAGGCGCTGACCGACGAGGCCCTGGAGGGGCTCGCGCGGGTCGAGGAGGGCATGCGCGCCGGGACGCTCGGCGACCGGCTGAGGGAGCTGCTCACCGCGGACGAGGTCGACGCCACCCGCCGCCGGGTCGAGCTGATGCTCAAGCACCGCATCCACCCCTACCCGCCGGAGGACTGGCCCGCCATCCCGTGGCCGCCGCTCTGAGCACCCGCTCTGAGCACCCGCTCTGAGCACCCGCTCTGAGCACCCGCTCCGGGCATCGGGCTCCCCGCACTCGCTGCGAGGCCCCCGCCCGGAGGCGTTTCCGGGACGAATGCTCAAATTGGGTCATGTGCACGGCGATCGTCAGCGTTGACCCCTCGTCCCCCGTCCCGGTGCTCCTGGTAGGCGTGCGCGACGAGTTCGTCGCCCGGTCCTGGGCGCCGCCCGGCCACCACTGGCCCGACCGGCCCGGTCTCATCGGCGGCCGCGACCTGCGCGCGGGCGGCACCTGGTTCGCGGTCGACCCGTCCGTGCCGCGCGCCGGATGCGTGCTGAACGGCCGCGGCCGGCTCGCGCCGGAGGCCGTGCGCGCCTCCCGCGGCGAGCTGCCGCTGCGCGCCGCCGCCGACGGCGGCCTGGGCGACCTGGAGCTGCCGCGCTTCGACCCGTTCCACCTCATCAGTGCCGAGCCCGGCCTGGTCCGGCTGTGGAGCTGGGACGGCATCGAGCTCGCCGGGCAGGAGCTCGGCCCCGGGCTGCACGTGGTCGTCAACCGCGGCCTGGAGGGCGCGGGGCCCGACGCCGGGGAGGACGAGGACGCCTTCATGACCGAGCGCATCGCCCACTTCCGGCCGCGGCTGCTCGCGGCGGGACGGCCCGAGCCGCGCGCCGGCGACGACACCGCCACGGCGTGGGCGGAGTGGCTGCCCCTGCTGGACGGCGACGGCATCGACCGCACCGACAAGCGGGCGCTCCTTCCCCTCCTGGACCTGGGAGGCGGCCGGGTCTGGGGGACCACGTCGGTGAGCCTGGCCGCGCTCTCCGCCGGCGGCCTGCGCTACGACTTCTCGGCCGAGCCCGGCGACCCGCGGGCCTGGGGCCGGGTGCGCTGAGAGACCCGCCGGACGTGTAAAAGGGGTCCTCACCCGGGCATAGTCACTCCCAGTGCTAATTTGATTACCTGTCGCGATCTCCGGAGCGGCGCCGCGAGGGCGGGCGCGCCGGAGCGAGACGCGTGTGATGGGTCATCAGGCAGACGGGGGAGTGCAGATGACGGGAAGAAGGCGGGGGCTCGCGGCCTCGGCGGGGTTCGGGGCGGTGTTGCTCGGGCTGGCCGCCTGTGGCGGGGGTGACAGCGGAGGCGGAGGCGGGGGCGGCACGCTCAACGTCGTCGGGTCCGCGGACGTCGACCACCTCGACACCGCGAGCGGTTACTCGACGGTCAGCGGCCAGCTGAGCCGGCAGTACGCGCGCACGCTCTTCAACGTCAAGGGCAGCGACAACTTCGACGACGCCATCAAGCTCGAGGCCGACGTCGCGTCCGAGCTGCCGACCGCCGACAACGGCGGGATCAGCGCCGACGGCAAGGCCTACACCATCAAGCTGCGCGACGGCGTCATGTGGAACACCCCGACGCCGCGCGCGGTGACCTCGGCCGACTTCATCCGGGGTCTCAAGCGCCTGTGCAACCCCGCCTCGCCGTCCGGCGCGATCGGCTACTACACCGGCACGATCGTGGGGATGCAGGAGTTCTGCGACGGCTTCGGCAAGGTCGGCGCCCGAGACGCCGCGGCGATCGCCAAGTACCAGAACGACAACCAGGTCGCCGGCCTGGAGGCCAAGGACGACAAGACGCTGGTCGTGCGGCTCAAGAACCGCGCCAGCGACTTCACCAACATCCTCGGCATCCCGTTCTCGGCCGCGGCGCCCGTGGAGTACGACAAGTACCTCCCCGACGGCGCCGACTTCCGCAAGAACACCATCTCCAACGGCCCGTACCAGATCACCGCGTACACGCCGAACAAGAGCTACACGCTCGAGAAGAACAAGAACTGGACGGCCGACGCCGACCCGCTGCGCGGGCAGAACCCGGACAAGATCCAGATCACCATGGGCCAGGACTCGCCGGACGTCGTCCAGCAGCAGATGGAGCAGGGCACGGCCGACCTGTCCTGGGACCAGCCGGTGCCGACCAACAAGATCCAGAGCCTGAAGTCCAACGACGACTTCAAGATCATGGACGGCTCCACCAGCAACCCGTACCTGGTCTTCAACACCCTGAGCCCCAACAACGGCGGGGCGCTGTCCAAGCCCGCCGTGCGGCAGGCGATCAATTTCGCGATCAACAAGACCGCGCTGATCCAGATCTACGGCGGCCCGGACGTGAGCGAGGTGCTCAACCAGGTCATCCCGCCGCGGAGCGTCGGCTACGAGCAGTTCAACCTGTACCCGACCGACGGCGACAACGGCGACCCGGCCAAGTGCAAGCAGATGCTGGCGGCCGCGGGGTACCCGAACGGGCTCACGTTCAAGTATCCCTACCGCACCAACAGCAACCACCAGAAGGTCGCGCAGTCGGTGCAGGCCAACCTCAAGGAGTGCGGCATCACCGCCAATCTCACCGCCGACAGCAACGGCAACTTCTACGGCAAGACGCTGGTGACGCCGGCCGACGCCAAGGAAGGCAAGTGGGACATCGCCGCGCCGGGCTGGGTGCCCGACTGGTACGGCAACAACGGCCGCACCAACATCGTGCCGCTGTTCGACGGCCGCACCTACGGGCCCAACTCCACCAACTACGGCGGCTACAACAACGACGCCGTCAACGCCCTCATCGACAAGGCGCTCGAGGCGCCGTCGGAGGACGACGCCGCCAAGTCGTGGGCCGAGGTGGACAAGCTGATCATGCGGGACGCCGCGGTGGTGCCCTTCATGAACCAGAAGTACCCGATCTTCCACTCGTCGCGGACGTCGAACGCGCTCTACCTGCCGCAGTTCCAGTCCTACGACTTCGGCCAGATCAAGCTCTCCTAGCACGACCACGGCCGGCCGGGCGCGCGCACCCCGCGCACACGCGCGCACAGTGCGCGCCCGGCCGCCCACGCCGGGGTCTCCCGTGACGCGAAGGGGCGTCCATTGAGTCTTCTCGAGGTGACCGACCTCAAGGTCTCCTTCAACACCGCCGACGGCGTCGTCCGAGCCGTGCGCGGCATGTCGTTCACCGTCGACCGCGGCCGCACCCTCGGCATCGTGGGCGAGTCCGGCTCGGGCAAGAGCGTCAGCACGCAGACCCTGATGGGGCTCACGCCGGGCGCCAGGGTCGAGGGGCGCGCCCTGTTCGACGGCGAGGACCTGCTGACGGTCGGCGAGAAGAGGATGCGCACGATCCGCGGCGCCCAGATCGCCATGATCTTCCAGGACCCGCTGTCCAGCCTGCACCCCCTCTACAAGGTCGGCTGGCAGATCGAGGAGATGGTCAGGCAGCACGAGCCCGGCGCCGGCAAGGAGCAGGCGCGCAAGCGGGCGGTCGAGATGCTCGGGCTCGTCGGCATCCCGCAGCCGGAGCGGCGCGTCGACGACTACCCCCACCAGTTCTCCGGCGGCATGCGCCAGCGCGCGATGATCGCCATGGCGCTCGCCCTCAACCCCAAGCTCATCATCGCCGACGAGCCGACGACGGCGCTGGACGCGACCGTGCAGGCGCAGATCCTCGACCTGATGCAGCGGCTGCAGCGCGAGTTCGACACCGCGCTGATCATGATCACCCATGACCTCGGCGTCATCGCCGACATGGCCGACGACGTGCTGGTGATGTACGGCGGCAAGCCCGTGGAGTTCGCCGGGCGGCGCGACCTCTACTACCGGCAGCACCACCCGTACACCAAGGGCCTGCTGCAGTCGGTTCCGAGCGCGACCGGCGCCAAGGGCCGGCTCAGGCCGATCCCCGGGCAGCCGCCCAGCCTCATCAACCTGCCGTCCGGCTGCGTGTTCCATCCGCGCTGCGAGTACGTGATGGAGCGCTGCCGCGTGGACGAGCCGCCGCTGGCCCCGGTGCCCTCCGGCCTGGGGGAGGAGGGGCGCGAGCACGTCTCGGCGTGCTGGCTGCCGCACGAGGCGGTCGGCCTGGGCGCCGACGCCGAACGTGTCCGCCGCCGCGCCGCCGGCCTCGACGCCGGCGGCACCGACGACGTGGACGGGGGGAGCCGGTGACCGATCACGACGACGTCCTCGTCTCGATCGAGGACGTCTACAAGCACTTCCCGATCAGGCAGGGGATCGTCTTCAAGAAGGAGGTCGCCAGGGTGCACGCCGTCGACGGCGTCAGCCTGCGGATCCGGCGCGGCGAGACCCTCGGCATCGTGGGAGAGAGCGGGTGCGGCAAGTCGACGCTCGCCCGCTGCGTCACCGGGCTCCATCCGGTGACGCGGGGGCGCATCGAGTTCGAGGGCACCGACATCACCCGGCTGTCCAAGGACGGGCTGAAGAGCTTCCGCCGCGACGTTCAGATGATCTTCCAGGACCCGTACGGGTCGCTGAACCCGCGGCGCCGGGTCGGGTCGATCATCGGTGACCCGTTCGCCATCCACGACATCGCCGACGGGGCCGAGCGCAAGAGGCGCGTGCAGGAGCTGATGGAGCTCGTCGGGCTCAACCCCGAGCACTACAACAGGTTCCCGGCGGAGTTCTCCGGCGGCCAGCGGCAGCGCATCGGCGTCGCCCGCGCCCTCGCGCTCAAGCCCAAGCTCATCGTGTGCGACGAGCCGGTCTCCGCCCTCGACGTGTCGATCCAGGCGCAGGTCATCAACCTGCTCAACGACCTCCAGGACGAGCTCGGCCTCACCTACGTCTTCATCGCCCACGACCTGTCGGTCGTCCGCTACGTGAGCGACCGGGTCGCGGTCATGTACCTCGGCAAGGTCGGCGAGGCCGCCGACGTCGAGGACCTCTACACCGCCCCGCGCCACCCGTACACCACCGCGCTGCTGTCGGCGGCGTCCGTGCCCGACCCCGACGAGGCCGAACGGGCCGAGCGCATCGTCCTCAGCGGCGACGTGCCCTCGCCCATCGACCCGCCGTCCGGCTGCCGGTTCCATCCGCGCTGCCCGAAGGCGCAGGAACGCTGCGTCACCGACGACCCGGTCCTGGAGGTCAAGGCCGGCGACGCCGCCGGCCACCTGGCCGCCTGCCACTTCCCGGTCGAGCCGGGCGAGCGGCTGGCGGGCAGGCGGGCCGCCATCGACCAGGAGTCCACCGAGCCCGAGCTCCCGGAGGTGTCGTCGTGAGCTACTCCGAACTGGAGTCCGAGGTCCCCCCGGCGGACGTGGAGCCGACCGCCCGGGTCCAGGGGCGGACCCCGTTCCAGCTGGCATGGGCCCGTTTCCGAAGTGACAAGGTCGCGCTGGTCTCGCTCGTCGTCCTGCTGCTGATCGTGGCGTTCGCGCTGATGGCGCCGCTGTGGGCGAAGTGGACGGGCCACCCGTACGACGCCACGTTCCCCAAGACCGGGCTCGACATCAACGGGCAGCCCACCGGGCCGGGCGCCGAGTTCTGGCTCGGCGCCGACCAGCTGGGCCGCGACGTGCTCGTGCGCGCCGCCTACGGCGCCCGCATCTCGCTCATCGTCGGCGTCGCGGCCTCGGTGCTCGCGTCGTTGTTCGGCGTGACGATCGGCGTGCTCGCCGGATACGTCGGCGGCGTCCTCGACACCATCCTGGCCCGGGCCATGGACATCACCCTCGCGCTGCCCTACCTGCTGGTGGCCATCGTGCTCGCGGTGACGTTCCAGCTCACCTCGGTGGCGGCGAGCCTGACGATGACCATCTTCGTCATCGCGTTCTTCTCGTTCGCGGCGACCGGGCGCATCATCCGCGGCCAGGTGATGTCGCTGAAGCAGAAGGAGTTCATCGAGGCGGCGCGGTCGCTGGGCGCCGGGCGCTGGCGGATCATGTTCGTCGACGTGCTGCCCAACCTCGTCGCGCAGGTCACCGTGCTGGCCTCGCTCCTGGTGCCGACGTCGATCGTGTTCGAGGCGACGTTGTCGTTCCTCGGCGTCGGCGTGCGGCTGCCCATGCCGAGCTGGGGGAGCATGCTCGGCGAGGGCTCGGACGTCTTCCAGACGGCGTGGTGGCTGCTGGCCGTGCCCGGCATCCTCCTGCTGCTGACCACGTTGTCGTTCAACCTGGTGGGCGACGCGATCCGGGATGCCCTGGATCCGCGCGCCGACCGGGTCACCGGGGGGAAGTGAGCCGGGATGTCGCGCTTCATCATCCGCCGCCTGCTCTACGCGATCCTGGTGATCTGGCTGGTGGCCACGCTGGTCTTCGCGCTGCTGCAGCTGTCGCCGGTCGCGATCGAACGGACCATCGGCGGCCCGCGGGCCAGCACCGAGACGCTCGAGCAGATCCGCCGCAACCTCGGCCTCGACCAGCCCGTCCTGGTGCAGTACTGGGAGTTCATCAAGCGGCTGCTCCAGGGCGATCTGGGCTACTCCTACATCAACAACACCGCGGTGACCGAGCTGATCGGCGACCGCCTGCCGACCACGCTCTACCTCGTCCTGGGCGCCGGCGTCATCTGGTTCGTCGGCGGCGTCGCGGTCGGCGTCTTCAGCGCCACCCACGCGCGCAGCCTGCGGGACCGGCTGGTCACGGTGTTCGTCCTCATCGGCCTGTCCACCCCGCCGTTCGTGATGGCGCTGTTCCTGCTCTACTTCTTCTCCACCAAGCTGGGGGAGTGGGGCTTTACGTTCTTCGAGGCCGGGCCGCCGCTGCAGGAGCACTTCTTCCAGCGCATGACGCTGCCCTGGATCGGCCTGGCGTTCCTGATGGTCGCCGCCTACACCCGGCTGACCCGGGGCTCGATGATGGACGTGATGGGGGAGGACTACATCCGCACGGCCCGGTCCAAGGGCCTGTCCGAGCGCCGGGTCACCTACCGGCACGGGCTGCGGGCCGCGCTGACCCCGGTCGTCACCCAGTACGGCATCGACCTCGGCGCGCTCATCGGCTCCACCATCGTCACCGAGAAGGTGTTCGGCCTCCAGGGCGTCGGGCAGCTCGTCTACCAGTCCATCGCGGTCGGCGACACCCCGGTGATCATCGGGGTCACCATGATGGTCACGCTGTTCGTGATCGTCGCCAACCTGATCGTGGACGTGGGGTACTCGTTCCTCGACCCGCGGGTCAGGCTCTCCTGACGGCACGGCCGTCCCTCCGGGCCCCGGGGGCCCGAAGGGACGGCAAGGACGATCTCGACGCAATGTCACGTGTAGGGCGCAGATAAGCTTTCGGTATGCGATCGTGGCCTGCTCCCGAAGTGCCCAGCCTCTCCGCCGCCGGACTGCCCGCTCCGGCGCTCCAGCTGCATCTGCACGACACCGGGACGGGAACGGTACGGCCCACCGCGCCGGGTGACACGGCGCGGATGTACGTCTGCGGGATCACGCCCTACGACGCCACCCACCTCGGCCACGCCAACACCTATCTGGCGTTCGACCTGGTCAACCGCGTCTGGCGTGACCTGGGCCACACCGTGCACTACGTGCAGAACGCCACCGACGTCGACGACCCGCTCCTGGAACGCGCCAGGCAGACCGGCGAGGACTGGCGCGAGCTGGCCGAGCGGGAGATCGCGCTGTTCCGCGAGGACATGACCGAGCTGCGGGTGCTGCCGCCCGACCAGTACATCGGCGCGGTCGAGGCCATCCCGATGATCGTCGAGATGATCGAGAAGCTGCGGGCCAAGGACGCGACCTACACCGTCGACGGCGACCTCTACTTCCCGGTCGCCGCCGACCCCGGCTTCGGCGAGGTCTCCCGGCTGAGCCGGGAGGCGATGATGCCGCTGTTCGCCGAGCGCGGCGGCGACCCCGGCCGGGAGGGCAAGGAGGACGCGCTCGACGCCCTGCTGTGGCTGGCGCAGCGGCCCGGCGAGCCGGGCTGGGAGTCCCCGTTCGGCACCGGCCGCCCCGGCTGGCACGTCGAGTGCTCGGCCATCTCGATCGAATACCTGGGCATGGCGTTCGACGTCGAGGGTGGCGGCTCCGACCTGGCGTTCCCCCACCACGAGATGGGCGCCTCCCACGCGCAGGTCGCCACCGGCGAGCGCCCGCACGCCAGGGCCTACGTGCACGCGGGCATGGTCGGCCTCGACGGCGAGAAGATGTCCAAGTCCAAGGGCAACCTGGTCTTCGTCTCGGCCCTGCGCCGGTCCGGCACCGACCCGATGGCGATCCGGCTGGCGCTGCTCGCGCACCACTACCGCTCCGACTGGGAGTGGACCGCCGAGCAGCTCGACGCCGCCGCAGCGCGGCTCGGGCGCTGGCGCGCCGCCGTCCTGCGCCCGGCCGGGCCGCCCGCCGGGCCGGTGGCCGACGCGGTCCGCCGTCACCTGGCCGACGACCTCGACGCACCCGCCGCGCTGGTCGAGATCGACCGCTGGGCCGAACGCGCCGCCGCTGGCGAGGGCACCGACGAGGCCGCGCCCGCGCGGATCCGCGCCATCGCCGACGCGCTTCTGGGCGTCACGCTCCACTGACGCTCGACGCCCGCTCGCCGACCGCTCGGCGCCCGATCGAGACGTGCGGGAAGCCGTCCGAGACCTGAGCCCGCCCGCAGGCAGAGGCTCGGACGGAGGCTCGGACGGAGGCTCAGGCGGCGGTCGGGCGCTGCGCGGCGTACTTGCGGGCGCGGCGCCCGATGCGCCGCCGGGACGCCCAGAGCATCAGCGGGACCCCGGCGCGGCGCAGGCGGCCGGGCACCAGCCGGTAGCAGAAGGCGCCGGTGCGGAGCAGGAACCACAGGACGCGGTCCTTGCGGTCGCTCCACGGCAGGCCGTACTGGGCGCGGAACCGTTCGGGCAGCAGGCCGGTGGTGATGAACCGGTTGAGCCACAGGGCGGGGCCGAGCCAGCGCAGCTTGCGCGACCACAACACCGCGCGCATGACCTCCCGCCCGGTGGCGGTCACCTCCAGCGAGGCCGTCATGCCGTCCATGTAGGCGCGGAACGCGGTGATGTCGGCGGGCTGGGCGCCGGGCGGGCAGCCGAGCACGTCGGCCACGTAGCGGGCCTGGTCGATGTAGTCGGCGGCCAGGTCGCCGCTGGGGGAGCGCAGGACGTCCTCGTAGACGTACAGGGCCGCGTCGATGAGCGTCGCGTTGACCCAGACCTGGAGGTCGGGGTCGTTGCCGGAGTAGCCGGGACCGGTGATGCGCTCGTGCATCCTGCGGATCGCGACCCCCATGCGCTCGGCCTCCTCCTCGGTGCCGAACGCGACGATGATGAGGAAGTCCAGGGTGCCGAACAACCGGTCGAGCGGCCGGTTGCGCAGGTCACTGTGGTCCGCCACGCCCTGGGCGACCTTGGGGTGGGCGACCTGGAGCAGCAGCGCCCGGCCCGCGGCGAGCATGACGGCGGGCTCGGCGGCCAGCAGGCGCAGGACCGTCCGGTCCGGTGCGGCCAACGGGATCCCTCCTCACTCGATGACGTAACACTCCCAGTCGCCCGGGACGCTCGCGGAGCCGTCGAGCTTCGCCTCGGCGTAGGGGTTGTACTGCGACCGGCACACCTGGGTCATGGTGATCACGGTGTCGACGCCGATGCCCTCATCGTGCACGCAGTACCACTTGCCGTACCGGTATTCGGCGGATTTGTCCTGGCTGCTCGACCTGCAGTAGGCGTCGGGGTCGGGCGACCCGAGCCGCACGTGGCTCGGCCGGGGCGAGGGCCTGGGGCTCGGCGACGTGCCGCCGGTCGGCACGCCGCCGGCGCCGCGCGTCGGGGTGGCCCGCTTGCCGGCGGACGGCGACGCCCCGGCGCGCGGCCCGGTGGTCCTGCTCTGCGGGCTCCTCTTGGGCCTGGTCGGCACGGCGTCGACGGTGGCGCCGCCGACCGAGGCCGCGGACCCGCCGTCGTTGCCGCCCTTCCGGTCGTGCGGCCACGCGGCGTAGCCGCCGACCATCGCCAGCCCGGTGGCGACCGCCGCGGCGGCGCCGATGACCAGCCGCCGGCGCCGCCGGCGGCGCGGCGGAGGCGGCGGCGCGGTCTCCTGCGGGTCGGCCGTGCGCTGCGGGTCGCCGGGCGCCTCTCCCGATCCGGCGACGGTCTCCTCCAGAGGCCGCCCGTCGGCGCGGGTGGCGAGCGCCCCGTCGGTCTGGAACGCGTCGTCGTGGCCGACCAGCCGCAACATCAGCTGGGTCGCGGTGGGGCGCGCGGCGGGGTCCTTGGACAGCGCCGCCGCCACCAGCTCGCGCAGCCGGCCGTCCAGCCCGCCCAGGTCGGGCTCGTGGTGCAGGACCCGGTAGATCACCGCCGGGATCGAGTCGGCCCCGAACGGCGGCCGCCCGGTGGCCGCGAACGTCATGGTGGCGCCCCAGGCGAACACGTCGGCCGCCGGGCCGACCTCGCCCGCGGTGATCTGCTCCGGCGCCATGTAGGCGGGCGTGCCGACGGCCTTGCTGCTCACCACGCTCGCGGCGTCCAGCATCCGGGACAGCCCGAAATCGATCACGCGCGGTCCGTCCGGCCCCAGCAGCACGTTGTGGGGCTTGAGGTCGCGGTGCACGATCCCGGCGCGGTGGATCGCGGTGAGCGCGCTCGCGGTGCTGACCGCCAGCCGGTCCAGGGCGCCGCCCGACAGCGGCCCGGCCCGGGTCACCATGGTGCTGAGCGCCGGGCCCGGCACGTACTCGCTGACCAGATAGGGGCTGTCGCCGATGGTGTCGGCGTCCAGGATCTGCGCCGTGCAGAAGCGCGCGACCTGCTTGGCCACCTCCGCCTCGCGGATGAAGCGGGTCCGCGCACTGCCGTCCTCGTCGAACTGGACGCGCAGCAGCTTCACCGCCACCCGCTGCCCGTCGTCGCCGGAGCGGCCCAGGAAGACCGTGCCCTGGCCGCCGGACCCCAGCCGTCCCAGCAACTCGTATGCCCCCAGGGACCGGGGGTCGTGCGGTTGCAGCGGCTGGGCCTCGGGCACTGTCCGGCTTCCTTTCGGTCCGTCCCCTAATCGGACCCGTCGCATAATGCCACCTAAGACGCCCAGATGGCGATCCGTCCCGTCACAGCAGACCGGCCAGCCTGTACAGCACCAGCGATCCCGCGACCGCCACGTTGAGACTGTGGCCGGTGCCCACCATCGGGATCTCCACCGCGACGTCCAGCAGCCCGAGCGCCTCGTCCGGAATCCCGTACTGCTCGTGTCCCAGCACCGCCACCGTGCGCTCGCGGGCCGCGGGCAGGTCGCCCAGGCGCACCGCCTCGTCGGCGAGCTCGACCCCCACGACCCGGGACCCCTCCTCGCGCCGGCGCTCCAGCCAGCCCACCGGATCGCCGACCCAGTGGACGCAGGACGGGTGGCGCAGGGTGTTGCCGCGTTCGAGCGCGGCCGGGACCCAGGAGAAGCGCGGCACCGCCAGGCAGGCGCCGACGGCGTCGCAGGTGCGCAGGAGCGTGCCGAGGTTGGCGCCGTGCAGCGGCCAGAGCGGGGCCGCGACGAGATGGTCCCAGCAGGAGTGGGTGCGCCAGCGGCGGGCGCGCCTCAGCTCGCGGCGGGGGCGGACGCGGATGGCCGGGCCTTTCCCGGCCCGGGCCGTCACCGGCCGGGGGCGGCCGGGCCCCCCTTGCGTGCGTGCTTCATGTGAGGCGCACTTCGCGGCGTGCGCGGGCCTTCGACGTGATGAACGGCGATCGGCACCAGGGTACGCCTCCGGACCGTTCCCGGCCACGCCGGAACGGTCAGCTCGAGTCGCGGCGCCGCAGGTAACGCTCGAACTCGCGGGCTATGGCGTCGCCGCTGGCCTCGGGCAGGTCGGCGGCGTCCTTCTGCTCCTCCAGCGTGCGGACGTACTCGGCGACCTCGGAGTCCTCCTCGGCCAGCTCGTTGACGCCGTTCTCCCAGGCGCGGGCCTCCTCGGGCAGCTCGCCGAGCGGCACGGTCACGTCGAGGAGGTCCTCGACCCGGCGCAGCAGGGCCAGCGTGGCCTTGGGGGAGGGCGGCTGGGCGACGTAGTGCGGCACGGCGGCCCAGAGGGAGACGGTGCTGAGGTCGGCCTTGGCGCAGGCGTCCTGGAGGACGCCGAGGATCCCGGTCGGGCCCTCGTAGCGGGCCGGCTCGAGGTGGAGCGTGGTGACCAGCCCGGCCTCGGAGGCGGCCCCGGTGACCGGCACCGGCCGCGTGTGGGGGGCGTCGGCCAGCAGCGCGCCGAGCAGCACGACGTTCTCCACGCCGAGCTGGAGCATCAGGGAGATCAGCTCCCGGCAGAACGAGCGCCAGCGCATGTTGGGCTCGATGCCGTGCACCAGGACCACGTCGCGGCCGTTGGGGAGCCGCGCCCAGGAGATCCGGGTGGTGGGCCAGGTGATGCCGCGGCTCTCGCCGTCGATCATCTCGACCAGCGGCCGGGTCACCTGGAAGTCGTAGTAGTCGTCCGGGTCGAGCTCTGCGATCGGGACCGCGTCCCAGATGGTCTCGAGGTGCTGGATGACCCCGCTGGCTGCCTCCCCGGCGTCGTTCCACCCTTCAAAAGCGGCCACGAGCACCGGGTCGACGAGTTCCGGCACGCTCTCGAGCTCGACCACGCGCTGCCTCCTTCCGACGTCGGGTACAGCGTCCACCGAGGGGGGCGGCATTCCCGGGGGGTTCCGGGGCCCGCTCAAGATCGGTGGCTGTCAGCCTACGTCCTGAGGGGGACCTACCCCACCGTTCCGCCGCCCAGACCTCCGGGGGGCCCGGCGGCGGAACGATCCGATGACGATTCGGTCACCCGACCGGACGCCGGAGTGCTTTCCGGTGGCCTTCGGTCATTTCCCGTCCGTGGTGTGGACGATGAGGATGTCGCACGGTGACCGGTGCGAGAGGTTCGCCGGGACCGAGCCGAGGATCCGCCCGGCCAGGCTGTTGAGACCGCGGTTGCCGACCACGACGACGTCGGCGGAGCGCTCCTTGGCGACCTTGCTGATCACGTCGACCGCGTCGCCCTCGACCGCGATCTCCTCGATGTCCTTGGCGCCGACCGCGACGGCCCGCTCCCGGGCCGCGCGCAGGGCGTCCTCGGCCGGGGTGGAGCCCTGCACCTTGTAGGCCAGGTCGCCCAGGCGGTCGGCGGCGCTGAGCCGCTCCCGCTCGGGCATCTTGTGGAAGGCGGAGGCGAGCAGCAGCGTGGCGCCGGTGGCGGCGGCCAGCTGGGCGGCCCTGTCGACCGCGCGAAAAGAGGAGTCCGAGCCGTCGGTGCCGACGAGAATGGTGCGGTACGCGCTCATGCCGCTCCTTACCGGGGAGTAGTTAGCCACGCACGTTATCGTTTGATGACCCCCGAGTCACCAGTCAATCCCGGTGCGTGCGTGACGTGTGTCGCAGTGCATCCAGCATGTGGACGCAATCAAGGGGTGTGCGAGCGGCCCCGGATAGGGTGGGGCACCATGAGCTCACCCACTCCTCGATCCCTGCGTCAGGCCCTCCAACAGCGCGTCGTCGTGGCCGACGGAGGCATGGGGACGATGCTCCAGGACCGCGACCCCACGCTGGACGACTTCCAGGGCCATGAGGGCTGCAACGAGATCCTGAACGTCACCCGCCCCGACATCGTGCGGGCGGTCCACGAGGCCTACTTCGACGCCGGGGTCGACTGCGTCGAGACCAACACCTTCGGCGCCAACCTCGGCAACCTCGGCGAATACGACATCACCGAGCGCATCGAGGAGCTGTCGGAGGCCGGCGCGCGGATCGCCCGCGAGGTCGCGGACGCCTACGCCACGCCCGACCGCCCCCGCTGGGTGATCGGCTCGGTGGGCCCGGGCACCAAGCTGCCGACGCTGGGCCACGTGCCGTTCGCGACGCTGCGCGACGCCTACCAGCGCAACGTCGAGGGACTGATCGCCGGCGGCGCCGACGCGATCCTGGTGGAGACCTGCCAGGACCTGCTCCAGGCCAAGGCCGCGTTGATCGGCGCCAAGCGCGCGATCAGGGCCGCCGGGTCCGACACGGTGCTGATCGGCCAGGTCACCATCGAGCAGAACGGCGCGATGCTGATGGGGTCGGAGATCGGCGCGGCGCTGACGGCGCTGGAGCCGATGGACCTCGACCTGATCGGTCTCAACTGCGCCACCGGCCCGGCCGAGATGAGCGAGCACCTGCGCTATCTGGCCCGGCACGCCCGGATCGGGCTGTCGTGCATGCCCAACGCGGGCCTGCCCGAGCTGACCTCCGACGGGGCCCACTACCCGCTCACCCCGGGCGAGCTGGCCGACGCGCACGAGACCTTCACCCGCGACTACGGGCTCTCGCTGGTCGGCGGCTGCTGCGGCACCACCCCCGAGCACCTGCGCCAGGTGGTCGAGCGGGTCCGCGCCCGCGAGGTGGCCGAGCGCAAGGTGCGCCCCGAGGCCGGCGCCGCGTCCCTCTACCAGCACGTCCCGTTCCGCCAGGACACCTCCTACCTGGCGATCGGCGAGCGCACCAACGCCAACGGCTCCAAGGCCTTCCGCACCGCGATGCTGGAGCAGCGCTGGGACGACTGCGTCAAGATCGCCCGGGAGCAGGCCCGCGACGGCGCGCACCTGATCGACCTGTGCGTCGACTACGTCGGCCGCGACGGCGTCGCCGACATGAAGGAGCTGGCCTACCGGTTCGCCACCGCGGCCACGCTGCCGATCGTGCTCGACTCGACCGAGACGCAGGTGCTGGAGGCCGGGCTGGAGATGCTGGGCGGCCGCGCCGTCGTCAACTCCGTCAGCCTCGAGGACGGCACCGGCCCCGACTCCAAGATGGCGCGGCTCATGCCGATCGTGCGCGAGCACGGCGCCGCCGTCGTGGTCATGTGCATCGACGAGCAGGGCCAGGCGCGCACCGCCGACTGGAAGGTCGACGTCGCCGCCCGCACCATCGAGGAGCTCACCGGCACCTGGGGCATGCGGGTCGAGGACATCATCGTCGACTGCCTCACGTTCACCATCGGCACCGGCCAGGAGGAGTCGCGCCGCGACGCCCTCGAGACGATCGAGGCGATCCGCGGGCTCAAGCGCCGCTACCCGGCCGTGCAGACGACGCTGGGCCTGTCGAACGTGTCGTTCGGCCTCAACCCGGCCGCTCGCATCGTGCTCAACTCGGTGTTCCTGGCCGAGTGCGTCGACGCCGGCCTCGACTCGGCGATCGTGCACGCCTCCAAGATCCTGCCGATGGCGCGGATCCCCGAGGAGGAGCGCAAGGTCGCCCTGGACCTGGTCTATGACCGCAGGTCCGGGGACTACGACCCGCTGATCAGGTTCATGGAGCTGTTCGAGGGCGTCAACACCGCGGCGATGAAGGCCGACCGGGCCGCCGAGCTGCTCGCGCTGCCGCTGTGGGAGCGGCTCAAGCGGCGCATCATCGACGGCGAGCTGGACGGCCTCAACGCCGACCTGGACGAGGCCCTGAGCCAGCGGCCCGCCCTGGAGATCGTCAACGACGTGCTGCTGGACGGCATGAAGACGGTCGGCGAGCTGTTCGGCTCCGGCCAGATGCAGCTGCCGTTCGTGCTCCAGAGCGCCGAGTGCATGAAGACCGCGGTCGCCTACCTCGAGCCGCACATGGAGAAGGCCGAGGACGGCGGCAAGGGCCGCATCGTGCTCGCCACCGTCAAGGGCGACGTCCACGACATCGGCAAGAACCTCGTCGACATCATCCTGTCCAACAACGGCTACGAGGTGGTCAACCTCGGCATCAAGCAGCCGATGTCGGCGATCCTGGAGGCCGCCAAGAACGAGCGCGCCGACGTGATCGGGATGTCCGGCCTGCTGGTCAAGTCGACCGTGATCATGAAGGAGAACCTCGAGGAGCTCAACTCCCGGGGGCTCTCCTCGGAGTGGCCGGTGCTGCTGGGCGGCGCGGCGCTCACCCGCGCCTACGTCGAGCAGGACCTGGCCGGGCTGTACGACGGCGAGGTCCGCTACGCCCGCGACGCGTTCGAGGGCCTGCGGCTGATGGACGCGTTCATGGCCGTCAAGCGCGGTGACGACGGCGCCTCGCTGCCGCCGCTGCGCGAGCGCCGGGTCAAGAAGGGCGCGACCCTCCGGGTGACCGAGCCCGAGGACATGCCCGCCCGCTCCGACGTGGCGGCCGACAACAAGGTGCCCTCCCCGCCGTTCTGGGGCGACCGCATCGTCAAGGGCATCCCGCTGGCCGACTACGCGGCCTACCTCGACGAGCGGGCCACGTTCATGGGCCAGTGGGGCCTCAAGCCGGCCCGCGGCGGCGACGGACCCTCCTACGAGGAGCTGGTCGAGACCGAGGGGCGGCCCCGGCTGCGGATGTGGCTCGACCGCGTCCAGACCGACGGGCTGATCGAGGCGGCGGTCGTCTACGGCTACTTCCCGGCCGTCAGCGAGGGCGACGACCTGGTGATCCTCAACGAGGACGGGTCGGACCGCGAGCGGTTCACCTTCCCCCGCCAGCGCCGCGACCGGCACCTGTGCCTGTCGGACTTCTTCCGCTCGCGCGAGTCGGGCGAGACCGACGTGGTCGGGTTCCAGCTGGTCACCGTGGGCTCCAAGATCGCCGAAGCGACCGGTGAGCTGTTCGCCAAGGACGCCTACCGCGACTACCTGGAGCTGCACGGGCTGTCGGTCCAGCTGACCGAGGCCCTGATGGAGTACTGGCACACCCGCATCCGGTCCGAGATCGGGTTCGGTGCCGAGGACGCCGACGACGTCCAGGACTTCTTCAAGCTCGGCTACCGCGGCGCCCGCTACTCCTTCGGCTACCCGGCCTGCCCGGACCTGGAGGACCGCTCGACCCTGGTGCGGCTGCTGCGGCCCGAGCGCATCGGCGTCTCGCTCTCGGAGGAGCTCCAGCTCGTCCCCGAGCAGTCCGCCGACGCCATGGTCGTCCACCACCCTGAGGCCAAGTACTTCAACACCTGATCGAAAGGGGATGCGTGAACCCGGGGGGACTGCAGGCCGTCCTGGTCGACATGGACGGCACACTGATCGACTCTGAGCGGCTCTGGTTCGAGGTGGAGTGCGAGGTCGTCGCCCGCCTCGGCGGCACCTGGGGTCCGGCCGACCAGGAACGCCTGGTCGGCGGGTCGCTCCATCTGGCCACCGCGTACATGAAGGAGAAGACCGGCACCGACGTCTCCGAGGACGAGATCGGGCGATGGTCGCTGGACGGCATGATCGAGCGGCTGACCACCCACGTGCCGCTGCTGCCGGGCGCCAAGGAACTGCTCACCGGGCTGTACGACGCGCGCGTGCCGACGGCCCTGGTGACCTCGAGCCAGCGCGTGATGACCGAGCCGGTCCTGGACGCGATCGGCCGCGACCTGTTCGCGCTGACGATCGTGGGCGACGAGGTGGGGCACACCAAGCCGCATCCCGAGCCCTACCTGACCGCCGCCGAGCGGCTGGGCGTCGACCCGGCGCGCTGC
The DNA here is from genome assembly GCF_040643285.1 of Spirillospora sp. NPDC047279. Classification (NCBI taxonomy): domain Bacteria; kingdom Bacillati; phylum Actinomycetota; class Actinomycetes; order Streptosporangiales; family Thermomonosporaceae; genus Spirillospora; species Spirillospora sp. NPDC047279. The sequence goes on from NZ_JBEYUA010000009.1 coordinate 409,041, forward strand.
GTGGCCATCGAGGACTCGCCCAACGGGCTGACGTCGGCCGAGGCGGCCGGCTGCTTCACCGTGGCCGTGCCGGGCCTGATCCCCGTCCAGGCGAACGAGCGGCGCACGCTGGTCGGCTCGCTGCTCGAGGTGGACGTGCCGTTCCTGCGCGCGCTGGTCGCCTGAGGGGCCCGTCCGGCCGCCGGCCGATACCTGACGGGGTGATCATCTGGGGGTCCTCACCCATGGGCCCTAGGGGACGGATCACGCTTCCGGATGACCCTGCCCCGCGGACAACCGTTCGTGCGGAGGAGTGGCCACGCGTCCCGGGCATGTGACCATGGGGGAGAGCACTATCGCACGGATTGAGGGGCCCGCATGATCGAACTGATCAGTTATGGCGTCACCCTGCTGGGGCTGATCATCAGCTGGGGTGTCTACAAGCGCCGGGGCGCGGCCTCGGGCATGCGCGGAGCGGCCCTGTCCCTGGTGCCCGCCGCGGCGGCGATGACCGGGGTGACCGACTTCGTCACGGGGCTGGTCTTCAGCCCGGTCAAGTGGGCGGGCGTGGTCCTGGCCGGGCTGGCGGTCGTGCTCTACCTGACCTCCGGCGTGATGCTGAGCCGCCGCGCGGAGGTCGAGGAGGGCGAGCCCGCCGGGAAGCCCAAGGCCGCCAAGGGGCGCAAGCAGCCGAAGAAGGCCGTCGAGCGGTCGTCCGGCGGCGCCTCCGCCGCGGTGGACCCGGATCTCGCCGAGATCGAGGAGATCCTCCGCAACCGGGGGATCAAGTAACGAAAGTGACAGGAGTGTTCCCGAGCGTGGTGCCTGTTGCCGCGGCCCGCTCGGGCTGACCCCTCTCGCCTGCGACGACGGCGGGCCGGGCGGTCCCCTTCGAGGGGCCGCCCGGCCCGCTTTTTCGCGTGCACCGCCGTTGACCTGCGGACGATCGATCTCAGAACGGACTCAGATCGGTAAAGCTTCCCGATCCGGGCCGCGTTCGGGTGCGGAGCACGGTGGGCCGCTACGTAGTATCTGGGCGGTTTGTCCGGTGTGTTGTACAGGTCACGTGTGCCCAAGATGACGACGAGATCACAAGTCAGATACGGGTACTAGCAGAGGCCGCTTCACGCGATGGACAGTCGTGCCCGAAGGACTAGGTTTCCCTCCAGCAAACACGGCGTAACGGGCACGGGCAGCGGACGATCTCCGCGGCCGCAGACGTTGGGTCGGCGGCGGCGTGGCCGACAGGCCGAACGGTAGGAGGTACGGAGCGTGACCGCACCGATCGAGACGACCGGTTCTGAGGCACAGGCTCAGCCGGAAGCCGTCCTTGCGGGCATCGAGCGCAAGGCGATCCAGGGTCGTTCGCTCGGGCAGATCGCCTGGCTGCGGCTCAAGCGGGACAAGGTGGCCATGGGCGGCGGCATCCTGGTGGTGCTGCTGATCCTGATGGCGATCGTGGGACCGTTCCTGGTCGGTGACCCCAACCAGCCGCACAACGACCTGATCGACCCGATGCTCTCGCGTCCCAAGACCGGCTTCATGCACTCGGGCATGAGCGCCGACCACTGGCTCGGCGTCGACCTGCCGGCGGGACGCGACATGCTGAGCCGCATCGTCAACGGTGCGAAGTACTCGCTGCTGATCTCGTTCCTGGCGACGATGCTGGCCGTCGTGCTCGGCGTCGTCTTCGGCGTCATCGCCGGCTACTTCGGCGGCTGGGTCGACACCCTGATCGCCCGCACCATGGACATCTTCCTGGCCTTCCCGCTGCTGCTCTTCGCGATCGCCCTCGTCGGCGTCTTCCCCAACAGCGCGTTCGGGCTCGAGGGCAACGGCCTGCGGGTGGCCTTCCTGATCTTCGTGATCGGCTTCTTCAGCTGGCCCTACATCGGCCGCATCATCCGCGGGCAGACCCTGTCGCTGCGCGAGCGCGAGTTCGTCGACGCCGCCCGCAGCATGGGCGCCCGCGCCCCCTACATCCTCTTCCGGGAGCTGCTGCCCAACCTGTGGGCGCCGATCCTCGTCTACGCGACGCTGATGATCCCCACCAACATCATCTTCGAGGCGTCGCTGTCCTTCCTCGGCGTCGGCATCATCCCGCCCACCCCCAGCTGGGGCGGGATGCTGAACGAGGCCAAGGAGGTCTACGAGATCGCGCCGCACTTCATGTTCTTCCCGGGCATGGCGATCTTCATCACCGTGCTGGCCTTCAACCTCTTCGGAGACGGCCTCCGGGACGCGCTGGACCCGCGGTCCTCGCGCTGACCCCTCACCCTCGAGAAACCTCGACCGATCCCAAAGGGAGAGCGAACACAATGAGAAGAACGACACGGAGGGGCATCGCCGTCCTGGCGACCGGCGTCAGCGCCGCCCTCGTGCTCGCCGCCTGCGGCGGCGGGGACGACGAGGGTGGTGGCGGCAGCGCCACGTTCAACCAGGGCAACACCTCGATCGTGAACCCGAGCGACAGCAAGGGTGGCACCCTGCGCATGCTCCGGACGGGCGACTTCGACTCGACCGACCCGGGCAACATGTACTACGCCACGGCCTGGAACTTCAGCCGGCTGTACGCCCGCTCGCTGCTCACGTTCAAGTCGGTGGGCGGCCAGGGCAACCTGGAGATCACGCCCGACCTGGCCTCGGGCCTCGGCCAGCCGAGCGCCGACCTCAAGACGTGGACCTACAAGCTGCGTCCGGGCGTCAAGTTCTCCGACGGCACGCCGGTCACGTCCAAGGACGTGAAGTACGCCATCGCGCGGAGCAACTACTCGCCCGAGGTCATGGAGAAGGGCCCGGTCTACTTCCGGCAGTACCTCTCCAACCCGAACAAGTACAAGGGCCCCTACAAGGACCCGAACCTCGACAACTTCAAGGGCGTCGAGACCCCCGACGACCAGACGGTCGTCTTCAAGCTGTCGCAGCCGTTCGCCGAGTTCGACTACCTGGCGACGATCCCGCAGACCGCTCCCGTCCCGCAGGCCGCCGACGCCGGCGCCAAGGGCGGCGTCAACTACGCCAAGGGCGTCGTCTCCACCGGCCCGTACAAGCTCGACAGCTACGAGCCCGGTAAGTCGATCAAGCTCAGCAAGAACCCGAACTGGGACGCCAGCGACACCAACCGCAAGCAGCTCCTCGACAACATCGAGGTGCAGCTGGGCGTCGCTCCCGACGAGGTCGACAACCGCCAGATGGACGGCAGCGCCGAGATCGACGTCGCGGGCAACGGCGTCAACGCCGCCGCCCGGTCGAAGCTCCTGTCCGACCCGGAGCTGAAGAAGAACGCCGACAACCCCAACTCCGGCTTCCTCTGGTACACCGCCATCAGCCGGCAGGTCGAGCCGTTCACCAACAAGGACTGCCGCATCGCCGTGCAGTACGCGGTGGACAAGACCGGCTACCAGAACGCCTACGGCGGCACCACCGGTGGTGACATCGCCAGCACCGTCATGCCGCCGAGCCTGAAGGCGCACCAGAAGTTCGACCTGTACCCGAACAACAACGGCAAGGGCGACCCGGTCAAGGCCAAGGAGCACCTGGCCAAGTGCGGCAAGCCGAACGGCTTCACCACCAACATCTCCTACCGCACCGAGCGGCCCAAGGAGAAGGCGGCGGCCGAGTCGATCAAGGCCTCGCTCGAGAAGGTCGGGATCAAGGTCAACATCAAGAACTACCCGGAGGACGGCTACACCGGCGGTGTGGTCGGCGACCCGAAGTTCGTCCAGAAGAACCAGCTCGGCCTGATGATCTACGGCTGGGCGGCCGACTTCCCCAGCGGCTTCGGCTTCCTGCAGCAGATCACCGACCCGGGCGCGCTCAAGGGCACCGGTAGCTCCAACATCTCGCACATCGACCTCCCGGACATCGCCAAGAAGTTCCAGGACGTCGTGCAGCTGAAGGACGAGGCCGAGCGCAACAAGGTCTACCAGGAGATCGACAAGGCCGTCATGGAGGACGCGTCGATCATCCCGATGCTGTACGCGAAGAACCTGTACTACCGGAACCCGAAGATGACGAACGTGTTCATCAACTACGGCTACTCCGGCATGATCGACTACGCCAACCTCGGGCTCGCTAAGTAATTCTGAGAGAGGTGAAGGCAGAGGTGGCCGGCGTGGCGGCGTCCTACCGGGCGCGCCACGCCGGCCACCACCGCCGCACGAAGTGATCCGATACATCATCCGGCGTCTACTGGTCGCCGTTCTACTGCTGGCGATCATCAGCCTGGTGACGTTCGGCATCTTCTTCCTGCTGCCGAAGCTCGCGGGTCAGTCCACCGACGACCTGGCGGCGCGCTACCTGGGCCGGGAGGTCACCCCCGAAGGCCTGGCGGGCGTGAAGGCGAAGCTGGGCCTCGAGGACCCCTTCCTGGTCCGCTACTGGGAGTTCATCCAGGGCATCTTCGTCGGAACCGACTACAAGTTCGGCACCAGCGTCACCCACTGCCCGGCGCCCTGCCTGGGGTACTCGTACCGCACCAACGAGCCGGTCATGGACCTGCTGCTCGACCGCGCCCCGGTGACCTTCTCGATCGCGCTCGGCGCGGCCATCCTGTGGCTGGTGGCCGGCGTCGCCATCGGTGTCGTCTCCGCGCTCAAGCGGGGGAGCTTCTTCGACCGCGCGGCCATGTCGGTCGCGCTGGCGGGCGTCTCCCTCCCCATGTTCTTCACCGGCCTGGTCTCGATCTGGCTGGTGTGCCGGCAGCTGAAGCTGCTGCCGACCCCGCGGTACCACGAGTTCTTCGACAACCCGGCCCTGTGGGCGCAGGCGCTGATCCTGCCCTGGATCACGCTGGCGTTCCTGTACGCCGCGATGTACGCGCGCCTCACCCGCGCGGGCATGCTCGAGACGATGGGCGAGGACTACATCCGCACCGCCCGCGCCAAGGGACTGCCCGAACGGAGCGTCATCACCAGGCACGGGCTGAGATCCGCGCTGACCCCCATCATCACGATCTTCGGCCTGGACATCGGGCTGCTGCTCGGCGGCGCGGTGATCACCGAGACCACGTTCTCGTTCGCCGGGCTGGGCCAGCTGATGCTGCAGGGCATCACCCGCAGCGACCTGCCCGTCGCGCTCGGCGTCACGATGGCCACCGGCCTGTTCGTGATCATCGCCAACCTGGTGGTGGACATCCTGTACGCGGTCGCCGACCCGAGAGTGAGGCTGGCCTGATGGCGCGCAACAAGGCGAACAAGGAGCTGCGCAACGGCGGGTCCGAAGCGGCCGCCGCCGACCTCCGCCCGCCCACGTCCTTCCTCGAGGTGCGCGACCTGCGCATCCACTTCCCGACCGACGACGGCCTGGTGAAGTCGGTGGACGGGTTGTCGTTCCAGCTGGAGCGCGGCAAGACGCTGGGCATCGTCGGCGAGTCCGGCTCCGGCAAGAGCGTGACGAGCCTCGGCATCCTGGGCCTGCACAACCGGCGCAACGCCAAGGTCTCCGGTGAGATCTGGCTGGGCGACACCGAGCTGGTCGGCGCCTCGGAGGAGCAGGTGCGGCGGCTGCGCGGCCGCGACATGTCGATGATCTTCCAGGACCCGCTGTCCTCGATGCACCCCTTCTACTCGGTGGGGCACCAGATCATCGAGGCGTACCGGATCCACAACGACGTCAGCAGGTCGGTCGCGCGCAAGCACGCGATCGACATGCTCGGCCGGGTGGGCATCCCCCGGCCGGATCGCCGGGTGGACGACTACCCGCACCAGTTCTCCGGCGGCATGCGGCAGCGCGCGATGATCGCGATGGCGCTGTCGTGCGACCCCGAGCTGCTCATCGCCGACGAGCCGACCACCGCGCTCGACGTGACGGTGCAGGCGCAGATCCTGGATCTCATCCGGGACCTGCAGCGCGAGTTCAACTCCGCCATCATCATGATCACTCACGACCTCGGAGTGGTCGCCGAGCTGTCGGACGACCTCCTGGTGATGTACGGCGGCCGGTGCGTCGAGTACGGCACGGTCGATGACGTCTTCCACGCGCCCGAGCACCCCTACACCTGGGGCCTGCTCGGCTCGATGCCGCGGCTGGACCGGGAGCGCACCGAGCGGCTGCTGCCCATCAAGGGCACCCCGCCGAGCCTCATCAACCTGCCGTCGGGCTGCGCGTTCAATCCGCGCTGCGCCTACGCTGAGCTGAACGGTGACAAGAGCACCACCGAGCGGCCCGAGCTGCGCGACGCGGCGCCGGGCCACCGGGTCGCCTGTCACCTGCCCGCCGAGAAGCGCCGGCAGATCTGGAACGACGAGATCGCGCCCAAGCTGTGATGGGGGAGAAAGTGAGCACATCCGAGAAGGCCGCGCCGGCCGGCGGCACCGGCCGCCGCGGCGAGACGCTGCTGGAGGTCGACAACCTCGGCAAGCACTTCCCGGTCACCCAGGGCATCGTCTTCAAGCGCCAGGTCGGCGCGGTGAAGGCCGTCGACGGCGTCTCCTTCTCCGTGCGCACGGGCGAGACGCTCGGCCTGGTGGGGGAGTCCGGCTGTGGCAAGACCACCACCGGCCGCATGATCATGCGGCTGCTGGAGCCCAGCTTCGGGAAGATCACCTTCGAGGGACATGACATCACTCACATGTCCCAGGGGGCCATGCGGCCGCTCCGCCGCGACATCCAGATGATCTTCCAGGACCCGTACTCGTCGCTGAACCCGCGGCAGACGGTCGGCAGCATCGTCGGCGCCGCGTACCGGCTCCAGGGCGAGCAGCCGCAGCAGGGCGTCAAGGCCGCGGTGCAGGAACTGCTGGAGATGGTCGGGCTCAGCCCCGAGCACTACAACCGGTACCCGCACGAGTTCTCCGGCGGCCAGCGCCAGCGCATCGGCATCGCCCGCACGCTGGCGCTGCGGCCCAAGCTGATCGTCGCCGACGAGCCGGTGTCCGCGCTGGACGTGTCGGTGCAGGCCCAGGTGGTCAACCTGCTGGAGGACCTGCAGGACGAGCTCGACCTCACCTACGTGGTGATCGCGCACGACCTGTCGGTGGTCCGGCACATCTCCGACCGGGTCGCGGTCATGTACCTCGGCAAGATCGTCGAGATCGCCGACCGCGCCGACCTGTACGAGCGGCCGATGCACCCGTACACCAACGCGCTGCTGTCGGCCGTGCCGGTGCCCGACCCGAGCAAGCGCGAGGGCCGCGACCGCATCCGCCTGCAGGGCGACGTGCCGAGCCCGCTCGACCCGCCGCCCGCCTGCCGGTTCCACACCCGGTGCTGGAAGGCGCAGGACATCTGCAAGCAGGTCGAGCCGCCGTTGCAGGAGCTGAGCCCCGGCCACCAGGCGGCGTGCCACTTCCCGGAGAACACCACGGTCAGCGCGACCGACCTGGTCGCCAAGGCTGCGGTGGCCCCGGCGGCGCCCGCCGCGCCCGCCGACGCCCCGGCCGACGACGACTGACCTCCGGCCGACGCGCCTCCCGGCGACCGGCGACAGGCCCGTGCGGACACGTTCCGCACGGGCCTGTCCCGTAGGACGCGGTATACCTTCGGCTACATCCCGGTCACGATCCGTTCAGGATCGGGACGCCGCCTCGTCCCGCCCTGCAAGGTCGGCTGTTGGGGCGCGGTATGCGGGCATACGGGGAGGGCGCGGTGGTACGGGGGTTCGGGATGGCCGGGGCGATCGCCCTGGCGGCGCTGGTGGCGGGGACACTGAGCGCGTGCGAGGGGGAGGCAGGCGGCCAGGGCGGCGGCACGCTGCGCATCGCGGGGGCGTCGGACCCCGACCACATCGATCCGGCCAGCGGCTACACGTTCGCCTCGATAGCGCTGAGCCGGACGTTCGCCCGGCCGCTGTTCACCACCCGTCCCTCCAACACGTTCGAGGAGACGGTCCCGCTCCGGCCGGACGTCGCCCGCGAGCTGCCGACCAGGGAGAACGGCGGCGTCAGCGCCGACGGCAGGACCTACACGATCCGGCTGCGCGACGGCGTCATGTGGAACACCAGCCCGGCGCGCACGGTGACCGCGGCCGACTACGTCCGCGGCTTCAAGCGGCTCTGCAACCCGGCCTCGCCGTCGGGCGGCCAGGGCTACTACCGGTCGACGATCGCCGGCATGGCGTCCTACTGCGCTGACTACGCCGAGGTCGACGCCGAGGACGCGGCGGCGATGGCCGCCTTCCAGCGCGACCACGACATCGAGGGCCTGACGGCCAAGGACGACTCGACCCTCGTCGTCCGGCTCGACCACCCGGCCGGCGACCTGCTCAACCTGCTGAGCCTGCAGTTCGCGACGGCCGCGCCGCGCGAGTACGACGCCTACGTCCCCGACGGCGCGGAGTTCCGCGCCAACACCATCTCCAACGGGCCGTACCAGATCACCGAGTACACGCCCAACAAGACGATCGTGCTGGGCCGCAACCCTGCCTGGAAGGCCTCGAGCGACCCGGCGCGGCCCGCGTACGTCGACCGGATCCAGATCACGCTCGGCCAGGACACGCCCGAGTCCGTGCAGCAGCAGCTGGAGCAGGGCGCGGCCGACCTCGCCTGGGACGCGCCCGTGCCGAACGCGGCCCTCGCGCGTCTCAAGGCGGCCCGCGACCCGCGGCTGGCCGTCCGCCGCTCGCCGAGCCTCGGCCCGTTCCTGGTGTTCAACACGCAGAGCCCCGGCAACGGCCGGGCGCTGGCCGACCGGCGGGTCCGGCAGGCGATCGCGCACGCCGTCGACCGCACCGCCCTGGTGAAGATCTACGGCGGCCCGGACGTCGCCGAGCCGCTCACCCAGGTGATCCCGCCCGGCAACGTCGGCCACCGCCGCTACGACCCGTACCCGACACCCGGCGGCGCCGGCGACCCGGCCAGGTGCAGGACGCTGCTGGCCGAGGCCGGGCACGCGGGCGGGCTGACGTTGCGGTTCCCCTACCGGGTGAGCGGCAACAACCCGAAGATCGCGCAGTCGCTGCAGGCCGACCTGGCCGCCTGCGGGATCACCGCGCGGCTCATCGCCGACGGCAACGGCACCTTCTACGGCCGCACGCTGGTCACGCCGTCCGACGCGCGCGAGGGGAAGTGGGACGTCGCCGTGCCCAACTGGACGCCGGACTGGTTCGGCAACAACGGGCGTTCGATGATCCAGCCCCTCTTCGACGGCCGGAACTACGGAACGAACTCCACCAACTACGGCGCCTACGACAACCCCGAGGTCAACCGGCTCATCGACGAGGCGCAGCAGGCCGAGGACCCGGCCCGGGCGGCCGAGCTGCTGCACCGCACCGACCGCCTGGTGATGGACGACGCGGCGGTGGTCCCGCTGCTCGCCCTCGACTTCCCCATCTTCCGCTCCGACCGGGTCCGCGACCCGTTGTTCGTCCCGACCATCCAGGCCTACGACTACACGAACCTGAGGCTGTCCTCCTGACCTGACCACGAGAGCATGACCACCCCCCACCCCACCCCCCACCCCACGCCGTACACCGCACCGGCCGCCGGCCGCCCGATCCGGGTACGCGGCCCCTGGTCGCTGGCGTGCGCGCGGCTGCGCGCCGACCGGGCGGCCATGGTGTCGCTCGGCGTCCTGCTGCTGCTCGCGCTGTTCGCCCTGACGGCGCCGCTGTGGGCGGCGTGGACCGGCCACCCCTACCACGCGACGTACCCCGACACCGGCCTGGACGAGAACGGCCTGCCGGTCGGCCCGTCCGGCGAGTTCTGGCTCGGCACCGACTCGATCGGCCGGGACGTGCTGGTGCGCGCCGCCTACGGCGCGCGCGTCTCGCTGCTGGTCGGGCTGGCGGCGACCGCGCTGGCGACCCTCTTCGGCGTGGCGGCCGGGGTGGTGTCGGGCTTCCTCGGCGGATGGGCCGACGCGGTGCTCGCCCGGGGCATGGACGTGGTGTCGTCGTTCCCGTACGTGCTGGTGGCCATCGTGGTCGCGGTGACGTTCGGCGCGAGCGTGCCGCTGACCGTCGCCGTGATCGCCTTCTTCTCGTTCGCCGCCATGGCGCGCGTCGTCCGCGGCCAGGTGCTCTCCATCAGGGAGAGGGAGTACATCGAGGCGGCGCGGTCGCTCGGCGCGGGCGACCTGCGCATCATGACGGTCGAGGTGCTGCCCAACCTGGCCGGGCCGGTGACGGTGCTGGCGACCCTGCTCGTCCCGCAGGCGATCGTGCTCGAGGCGACGTTGTCGTTCCTCGGCGCCGGGGCCGACCCGTCCACGCCCACCTGGGGCGGCATGCTCAGCGACGCGCAGGAGTACTACGACACGGCGTGGTGGTTCCTGTTCGTCCCGGCCGGGCTGCTGCTCCTCACCACCTTCTCGTTCACCCTCCTCGGCGACGGGGTCCGCGACGCCCTCGACCCGCGGGCCGGGCGGGCGGCGGGCGGATGATCCGGTACCTGGCCCGGCGGCTGCTGTCCGGCCTGGGCGTCCTGTGGCTCGTCGCCACCGCGGCGTTCTTCCTGGTCTTCGTCGCGGCCGGGCATCCGGAACGGGTGATCGGCGGACCGCGCGCCACCGCCGGGACGCTCGCGCTGATCCGGCGCAACCTCGGCCTGGACGACCCGCTGATCGTGCAGTACGCCAGGTTCCTCGGCCGGCTGTTCGAGGGCGACCTCGGCCGCTCCTACATCCACCAGGCCCCGGTCGCCACGATGATCGGCGAGCGGCTCCAGACGACGGCGATCCTGGTGCTCGGCGCGTCGGTGTTGTGGCTGGCGGGCGGCGTGCTCACCGGCGTGCTCGGCGCGACCCGGGCGCGCGGCCCCCTGGACCGGGCGGTGACGCTGTTCGTCCTGGCCGGCCTGTCGACGCCGGCGTTCGTCGTGGCGCTGATGTGCCTGTACCTGTTCTTCGGCACGGCCGGTGACCTCGGCGTCCACCTGTTCGAGCCGGGGCCGCCGCTCCAGGAGAACTTCTGGAGGCGGATGGTCCTGCCCTGGTTCACGCTGGCGTTCCTGCTGATGGCCGGCTACTCCCGCCTGACGCGCGGCTCGATGCTGGACGTGCTCGGCGAGGACTACATCCGCACCGCCCGCGCCAAGGGGCTGCCGGAACGCCGGGTCGTCTACCGGCACGGGCTGCGGGCGGCGCTGACCCCGGTGGTGACCCAGTTCGGCGTCGACGTCGGGGCCCTCATCGGCTCCGCCATCGTCACCGAGAAGGTCTTCGGCCTGCAGGGGGTCGGCCAGCTCGTGGTGCAGTCGATCACGGTCGGCGACGCGCCGGTCATCCTCGGGGTGGTGCTCGCCGTGGCGGTCTGCGTGGTGCTCGCCAACCTCGCCGCCGACCTCGCCTGCTCGCTCCTCGACCCGCGCGTGCGGCTCACCTGACGGTACCCCGGACACGGGCACGCCCCGCACGGTCGCTCGACCGTACGGGGCGTGCGACGGCGTGTTGCGCCGTGTTGCCGCTACTCGGTGGAGATGGCCTTGAGGACGTCCATCCGCCCGGCGCGCCAGGCCGGCCACAGGGCCGCCAGCACACCGATGACCACTGCGATCACCACGAACACGGCGAGCGTGCCCGCCGGGACGCTCAGCACGGTGAGGCCCTGGTCCTCCAGCGCGCTCTGCACCGCGGCGCCGAAGGCGACCCCGATGCCGATGCCGAGCAGCGCGCCGAACACCGCGATGACGATCGACTCGATGCGGACCATCCTGCGCAGCTGGCGGCGGCTGATGCCGATCGCCCGCAGCAGGCCGATCTCCCGGGTGCGTTCGATCACCGACAGCGCCAGCGTGTTGATGACGCCGACGGCCGCGATGATGACCGACATCACCAGCAGGACGGTGAGGAAGGTGACGAAGCCGTCGACCTGCTTGCGCGCGTCCTCCTTGACGGCCGCCTGGTCGGACACCTCGAGGTTCGGGTGGTCCTTGATGGCGCCCTCGATGGCGGCCTTGGTCGAGGCGTCGGTGTTCTGCGCGTTGACGACGATGCCGTCGATGGCCGGGTTGGCGGTGTGCGCCATGTACACCGGTTCGGCGAAGACCCGCGGTCCGAGGAACTGGTTCTTCTCGTAGATGCCGGTCAGGCGCAGCTGCTGGGTCTTCCCGTCGGGGAAGCTCACCGGCACGGTCGTGCCGACCGTCCACTTCCGGTCCTTGGCCGTGTCCTCGTCGACCATCATGCCGTCGGTGCCGAGCGAGGTGGATCCGGTGACCATCTTGAGCCGTACGCCCTGCGCCAGGTCGCCGATGTCGCCCGCCACGTAGAACGCGCGCTTGCCCTCGATCTTGGCGTTGGCCGAGTAGAACGGCGAGGCCTTGTCGACGCCCGGGACCGCCGCGACCTGCTTGACCGCACCGGGGTCGGCACCCCCGGCGCCGGTCGGCTCGATGACGTAGTCGGCACCGAACTGGTCGTCGACCTGGGCCTCCACCGACGCCCGCATGGACGCGCCCATCACGTTCACGGTGGTGATCAGGGCGAGGCCGATCATCAGCGCGGCGGCGGTCGCCGCGGTGCGGCGCGGGTTGCGCAGCGCGTTCTGCTGGGCGAGCCTGCCCGGCGTGCCCATCAGCTTCGCGAACGGGGCGCCGAGGACCTTCACCACCGGCACGCTGATCACCGGGGCGAGCATCGCGATGCCGATGAAGACCAGCAGCACGCCGATGCCGACCGGGACCACCGGGTTGCCGCCGCCACCGGTCAGGCCGAGCGCGATGAGCGCGGCGCCGATGGCGGTGAGCAGTGACCCGAGCGCGATGCGGATGCGCAGCGACCGTTGCGGCAGCGCCACGTCGTCGCGCATCGCGGCGACCGGGGGGATCTTCGCCGCCCGGCGCGCCGGGAAGTAGGCCGACACGACGGTGACGATGATGCCGACCGCGTACGAGGCGATGATCGGCGTCGGGGTGAACACCAGGCCGGAGGCGCTGTCCTGCATCATGAAGCCCTGGAGGAGCATCGCCAGGCCCGCGCCCAGCAGCAGGCCGAACGTCGAGCCGACGAAGCCGACCGCGATCGCCTCGCCGATCACCGCGCGGGTGACCTGCGGCCGGGCCGCCCCGATGGCCCGCAGCAGCGCCAGCTCACGGGTGCGCTGGGCGACGAGCATCGAGAACGTGTTGAAGATGATGAACCCGCCGACGAAGATCGAGATCAGCGCGAACACCAGCAGGAACGTGCGGAAGAAGTTCATCATCGTCGCGACGTCGCTCTTGGCGTCGTCCCGCAGCTGGGTGCCGGTGATCGCCTCGAGGTTGGCCGGCAGCACCTTGGCGACGGCCGCCTGCAGCTCGGTCTCGCTCGGGCCCGACGTCGCCATCTGGATGTCGTTGAAGTAGCCGGGCTTGAGCATCAGCTTCTGCGCCGTCGCCGTGTCGAACGCGGTGACGGTGGCGCCCATCAGGTTGCCGGTGTCGATCAGGCCGACGACCTTGAGCCGCTGCGGCGGTCCCTGGACCACGATCCGGGCCGTGTCGCCGATCTTGAGCTTGCCCTTCTCGGCGGTCTTGGCGTCGATGGCGACCTCGGTGGGCCCGGTCGGCGCCCGGCCCTCCTGCATGTCGTAGTCGCCGCCGGGCGTCCAGTTGACGCCCAGCTGCGGCGGGCCGTTCTGGCCGGTGCCGACGATCTTGCCGTTGCTGCCGACGACGGCCGCGTAGCCGGTCACGTTGCCGGTCGGGTTCTTGACGCCCGGCACCGAGCGCAGCCGCTCCAGCACCGACGCCGGGACCGGCTGCGCCGACAGGCCCTCGTCCATCGGGTCGTCGGTGAGCTTCTTGGCCCGCACGTCGACGGCCACGCCCTTGCCGACCCGGTCGAAGAGATCGTCGAACTGCTTGTTCATCGTGTCGGTGAAGATGAGCGTGCCCGCCACGAACGCCACGCCCAGGATCACCGCGATGGCGGTGAGGACGAGGCGGATCTTGTGCGCCGCGAGATTGCGGAGCGTCACCTTGGCCATCATCGGGCCGCGACCCCCGGCTGGTCGAAGCCCTTCATGCGCTCGAGCACGCGCTCGGCCGTCGGGTCGACCATCCGGTCGACGATCTGGCCGTCGGTGAGGAAGAGCACCTCGTCGGAGTAGGCGGCCGCGGACGGGTCATGGGTGACCATGACGATGGTCTGGCCCATCTGGCGGACCGACTCGCGCAGGAAGTTGAGCACCTCGGCGCCCGACCGCGAGTCCAGGTTGCCGGTCGGCTCGTCCGCGAAGATGATCTCGGGACGCGAGGCGAGCGCGCGGGCGCAGGCCACCCGCTGCTGCTGGCCGCCCGACAGCTCGCTCGGCCGGTGCTTGAGGCGCGGACGCAGGCCGACGGTGTCGATGACGGAGTCGAGCCACTGCTGGTCGGCCTTGCGGCCCGCGATGTCCATCGGCAGCGTGATGTTCTCCAGCGCGGTCAGCGTCGGCACCAGGTTGAACGCCTGGAAGATGAAGCCGACCTTGTCGCGGCGCAGGCGGGTGAGCTGCTTGTCCTTGAGCCGGGTCAGGTCGGTGTCGCCGATGTAGACCTGGCCGGAGTCGACCGAGTCCAGGCCCGCCATGCAGTGCATGAGGGTGGACTTGCCGGACCCCGACGGACCCATGATCGCGGTGAAGCGACCGCGCGGGATGCCGACGGTGACGCTGTCGAGGGCGATGACCCGGGCGTCGCCGGAGCCGTAGACCTTGGCGACCTGATGTGCCCGTGCGGCGAAGTCGGCCGCCCCGGGCGCGGAGTGCGCGTCAGCGGTCTGTGGGGCGGTGTTCGTCACGTGATCTCCCCTGTATGCGGTTGGAACCGGAAGTGAACCGAGCGATCGAATCGCGATACCGCGATCCATGGCTCAGAACACTAGAAGTCCGGAAGGCCGAAAGCCTGGGCCCCAGGAAGGGACTTCACGCTCCACCCGTGGGCGGAGAGGGGGTCCAGGCGATCGTTCCTTTGGGGGAGGGAGAGGTACCGGAGGTCAGGGGCACCCCTGACTCCGGCTCAGGGCAGGCCGCTCAGGGACCGCGGCCCGGGGCGGGCCCAGGGCGGGCCCTGGGCCGGTCCCCAGCCTCGGGGTCAGCTCTGACCCGGACGGCTCAGCCCCGTCTCGTAGGCGTACACCACGGCCTGCACCCGGTCGCGCAGCCCCAGCTTGGCCAGCACGTTGCCGACGTGGGTCTTGACCGTCGTCTCGCTGACCACCAGCTCGGCCGCGATCTCGGCGTTCGACAGGCCGCGGGCGACGTGCGTCAGCACCTCGCGCTCGCGCTCGGTCAGCGTGTCGAGGCCGGGCGGCGGCGCCGAGTCGCGGACGGCCGGCAGCCGGGTGGCGAACTTGTCGAGCAGCCGCCGGGTCACGCTCGGCGCCACGATCGCGTCGCCCGCCGCCACGATGCGGATGGCCTGCACGAGGTCCTCCGGCGGCGAGTCCTTCAGCAGGAAGCCGCTGGCCCCGGCCCGGACCGCCTCGATGACGTACTCGTCCAGGTCGAAGGTGGTGAGGATGAGCACCTTCGGGTCGTGCGACGCCGCCTCCTCGCGGATGATGCGGCGGGTCGCCTCGATGCCGTCGACGCCCGGCATCCGGATGTCCATCAGGACCACGTCGGGCAGCAGCGACCGGGTCATCTCGACCGCGGTCGCGCCGTCGCCGGCCTCGCCCACCACCGCGATGTCGGTCTCCGCCTCCAGGATGAGCCGGAACCCGGTCCGCAGCAGCGGCTGGTCGTCGACGAGCAGAACCCGCACCGCACTCATGAACCCGCTCCGCTCACCGAATGACGCCTTGTCAACTCATGCCTCCAGGGGGAACCGGGCGCGCACGCCGAAACCACCGCCGACCCGCGGCCCGATCCGCAGCTCACCACCGTAGAGGGCGACCCGCTCGTACATGCCCACGAGGCCATGCCCGGGATTGTCGCCGTTGTCGGCCATGATCGTCGCGGTGCCACGCCCGTCGTCCTCGATCTCGACGGTCAGGTCGTCGTCGGTGTAGTAGAGCCGGACCCAGGCGCGCGCCTCCGGACCGGCATGCTTGAGGGTATTGGTGAGCGCTTCCTGGATCAGCCGGAACGCGGCGACGTCGACGCCGGGGGAGGGGGTGCGGGCCTCGCCCTCGATCCACAGCTGCACCGACAGGCCCGTCTCGCGCACGTGGTCGAGCAGCTCGCCCAGGTCGCCCAGGCCCGGCTGCGGGGCCAGCTCGCCGCCGGCCCGGTCGGCGTCGCGCTCGGTGCGCAGCACGCCCACGATGCGGCGCATCTCGCTCAGCGCGGTGCGTCCGACCTCCTCGATGGTGGTCATCGCCTCGCGGGCGTTGCCCGGGTCGCGGTCGAGGATGCGGCGGGCGGCGCCCGCCTGAACCGTCATCACGCTCACATGGTGCGCCACGACGTCGTGCAGCTCGCGCGCGATCCGCGACCGCTCCTCGACCCGCGCCGCCCGCGCGTCGGTGCCGCGGGCGCGCTCGAGCCGGGCGGCCCGGTCCTCCAGCTCGGTGAAGTAGGCGCGCCGCAGCCGCAGGTTGCGGCCGAGCACCCAGAGGCCGATCACCAGCGCGTTGTCCATCAGATAGGTGATCAGGCCCGCGTTCATCGGGAGCAGGATCAGCATGACGTTGAACGACACCAGCGCCAGCAGCCCGCCCAGCGCGCTGATCGCCAGCGCCCGGTGCGCCGCCACGCTGTAGATCGCGATCATGAACGCGACGACGTCGGGGATCGTCGGCGGGTAGTGCTGGACCGTGATCCAGAACTCGCAGGCCAGGATGAAGGCCAGCACGGTCATCGGATGGCGCTGCCGGAAGGTGAGCGACATCGTGATGGCGATGACCAGCAGTATGTGCCCGGCGTCGGGGTCGACGTAGTAGGCCTTGAGCTCCTTCGGCTGGTCCTCGACGAAGACCTGCACGAACCCCAGCAGCAGCAGGCCCAGCGCCATGAAGGCGTCAGCCGCCTGCGGGCGGGACTGAAGCCAGGCGCGGAAGGCCGCGAGACCACGGATGCGGGGTGACACGATTCTCACCCTAGGAGGTCAGGCCAGGTGGTGAGCCATCCTGAACGCGGATCTCAACTCCTCCGCAAGGATGAGCGCTGCGGGCGCCCGGATGACCTCAAAGGTCGTCGCCCCGCCCGAAAGCCGAGACCTCGAGGTCGGCGGGGGAGGGGCGGTCGACGGGCCGCTCGGGCAGCGGCGGCGGGGTGCCGCCCCATCCCGGGCAGCGCTCCTTGTGGTCGCACCAGTCGCACAGGCGGCTGGTGCGGTGGCGCCACTCGCCGGTCTCGGTGGCTCGCCGGATGGCCGCCCACAGGGCCTCGAGCTTGCGCTCGGTCGCGCGCAGGTCGGCCTCGTCGGGCTCGTAGCGCAGGACCTCGCCGTTGCCGAGGTACATCAGCTGGAGCAGGCGGGGCACCCGGCCCTGCGCCCGCCACAACACCAGCGCGTAGAACTTCATCTGGAACAGCGCCCGCGCCTCGAAGTCGGCGCGCGGCGCGGTGCCGGTCTTGTAGTCGACGATCCGGACGTCGCCGCTCGGTGCCACGTCGACCCGGTCGATGTAGCCGCGCAGCTTGAGGCCGGAGGGCAGCACGGTCTCGACGAACAGCTCGCGCTCGGCGGGCTCGAGCCGGCGCGGGTCTTCGAGGGTGAAGTAGCGCTCGACCATCTGGCGGGCCTGCTCGAACCACTCCCGCTCGGCGTCGCCCCGCGGCGCGGGCGCCGCCGGGGCCGCGTCGGCATCCCCGGCCGCGTCAGGTGCGTCGCCGCCCGTGCTCGCGTCGTGCGTGCTGGCGCCGTGCGTGCTCGCGTCGTCCGGGCCGCCGTCGGCCGCGGCGGCGAACAGCCGGGCCAGCTCGGGCTCCTCGGCCTGCAGCCGCTCCCACTGCGGCCCGAGCAGGTCGAGCGCGGCGGGCGGGGTGCGCTCGGCGGTCGGCAGGTCGAACAGCCGCTCCAGCACCGCGTGCACCAGGGTGCCGCGCACCGCGGCCGGGCTCGGCCGCTCCGGGATCCGGTCGATCACCCGGAAGCGGTAGAGCAGCGGGCAGGTCATGAAATCCCCCGCGCGGGACGGGGAGAGAGAGCCGATCACCTGCGGGCCGTCGGCCGCCTGTGCGTCCGCCGAGCCGGGGGCCTGGGTGGTCGTCATGCCCAGCACCCTAGGGGACGCCTCCGACGAAATCCCGTATCCGCGTAGCATCGGGGGCGTGGCAGAGAGCGCACCTCCGACCGAAGGCAAGACCGCACCCGGTGGCGATCCGGCAGGGACGAGCCCCGGACGGGGCGGCCCGGGGTTGTTCATCGGGCGTCCCTTCGGCGTCCCGGTCTACGTGTCCCCCAGCTGGTTCATCGTCGCGGTCGTGGTGACCGTCATGTTCGAGAGCCAGGTCCTGCGGACCGACGTCGTCGGCCGGCCGGGCAGCTTCGCGGTCGCGTTCGCCTACGCGGTCCTGCTCTACGGCTCGGTGTTCGTCCACGAGCTGAGCCACGCCGTCACCGCCCGCGCGCTGGGCCTGCCCGTGCGCTCGGTGACCCTGCACATCCTCGGCGGCGAGACCTCCATCGAACGCGAGGCGCCGACGCCCGGCCGCGAGTTCCTGATCGCGTTCGCCGGGCCGCTGGTCAACCTCGTCCTGGCCGGGATCGGGGTGCTGGCGCACCTGCTGCTGCCGCTCCCCGGCGTCGCCCTGCTGCTGGTGGACGCGCTGACGTTCGCCAACCTGCTGGTCGGCGTGTTCAACCTGCTGCCCGGATTGCCGCTGGACGGCGGCCGCCTGGTCCGCGCGGCGGTGTGGAAGGCCACCGGCCGCAGCCGCAACGGCGCGATCTTCGCCGGCTGGGTCGGGCGCGGCGTCGCCGTGCTCACGCTGTTCGTCGGCGCACTCCTGGCCACCCGCCCGGCCGGTGAGGGCGGCGGCTTCGGGTGGCTGGCGCTGCTGTGGTCCGCGCTGGTCGCCTCGTTCATCTGGGTCGGCGCCACCCAGGCCATCAGGGCCGAGAAGGTCCGCGACCGCATCCCGCTGCTGAACGCCCGGAGGCTGGCCCGGCGGGCCACCCAGGTGACCGCGGACGTGCCGCTGGCCGAGGCGGTGCGCCGCGCTCAGGAGGACCGTTCCGGCGCGCTGGTGATCGTCGATCATGAGGGCCGGCCGCTGGGCCTGGTCAGCGAGAAGGCCGTCAACGCCACGCCCGAGCACCGGCGCCCGTGGATCGAGGTGGGGGAGCTGTCGCGCGGCCTGGACCGCGACCTGACCCTCCCCGCAGACCTCGACGGCGAGGAGCTGATCGTCGCGCTGCGCCGCTCGCCCGCCTCCGAATACCTGCTCGTCGAGCCCGACGGGCGGGTCTACGGGGTGCTGGCGGTGGCCGACGTCGACCGGGCCTTCGCCGGGATCTGAGCGGTCCGGGCGGTCTGAGCGGGGGTGACGCGCCGATAGCCTTGACGGCTATGAGCGAACCCACGCCGAGCGCCGGTGCCGGCGATCACGACTCCCTGGCCGAGGACTCCTACGGCCGCGTCCCGCACGGCCCCTTCCGCGCCGGCGACCAGGTTCAGCTCACCGATCCCAAGGGCCGGATCAACACCATCACGCTCCAGCCGGGCAAGGTCTACCACTCCCACAAGGGCTCGATCCCGCACGAAGAGATCATCGGCAGCCCGGAGGGCTCGGTCTTCCGGTCCAGCGGGGGCGTGGAGTACCTGGCGTTCCGCCCGCTCCTGGCCGACTTCGCCGTCCGGATGCCGCGCGGCGCCGCGGTCGTCTACCCCAAGGACGCCGGGCAGATCGTCGCCATGGCCGACATCTTCCCCGGGGCCCGCGTGGTCGAGGCGGGCGCCGGGTCGGGCGCGCTCACGTGCTTCCTGCTGCGCGCGGTGGGGGAGCGGGGGCTGGTGTCCTCCTACGAGCGCCGCGCCGACTTCGCCGACGTCGCCAAGGGCAACGTGGAGCGGTTCTTCGGCGGCCCGCACCCGGCGTGGAGGCTGACCGTCGGGTCGCTGGAGCACTCGCTCGCCGAGACCGAGGTCGACCGGGTCGTCCTGGACATGCTGGCCCCCTGGGAGTGCCTGGACGCGGTCGCCAAGGCGCTGATCCCCGGCGGCATGATCTGCGTCTACATCGCCACCACCACACAGATGTCCCGCGTGGTGGAGGATCTGCGCTCGCACGGCGCGTTCGCCGAGCCGTACGCCTTCGAGACCATGGTGCGGTCCTGGCATGTCGAGGGGCTCGCCGTCCGGCCCGACCACCGGATGGTGGGCCACACCGGCTTCCTGGTGACCGCGCGGCGGCTCGCCGACGGGGTCAGCCCGCCGCTGCGCCGCCGCCGGCCGGCCAAGTACGGGTGACACCCTTCGGAGAGGATCACCCATGAGCGGACGTGGTTCATGTTGACCGAGC